>JAUICO010000058.1 GCA_030427825.1 bacterium | reverse complement strand
TGAGGCGATCCGAGATGACCCCCGCTGGGCGGATGCGTTTTCGCGCGATCGAACGCCGGTGCGCGTGAGCGCTTCAGACGAGCTCGTCGTCGCGGGGGTGTATCGGGTTTGGCGCCACCTGCAGTACCGTATCGATATCCGGGCGACCGCGCTCGCGAACCGTGGCAGCGGCCTCAGCGACACGCAACTCTTCTCGATGGCAGAACGGGACGCGCTCCTCGGGACAGACGCGCCGGCGCTGTTCCCACGCGTGACGCTGGTCGCGCCCGACGACTGAGCGCAAAGAGGACCGGCCGGCCGCGCACGCTTCGGTCCCCGCCGCACGATGCCCGCCGCACGACGCCCGCCACACGATGCCCGCCGCACGACGCCCGCCGCACGATGCCCGCCGCCGGACCGGCGGCCGGCACTCAGTAGTTCATAGTGCTCGCGACGACGCCGTTCGATCCGTCATTGCCGAGGCTGAAGCCACCGTTACCCGCACGCCCGGTGACACAGGTGTTGCCGTAGTAGAGCACGCTGAACCCGGCAGCGAGGCCGAGGCAGACGGAGTCTCCGCCGCGGCCACCGCCGGCCGCGCCACCGCTGCCGCCGTCGGCTCCGTCGCCACCGCCGCCGCCTTTGCCAATCTCATCGTCGCATGCCGTGGCACCGCTGCCACCGCTACCTCCGCTTCCTTGTGCCCCGCCGGCGCCACCGTTGCCGCCGTTGCCTGCGTTGCGCGATTTCAACAGGTTGTCCCACAGCTCCATACCACTCGAGTTGTAGGCAAACACCGCAAAGGAGCCGCCACCGCCGCCGCCGGCATTGCCGCCAAAGCCGCCGCCGCCGCCTTCGGCGCCGCCGCCGCCGCCGTTGCCGCCACCGTCGTCGCACCAGGTGCCCCCCTGACCGGAGCCGCCACCGCCGCCGCCACCGCCGCCGCCGCCAAAGCCGGCGGTTCCGTCGCAGCCGTCATCGGCGTCCCAAAACCCGAGGAAGGGATCCACGCTCGTGCCGATACCGGCGCAGCCGTTGCTTCCGTTCGCACCCACCAGCGTCGCGTCCGTTCCGCTCTGCCCGTCATTGTGGCCGCAACTGCCCGCTGAGTTGCCGCCGTCGCCACCGACGCCGCCTCCGCCCGGGCCGTCGACGCCGTCGGCTCCTGAACACTGACATTGGCCCCCGCCATCGCCGCCATCGCCGCCTGCCAGCCCATTCGACCAGCCGGTGCCCCCGTCGCCGCCTGCCCCACCGGCGTCGTCGCAGGTGCCCGGGCCGCCATTCCACCCGAAGTGCCCCGACGCTCCGTTGGCACCGCGCGCTCCGTTGCTGCCCGCCGACCCGTTGCCTGCGGCCAGGACCGTGTGGTGCACCCTCAGGCCGCTCGAAGCATAGGCAGCCAGCGCGTAGCTGGTAACGCCGTTGCCACCCGCGTCCGGCGCCAGAACTGAGAGGTACGAGATGGGCGTGTATAGCGACGCGTTCACCACCCTCAGCGAGTACCGATCTGCGCCGAGCAGCGCGCTGCCGTTGATGACGACAAGGCCGGGATCCGCGCTGCGGGTGTAGAAGCTGCTCGCTCCGTAACCGCCGTGAAGACCGATGCCGGCGGGAATCGTCGGCGCCTCAAAGTAGGTGCCGGCCCCGATAAGCACATCATTGGATGAGGTCGCCTGTGCACGAATCAAGCCCTGTGTAATCGTCAGGCACGGCGACGAGATGGTGCCGCAGGTCGGTGTGTCTGCGCCGCCCTTTGATACGAACACCGACTTCGAAATATCCCCGTCTATGCCGTCGCAGTTCGTATCAGCACCGGGCAGGCCCAGAGTCGTGTCCACGTCGGGACGGTCAGCGGCAGCCGAGCTCCCGCCACAATAGTATTCGCAGCCGTCCGCGAAGTTGCTGTTGATGTCCCACCAGCCCGGCTCACATTCTGTCCAGCCGCAGCTGCCGCCGGTGCAGGTCTCGATCGTATTCGGGAAGGCGCAGGGGCTTCCGCAGCCGCCGCAGTGATCCGGATTTGTCGCGGTGTCGATCTCGCAGCCGGTCGCCTCGTCCATGTCGCAGTCGCGATAGTCGTCGATGCAGCCCACGCTGCAGACGCCTGCGGTGCATGTCGGGTTCGAGTTGTTCGTGCTGCAGAATACGCCGCAGGCACCGCAGTCTTCGATGTCAGTCGGCAGGTGACTCTCGCAGCCGTCGACGCTGCCGTTTTCACAATCCGCGTAGTCGGCCGGACATGCGGAAACGCAGCTTCCCATGTCGCAGACCACCGTCCCCGGTGCACCCGGACACGGGCTGTTGCACGCTCCGCAGTGGTCAAGGTGGTGCCAGATGTCCGACTCGGCGCCATTGGCCCCGTTGGAGTCACAGTCGTTCCAGTTGCCGCGTATTGTCCAATCTGCGGGATCGATCCCGGCCGGGTTGACCGTAGCCGTGTTCGTCTCGGTGATCGCGGTGACTTCGCAGCCGCCGAGTACGTTCGCGAGAGCCTGCACGTAACTATAGGCCGGGGTTCCGCCGGGCTGCGGGTCGGTATTGGCGAGGCCTGCAGCAAAGTCTTCGGGTGAGAGCATGTCGAAGTCGCTTTCCTGGACTCCTTCGGTGCTGAGATCCGCCGTCGAGCTGCACGTCGGGTACGCGATTCCGCACCCGGGCGCATTCGAGACAAGGACTACGACCTCGCTTCCGGCGCCGTCGGGAGTCGAATCCGTGACCCGGTACCAGTGAAAATCAGGGTCACCGTTGCCCGGATCACGTACGAAGCTCTCTACCGCCAGCCCGGGCGCCGACACCTCGTCGACAACCAGCGCACGAACCGAGCCGCCGTCGAGGCCCCAGCCTACCAGTCGCGTTGGAGACTGCGCGCCAAGGATGTGGCGAATGTTGCCGCTGTAGTTGCTCGCCGCGTCGATGCTGCATTCCTGCCCGTTGGCGCCACGGTGCACGTACACGAGCCCATCACCGGAGCTCGCCACACCGTCCACCTGGGACAATCCGAACACGTGTGGGTAGGCCGGAGTACCCTCTTCAGCCGCCGCCATCGCGATCGCCGCGGGACCACGGGAGCCGCCGTCCGGACCGATCATCAAGCCCGTCGTCGTGCTTCCAGTACCGAGATCGTGCACAAAGGCTTCGGACTGTAGCGTCGCCGAGATCGTGTATCCGACGACAAAGTTGTCGGTCACCGAGGTCGCCACGCTGCCCAGGTACCCGTCCAGAGCCTGCACTCCGGGAATCGCCTCCAGCGTCGATGTCTGCATGTTGTATTTCCACGCAAATATCGACGTGCCACCGGTCCCCTCACCGCCCACGACAATCCCTGCATCGTTGACGCCGTACGCGATGTTGTAGGTCATCCCGGCGCTCAGCGGCACGACGGTGGCGGGTCCCACCGGTGCCATGGTGAAGGCCTGAACCTCCCAAACCTGCGCCCGGGGCGGAGAAGACTCCGTCTCCCGCGCGAAGCCCGCAATGTACCGGTTCAACGGAAGCGTCGGATGGCCCTCAGAGAGCGCGTAGGCCCCGCTGATCTCAGGCTCTGACGAAAAGGACGAGTACGCTCCGAGGTTGATGGCGCTACCGTAGGCGAAGAAGTTCCACTGCCACGCGGTCGCGCGGCGTTGAAACACGTTCGACTCAACGAAGCCGACCACGTGGCCGGAGGCATTGATATCCTCCGCGCGAGATTGGGTGTACCCGGGCGCCCAGGAAGGCGCTCCGCTCTGCAGCGTGTAGCTCGTTGAGCTCCCCAGGTCATAGGCGCGGGCATAGCGATTGCCGCTGCCATCAAGCCCGGTGAACGCAACTCGATTCGTCGAGCTGATACCCATCCGGTGCTCGATGTACCCGATCGGGGTCTCGCCGAGGTCGGCAGTCACCTGGTAGTCTGCAGCCCGTCCGGATGACATGGGCACAAGCGCTGCACATAGCAGCGCTGACGCAAACGAATACAAAGCCCAACGATTCGGCACCCTTCTGACCCCATCCCCACTGCGGACTCACGATCCCGCTCAATGAGTCGGCGTCCGTGCTTGTCCGTAGAGGGGGTCCCCAATGAAATCAACCGGACACAGGTTTTTCAGCGACCGTTAAGCGACGCGACGACTCGCCCAGACACGAGCGGGCTGCTACAGAAAAGGCCGACCCGGGAGATTCCTTCCAGTGCAAACATCCACCAGAGCGCTTTCTGCAGCCCTGCTGGCGGCGATAGCCGCCATTGCGTGCGTGATACTGTCCACGCGCTCATGCGGGCCCGACACGTCCCGCGACCCTCAGCTCTCTGCTGCCGTCGATGTAGGCGCCGCTTCTGCCCGCCCCGCACCCGGGTCGCAGGTCGACACACCACAGCCTGCCGCTGACCGGCCCTCGGGCACAGAGCTGCCGGGCAGCGCGGCGGCGCCTGCGGGCGCCTTCGAAGCGGGAGTGCCCGATTACGCGTCCGACGAAGAGTACAGGGCGCGGGTCGCAGCCGGCCGACGACTCTTCGGCGATCAAGGACCTGTGCCCTGCCACACTGCCTGCGACTGCCCGGCGGGACTCGTGTGCCAGCCGGGGTCACAATACTGCACCCCCGGGCTGCCTCCGGTCCCCTGCTGCGACCGCTCTGACTGCCCGCAGGGGCAACCCTGCCAGACCGCAGCCGGCGGCAACGGTGTTTGCGGGGAGCCCCCATGAAGTCGCCTGACATGATGCCACTCATCCAACGATCGCGCCCCACGCTCTCATGCGCCGTCCTGCTCACAGCGATCGCGGTGAGCTCGACCGCCGGGGCCGTCGTGTGGACGGTCGACACGACGGTCGATGCGGCGGACGCCGACCTCGGTGACGGAGTCTGCGCCACGCCGGCCGGAGACTGCTCACTGCGGGCGGCCGTCGAGAACGCCAATTTCGCAGTCGGGGAATCGCACACAATCCTGTTCGCCATTCCGGGCACCGGTCCCCACGCCATCGCGCTTACCGGTCTGCTCCCGGTGGTCGAGGCGAAGGTAACCATAGACGGACGGAGCCAGGGTGGCTCGGCGTACGAAGGCCCGCCGTTGATCGAGATTGATGGGGACGGTGCTGCCCAGACCGGCGACGGCCTCGACCTGCGGGCCGTGGGCAGCGCCCTGTACGGCCTCGCCATCCACTCCTTTCGCAGAAACGGCGTCGTAGCCGACGGCGCGACGATCACCCATTGCCATGTGGGTACAGATTCCTCCGGCATTGCCGCCCTGCCGAACCGGGGACATGGCATCGTCGCGGGTGACTCCACAGTCATCGGGCGGATCGATGCTGACGCCGCCTCATGTTCCGGCGGCTGTAATCGAATCGTAGCCAATGGTGGCGCCGGCATCCTCGTCGGCGGCTCCAACGTCAGGATCATCGGCAACGCCGTGGGCATCGCCGGCGACAGCTCGGCGCTCGGCAACGTTCGGGGCGTGGTCGTGCCCGCGGTGTTCGGTCTCGTACCGATCACCGGTGTCCATGTCGGAGAACCCGGAGCGGGCAACGTTATCGCCAACAATGAGGGCGCCGGAGTCCTCATCGAGGGCGCAGGTCAGGCGCTTCCGCAGGGCATCGCGGTTCGCGCGAACCTCATCTACGACAACGGCGGTCTGCCGATCGATCTGGCCGGCGACGGTACCACGCTGAACGATCCGCAGGACGCCGACGGCGGCCCCAATCAGCAGCAGAACTTTCCGGTGATCGACGCGATCTCGATCAATCGTGACTGCAGCGCGACGATCGGCGGATTTGCACCCGCAGGCGCCGCGATCGACCTCTTCGGGGTAGCCGACGGAGGCGCCCGCGTCTTCCTCGGGTCCGCCGTCGAAGGCGGCGCCGACGATGGCGACAATACGAGCGGCAGCTACGACATCGGGGGGGTGGGCAGCGACACGACGCCACGCTTCTCGTTCTCCATCGCCTTTGACGGCCCATTCGCGCTGCCCGAGCTGGCAGCGACCGCGACCGGCCCCGACGGAAGCAGCGAGCTGAGCCCGGGGGTGCCCACAAACAGCTGCGGTTGCGGTGGCGCCTGCTGCGACAACGGCGTCCTGGATCCCGGCGAAGCATGCGACGGTGCCCTTATCGGCGGTGCAACCTGCGGGTTGGGTTTCGTAGGCACACCGATCTGCAACAACTCCGTGCTGCACCCACGACCCGACGGGACATGTACCTTTGGCGATGAGGTCTTCGGCTGCAGCGAGACGAAGCCCTGCTACTCCGACGAAGACGGCGACGGGGTCAGCGGAACGCCTCACACGATTCTGGCCGTGCTCAGCTGCGCGGCGGCCGCTCCCGTGGGCGTCGACTGGTCCGAAGACGACGGCGGCGACTGCAATGACGACAGCGGCGATCGCTGCGCTGCTGTGAGCTTTCCGGGGGCAGCCGAGCTTTGCGACAACTGCGATAACGACTGCGACCCGACGACCGACGACGGCGCCGACCTGGCTGCGGACGCGTGTGACTCTGAGGACGACGACCTCTGCCTCGACGACATCATCGGATGCAGGAACGGTACTCCCGTCTGCAGGGATGCCGGCGCCCCCCTGGTCGAGGCCTGCGACGATGCCGGCGCCGACGAAGACTGCGACGGACTCGTAAATGACGACGACCCCTCGTTGTCCGCCGTGGAGGGCGCTCGAGCGCTCACCCTGTACTTCGAGGACAATGACAGCGACGGCTGTGGAGGCGCCCTCGCGGCGACTCGCTGCGACGCCGACGGACCGGCGGGTACGGTTACCAACTCGAACGATCTCTCCGATTTCGACGGCGTCTGCTGCGGAGACGGAATCATCGATCCCCTATTTGAGATCTGCGAGACAGGCGAATCCACCACGTGTGCTGATCTGGGAATGCTCGGGGGCGACGCTCCCTGCGGGCCGGACTGCGCCGCCTGGGACCTCAGCGAGTGCGGGGACATGGAGTGTGGAAATGGAACGCTGGACGACGAAGAGGCCTGCGATCCCACCGCCCCGGAGGCCGCCGAGGACTGCCGCGCGGACTGCACACGGTGCGGCGACGGCACGGTGCAGGCTTCGACCGCTGAGACCTGCGAGCCGGACCTGGATGACAGCTGCCGAGAAGACTGCACGCGCTGTGGCGACGGAATCCGAAACGTACCTGCTGAAGACTGCGACACCGGCGCCGCCCTGAGCGCCGACTGCGCCTACGGGCTACAGGCATGCGAAGTCTGTACGCCGGATTGCCGGGCGGCAGCCGGCCTTGCCGCGTGGTGCGGAGACCTCACGGTGCAGGAAGAACACGGCGAGGAATGTGACAGCGTCGCGGGCTGCACAGCGGACTGCCTCATCGACACCGATGAGGACGGCTATGCTGACACCGCTGATAACTGCCCGGACGTCGCGAACGGCCCGAACACCGACAACCAGGCAGACCTCGACGGTGACGGCATGGGCGACGCCTGCGACGACGACATCGATGGTGACAACCTCACCAATGACGAAGAGGTCGACCTGGGCACGGACCCGCGCAACCCGGATACCGACGGCGACGGAGTGGGCGACGATGTAGACCCCTCACCACTTGGTGGTGCCGCCGGAGATTCCGGCTGCGGATGCGCAGTGGGGCTGCGCAGCAGTCTGAGCACCGGCGGGGTTCTGCCCTTCATGCTACTGAGCGTGATGGTGTTGCGCCTCAGACGTCGAGGGATGTCGGTACGGGCGGCGTGAAGCGCGGCGTTATTCGGCGCTTCGGGCGCGCCCCCGCCTGCCAGCGCTCTGACTTCCTGCCCTGCCCATCCGCGTCAGGATGGTGAGCGGATCTTCGTCGAAGGCCGAGAAGGATGGACTCTGGGCGCCGGGATCGTAGACCGTCGCGCCGTCCACATCGACCCAGGCATGTGCCTCTACGACCCCGATCGCGTTGCGAACGCCCACTCTGAGAGAGGCGTCAATTCCGCGGGCCTCCATCATCGACCAGGCGATATAGGCGTTCGTAAGGCAGTTCTCGTGGGTTCGTGAGAGCACTTCAGCGACGCGAACCCGCGTCGCGATCTCGCCTGCGGGTATCTCCGGCAGAATCGCCGGCAGGACCCGCGAAGCTCCCTGTACCAGCGGAGATACGAGGCGGTGCAGGGATCGAAACCCACTGCGCCTTACCAACGCCCCTCCGGCTCGGCAGGCGCCCGCGATCATCACCACTTCGGCCTTGCGCAGAATCGGGTAGTCTCGAAAGATGCGACGCTCTTCGCCTCGGATCATCGCGTTGCCTCCAGAGCACGCTCCCTTCGCTGCATCGGCACATGCAGACGACCACCACGGTACGAACGCCCGGTGACCATGGACTCGACAGCCCGGCAATCACCAGCGGTGCAGGCAGCGTCCGTCGCTGCCGTGCTTGTACCCGTACTCATAGGCATCGTGTGTGTGGCCTCTTCCTCGGCGACGCTGGCCTACAGCATCGACGACACCTTCTACTACACGCGCATCGCGGAACATATCGCGGCCGGTCACGGCTCCACCTATGACGGAATGGAAGCCACAAACGGCTATCACCCTCTGTGGCAGGGCGTCCTGGCAGTCCTCGCTCTCGTGACCGGGGCCGGCGGGCTCAAGCTGGGCTCCCTCGCCCTCGGGTTCAGCGGATTGCTGACCGCGGCGGGTACCGGCGCGCTGCTGACCGCTCCCGGAATCTGGCGCGGCCGAGCAGCCGGCGCGGCGCTGGCGTTCTTCGCGACCTTTTATGGGGGCAAGCTGCTGATCAACGGCCTCGAGTCCGCGGCGGCATTCCTATTCTGCGCTCTCTTCGTTCGACTGCTGGTTGCGGCGGATGTCGCGCCCGAACGCAGATCGGCGGCGGACGACGGACGGCGGGGCGACGACGTGCGGCAGCGCGGGCCACTGGCGGCGCTCATCGCGCTCGCCGCCCTCTTGCCCCTCGCCCGCATCGAGTGCGTCGCCCTCACGCCGCTGCTGGTTCTTTTTGCCGCAGAGAACAGCGGCGGCCGTCCGGCGCGGGACCGGGTTTTCGCGGCAGCCGCCTTTGCCGGCGTCTCGGCGCTGTCGCTGGGAGCCTGGTTCATCGCCTCATACGCACTCACGGGCGCCGCGTTTCCGGTCAGCGGCGCGATCAAGATTCCGGGACCGAGCGTTGTCGGTGGGGTCGTCGCGCTACTGTGGCTGGCGCTCGCTGCTCTGGTTACACGGCGTACTCTGCAGCGCGACGGCAATGCGGCAATGAGCGCCGGACAGCGACGGATTCGCCGTGCGGGCGCCGCCATCTTCGTCTGGTACCTCCTTGTCGCCGCTGCCAACGCACTGCTGCGAGGCCGCCTGCTCCCCGAGTTCTGGTACGGAGCGCCGGCCGTGGCCGCTGTGATACTGCTCGCGGGCAGCGGCACACCCGCAACCCCGGGGCGCCGCGCCATGGCCGCAGCCGCCATTGCGCTCCTCGTGGCGCTGTCGTGGGCACACCGACTGCGGCCCCGCAGCCTCGGCGCCGAACGCGCTGCCGTGGCCTTCGGCCACATCATTGCCGACCAGCTGCCCGCTGATGCTCGCATCGCCGGCTGGGACGTCGGAATCGTCGCCGCTGCGTCCGGGCGGCAGATCAGTCAGCTGGGCGGGCTGGTTCATTCCCTGCGCTACAAAGAGGAATGCGTGGACACGGGCGAGCTCGCGCGCTGCCTCGCCGAGGACGGCATTGACTGGATCGTGCAGTACATTCCCTGCGACGCAGCGCGATTGTCCGAGCGCTACGAAGTGGCCGGGCTCGGCGCCTGGAACGTGGTGATCGCGGAAACGGCGAGCTGGCAGAGCGCACGGTCCCTCCGTGCGGGGCGCTACGCCTTCACGGCGCTGCACCGAGGCGGAGCCGGCCCCAGCCTCGAATCCGTTGTGCGCGAGGGCACCCTCTGCCAATCCGGTCCCTGAGAACCTTGGCAGGAACGATGAAACGAAGCTCCACTGCGATCCTACTGGCAACCTGCCTGACCTGTTCGGTGGCCGGTGCACAGACGCCGGCAGCCCCGGACTACGGGAGTGAACCGAGCGGTGACGACGCGAGGACGGAGCCGGCAGCCGGCGCGGACGCTGATACGCCGACCAACTCCGACACCCACTCTCTGGTTCGCATCGGTCTGCGCTTCTCTGCCGGCGCCGCGATCATCGGGACGCCGGATGACGAGGCAGGCTCGGAGACTCTGCTCTACGGTACCGGGTTCACCGGGTCCGCCATTGGCGCCGCCGTCACGCTCGCCGTGTGCCCGCTGCCGTGGCTGCGTATCGGCACCGAGCTCGACTTCGTGACTCACTCGATGAACGGCTACGCAGAAGACGCCGACTCGGGAGCTCGGCGCGACCTCACGCTGGGCTTCCGCTCCCTCTACGTCCCTCTTCACATCGAATTCGGAGCCCCGCTCGGCCCGATCGAACTCCGAGCGGCAGTTGGTCTCGGTGCGCGAATCGGACTTGGTACCAACTATCGCGAGAGCTTCGAGGACCTTCCGGAAGATGAGACACCCTTCGTCACCGAAAAGCGTAGCGATCTCGTCGGCCACATCGAAAGCGGTCTGGCGATTCCAATCGGAAGACGCGTCACAATTCCCCTGCTCTTCCGCGCGACGCACAACTTCGGCTATCCGAACACGAGCGCCGAACGCCTCCGAACAGCCGCCGTCGGCGGCATCGCCACCCAGTTCTACGACGTAGAAGCCGACTGGACCCTGTCGGCAAGCATCGCCCTCGAACTCCACATGTAGGAGGTGGCGATCTCGCCCCACCCAACGCAGAACCCCAGGGGGTCAAGGGGCGATGGCCCCTTGCGGGGTGCAGGGGCAGAGCCCCGCCGGGGTCAAGGGGCAGCGCCCCTTGCCTGCCATTCCGTCGTCAGCCACCGGTCGCTGTGGCGAGGTAGTTCACGATGCTTCCCATGAACTGGTCGGCGCTGCGGCCGTCGATCAGTCGGTGATCGAAAGAGAGGCACAGGTGTGCCATCGAGCGGATGCGGATGTTGTCGTCGTTGTCGGCGACGACACGCTTCTTGATTCCACCGATGTTCAGAATGGCAACCTGCGGCGGGATCAGGATAGGCACGCCGTATAGGGAGCCGAAGACGCCGCTGTTGGTGATGGTGAAGGTGCCGTCAGAGACGTCAGAGGGACGAAGCTCACCGGACTTCGAGCGGCGGTTCAGGTCGTTGACCGCCTGCGCGATGCCCGAGAGGTTCAGGGAGTCTGCACCCTTGATGACGGGAACGATCAGGCCGTCGTCCAGGGCGGACGCCAGCCCGATATTCACGCTGCCACGGGTGACAATTCGTGTGCCGTCAATTGCTGCGTTGAGCATGGGATGCTCTCGCAGCGCTGCGACAACCGCCTGCACGAAGAAGGGCGTGAGTGTGAGCTTGATGTCGCGGGCGGCGAAGTCCTTCTTCAGGGAGTCCCGCACTCGGACGATGTTCGTCACATCGGCTTCCCAGACCGTCGCGCAGTGCGCCGCGGTTCGCCGAGACTGCAGCATGTTCTCAGCGATGCTGGCGCGCATGCGCGACATCTCGGTGACCGTGTCGTTGTCGTAGACGTGTACGCGTGGAACTCGCGCGAGGGCCGGCTCATAGCCGCGGGGAATCCCCAGCGCAGCGGCCGACGCGACCGCGGTGGACGGCGGCGCCGGTGTCGATTTCGGGGCCGCGCCCTTCGGTGTGTCGCTCTTCCGGTTGGCGCCATCTGCGGCGAGTCGGCGTTCAAGGTCCTTCTTGGTGACACGCCCGCCGGCGCCGGTGCCCGTGATCGAGCTCAGGTCGGTGATGCCGTGGGCGGCAGCCATCCGGCGCACGACCGGTGTGCTTCGATGCGGCCGCCCGTCGGATACGGGTGTCGCGGCGCGGTCGGACGCAGTGTCGGGGGCCGTCGATTTCGCCGCCGCAGAAGGAGCAGAAGGGGCCACAGGAGCCGAGGGAGCCGCCGGCTCTTCCGTCGGTGTGTCCGACGCATCGACGTCCTGCGACGAGCGGCCTGCGCCGGCGGCGGCGGGGTCGGTCTCGAGTACAGCGACAACGGTGCCCACTTCGACGGTATCGCCGACAGCCGCATGAATGGCGACCAGCACACCGTCCTCAGGGCTTGGAACCTCGGCGTCCACCTTGTCGGTAGAGAGGGTGAAGATATCCTCGTCTCGCTTCACCGAATCGCCAACGGCCTTCAGCCACTCGACAATGGTCCCCTCTACGATGGACTCGCCCATCTGAGGCATCTCAACTTCGATTCGCATGATCCGGTTCCGTCCGTGGGTGTGTGCAGCCGCGCCAGCCTCGTTGGGCTTCGCGACGTCCGTTCAGAAATTCAGCGGTGCGCCATTGAAGGTTGCTGCTGCCGCCTCGCCAATCGCCTCGGCGAGGGTCGGGTGCGGGTGAATCGCGTGGTAGATTTCTTCGACGGTGGACTCGAGGTGCAGCGCCAGGCTCAGCTCCGAGATCAGCTCGGTGGCCTTGGGTCCGATGATATGCACACCGAGGAGCTCATCGTACTTCTTGTCAGCGACGAACTTCACCTTGCCGTGGTCTTCGCCCATGATCCGCGCCTTGCCGCTCGCGCTGAACGGAAACTCGCCGGTCTTCACGTCGTAGCCCGCTTCTCTCGCGGCGGCTTCGGTCATTCCAACCGAGGCCACTTCCGGGTCGCTGTAGGTGCAGTTCGGCGTATGCCCGTAGTTGATCGGATGTACGTCCTTCCCGGCGATCAACTCGGCTACGACCACGCCTTCATGACTCGCGATGTGCGCAAGCGCCGGCGATTTGATGATGTCGCCGATTGCGTACACGTTGGGTTCGGCGGTACGACACAGCTCGTCGACTTCGATGTAGCCCCGATCGTCAGCCTTCGCTGCGACGGTGTCGAGGCCGATATCAGCCGTCACCGGCGCGCGGCCCACGGCCACAAGCAGCATCGCAGCCTCCACCGTCTCTTTGTCGCCGCCCGCCGCCGGCTCCATCGCCACCGACACGCCATTCTTCGTCGTCTTCACTTCTCGAATCGCCGTTCCGGTTCGCACGTCGATACCGCGCTTCTTGAATGCACGTGCAAGCTCTTTGGAGATGTCGGCGTCTTCGATGGGAAGCAGGCGATCCTGGAACTCGACAAGGGTCACCTTCGAACCGAAGGACGCATAGATCGAGGCGAACTCTGTTCCGACCGCGCCGGCGCCCATAACGATCAGTGACTCAGGGACCGTCTTCAGCTCCAGAATATCGTCGGAGTTTACGGTGCGTTCATGGTCCATTTTGATGAAGGGCATGTCCATGCAGACAGAGCCGGTCGCGAGGATGACGTGCTTCGCTGCCAGCTCGCTGACCTTACCGTCGCCGTCGGTGACCGTGACGGTACCGGCGCCTTTGAGACGACCATGCCCGCTGATCACTTCGATCTCGTTCTTCCGCATGAGGTAACTCACGCCATTCGAGTTCGCGCGCACGGTGCGACCGCGAAACTTCTGAACGCCGGGGAAGTCGAGCTCAACGCCTGAGGTCTTCACGCCGAATTTCGACGACGACTTCATCTTCTCGTACACGTGGGCGCTCTCAAGGAGCGCCTTCGTGGGAATGCAGCCGCGAAGAAGGCAGGTGCCTCCCAGCTTTGCGTCTTTCTCGATAATCGCGGTCTTCAGGCCCAGCTGCGCGCAGCGAATCGCCGCTACATAGCCGCCGGGCCCGGCGCCAATCACCACTACATCATAGCTGTCTGCCATCTTCACTTCCTCGCTCTCGGCGCGCGGATTCCGCCGCACGCGTTGAATTCAAGGCACCTCCTTAAATGCACTCGTGCAGAGGCGCAAAGGGCATGGGTGCGAATCCAGCCGGCACCGATATGCGAGGCGCTGCAGCTATGTGCGAGACTCCGTCTCGCGCTCTGCCAAAGGGCTATCGCCCTCTGGACACCCGTAGGAAAGCTCCGCTTTCCTGAGGGGGCCTACGGCAAGCCGGCGGGCGCTCGTAGCCATGCGCCTGCAGGTGCATAAGGTACGAGCCCAATTTCAGCCCTGCTACGCGTCACCGGGTTCAGCGGTTGCGGCGGATCAGGTCCATTCGGTTGATCGGCGCCGGTTCATCGTCGTCCGCATCATCGTCGTCGTCATCGTCGTCATCGCGCGAGCTTCCGTCGATGCGGCGGGGCTCTGCGGTTACGTCGTGCGTCTCGCCGTCGCCATCTTCCGGGTAGATGGTGTCGGTGTTGAGAATCAGGAATTCGAATCGATTGTTGCGCGCGCGGTTGCGATCGTTGCTGTTCGGGTGGCGGGGCTCCGTGCCGCCGACCGCCTCTGTCTCGAGCAGGTTGCCGTTGACGCCGAGCGCGACCAGCTGGCGGCGCACATTGTTGCAGCGACGTCGAGCGCGGCTCTCGTCGCGTGACGCGCTGGTAGCGTCGGTGTGGCACCGAATCAGGAAGGTCTCCTGCGGGTAGCGACTCATGACGATGGCGACCTGCGTGAGCAGCTCTTCCGACTCGTCGGTGATGTCGTCTCCGTCAAACTCGAAGACTCTGTCATGATCGAAGACGACCGCGTCACGCTCCAGGCGAGCCTGCTCAAGCGGGCCATTGGAGTGGAGGTTGAAGACGATGTTCGGGCGAATCTCGTCGGTCACTTCGATGAAGCGGTAGCGCTCTGCACGATGACCGGGGGCCGCCGCGATGACCGTGTAGATACCGGGCACAAGCGCAACGGCGAACTCGCCGTTTTCGTCGGTCACGACTTCCTGGTAGTCTGCGTCCTGACCGTGGAAGGAGACGATCGCGTCCACGTCTTCAGCGTCCAGATTCACGCGACCGGTGGAGCCGGAGGTGCGCAGGCGGTGCACCATCTCGATGTCGCCCTCTGCATGCTGCGGGAAGTAGGTCACCGTCATCTCGCGAGTTGTGTAGTCCGGGTGCGTGATGACCACCGCAAGCTCGGTCTGCGGCATCTGGTTCGGCGTCTGGAAGCTTCCGTCTTCACCCGTAATCTGGGTGGTGTACGTGGTGTCGGGATAGCTGACCTGCGCACCAACCAGGGGAGCGCCGGTGATCTGATCCACGAGGCGCCCCGTGACGTGAGTCGTCGGTGCGTACTGCTGCGACGTGACCGGCGTATCCACCTCGACCACACGCTCGCGGGTGACCGGATCGATGTTGTAGGTCAGACCGAAGAAGAGATTCCACAGCGGCGCCGCGGGCGTTCCCTGCGTCTCAGTGCTCGTAAGCCCGAGGTCGACGCCGGCGTGAATCATCAGCCGCTTCGCCGGGGATGCACGCACTCCGAGGGTTGCGTAGAGCGGAAAGGACGAGAAACCCTCATCGCTTACGCAGGGCTGCAGCGAGAGCTCGCTGCACGGCGCGTCCACCGGGATGTCGAGGGTAAGCTCGGCGAAGGGTGTGAGTCGCTCCACTGCGAAGTCGAGGCCAAGCGCGGTACGCACGCGGTTGTAACCGTATACGCCCTGGCCGTAGCGCTCGATCGGGGTCAACTCGACCTCAAAGAGGTTGTCGCTGCTGTCCAGGATGAACCCCGCGTTGAAGTGCAACCGCATCGGGATGTTCATCGAGTTGAAGTCGAAGGTGCTCATCGCGGCGATTTCGGCGCCGATCGACGAAAAGCTCGCGCCGACCTGATCGGCACCCGCCGGCAACATGAAGTTTGCCATCAGACCCACCGACACCATGTCGTTGATCGGCTGAAAGCCCTTCACACCGATGCCGAAGTTGCCAACGCTCTGTACGAGCGACGGCTCCGCGCTGCTGTTCGTCGCCGAGCGGGCATTCACATATGCGAACACTTCAATCTTCGAGATCGGAGCCCAGGAGAAGCCCACGTGACCGTTGAACCTTCGCTGTGAGTCGCCCTCTTCGATGAAGTCATTCGCTGACATGTACTCAATGAAGAACCCGACGCCGAAGGTCTTTGCGCGCAGCGCGCTGGCCGTCGGCATGCGAAACAGGCCGGTGTAGCCCTGCATGGTCGGGATGTCCGCGACGATGAAGGGGTTTTCGTCGACGAGATTGTCCGGATCAATAATCACGCGCGCCGCAGCCGCCTCTTCGGCCTGGACCCTTGCCACTGCTGCCTCTGCTTCGGCTCGAAGGGACTCGGGAACCATCGACGAGTCGTCGAATTCCTCCTCCTCTTCCTCAAGCCACGGCAGCCGAGCCTCCTCGGCTTCGTCTGCCTCAGCAGCGCCCATGCCCGCAGCCGATCCACCAATCTGGGCGGCCGCCGGCGTTGCCGCAAAGAGCAGCAGCAACGTAGCCCACAGTACTCGCGCCTCACGGGTAAGTGCGTTCATATCCCCTGCTATCAAATGAAAAGCGGGCCGGCCGTCAGCTGATTACTGGGGCGGCGCCTGCGAAAAACCGTCAAAATCTGACCAAAGTAACCGAGCTTTCGTACAGGAAAGGCGCCCGATCCTTCAAGCTTTGCGCGTTTTCAGTCCGCATCGGGCAGGCTGCTCGGCAGCCTCGGCACCGGTTCATCACTGTACAGCCAGCGGTATGCCCACCAGCTCATCGCTACGCGCTTCGCATAGTGCCGAGTCTGGGCATACGGAATCTCTTCAACCCAGAGGTCCAGCGGCAGCTCGCCATTTTCCCGCAGCCAGCTGCGTACATTGCCGGCGCCGCCGTTGTATCCCGCGATCATGCAAAGGGGATGCATGTCGAAGCGATCCCCGAGTCGACGCAGGAACATCGTACCCAACTCAATGTTGATCTCAGGGTCGAAAAGATCCGACTCCGAGACCCGACGACGTCCCGTCAGCTCGCCCATGTCGCGGGCGGTTCCAATCATGAGCTGCATCAATCCCCGCGCGTTCGCCCAGCTCTCCACACCCGGCGAAAACCCGGACTCCTCGCGCATCACCGCGTAGACCATCGCCGGGTCGAGATCGCGCTCCGCAGCAAAGCGCCGCACAGGCCGGGCAAAAGGCATCGGATAGGCCACCTCCCATTCATCCCGCGTTCCCGCCGCCGGCCAGCCCTCGGCAAGCTGCAGGCGCTCGCTGGGGACGCGATGACTGAGGTGCCAGAGCTCAGCGTCGTTCAACAATGCGCTGATAGCCGCACCCACTGCGGGCAGGTTCTCGTAGCGGGCCCGCGCTCGATTCAGGCGCAGCTTCGCCTGCTCGATCAGCCCCACACGCACCAGCAGAATGCCGGCGCGCAGGTCGTCGTCGGTTGCCACGTCTGCGGGCAGCATCAGACGATCGCTGCGCTCCGCGTTCGCCGCCTGTGCTTCCTGGACAAGAACAGCGATCGAGTCCGGTGAAAGGCTCATCAGGCGGTGCGTCGCCATCAGTGAGTACCAGGAGAGCGGATACGCCCTGAAAATCGCCTCGTACGCGCTCACGGCTTCGGTCGTCAGGCTCAGGGACTCCAGCGCCCGCGCACGAAAATAGTCGAGGCGCCCTCGGCTGTAGATGTCGTTCTCGCCGGTTCGGCTGCCGACCTCGTCGACGAACGCGATCGCGCCGCGCCAGTCTTCGGCCCGCACGAGATCCGCCATCTGAAGCCACACCGCGTCCTTCAGCATGTCGCCGTCGGGAAATCGCTCTACCTGCAGTCGCAGCAGGTCGCGCATGGCGTCGTTGTCTCCGTTCCCCCGATGCACCCGCGCCGCATACAACACGGCGTCGTCAGCATAGCTGTGGTGCGCATACTCGACCCAGATTCGCTGGAATCGCATCACCGCCACGTCGTCCCGGTCCGCGTTCCAGTGCGCTCGTCCGCCGTTGTACAGCGCCTTCACCCGCAGATCGGAATCCGCGCAGTTATCGACGATCGAATCGTACCATCCCGACGCCTCATCATGGCGGCGCAGCTTCGAGTATGACTTGCCGATCAGGTAGCGCGCCTCGCAGGCGCTCGGGTCGTCCATGTCCAGGTCCAGAACGACCGGCTCCAGGGTCGAGATCACCTGCTCGCTGCGATGCCTGTCGAAGTCTGCCCGAGCGCTGCGCAGTGCCGCGGTGATTCGATCCTCATCTACTTCGTCGTGAACGGCCTCTGAGAGATACGTCTCGATCTGATCCAGTCGCTCGTGGGCGCGACGACCATCGCTGCGGCCCCGGTTCTCCGACTCTAGCGCGCGCAGAATCGCCGCGGCAGAATCGTACTCACCGCTCCCGATCAACGCTTCAGCCAACTCGAATCGCACACTCGCGCTGTACCAGGCATCGGGATAGCGCTGATTGAAGGCGCTCAACGCCTCAGCGGCCGCATTGAAGTCGCCCTCGGCCAGCAACACCCGGCCGCTGAGAAACCAGGCGCGCGGTCCAAAGGTTGAGGCGCGATCAACGGAGGCGGCCAGCACGGCAGCTTCGCTCAATACACCGCGCTCAAACGCGGCCGACGCCGCGAGATACAGACAGTGGTCCGCAAGGGGGGCGAGCTCAGCGGCGCAGCGCTCCAGTTGCGTCTCTGCCGACTCCCAGGAGCCTTCTTCGTACAGGGCAAGTCCGTAAACAAAGCGCGCAACCGAAGCACGGGAGCTCTGCGGATTGTCCCGAAGCCATCGGCCGAAGGCTTCGATCGCTGCCCCCGGGTTGCCTTCGTCCAGCTGCGCAACCGCAGCTCGAAGGTCCGCGTCCTCGAAGTAGGTTTCGCCCATGTCGAGGGCGATCATGGGTGGTCCGCCAATGGCCGGATCCCGCTCCAGCACCCGCGGTGGTCGCTCGGCGCGGCAGGCTCCTGCTACACACAACAGGACACCGGCCAGGACAGCGCTCAACAGCGCTCTGCCCGTCCGAGCGCGAACTCGGCGTATCGTGGGAGATTTCACACCACAGCGATAGCCTTCCGCCCGGCCCCGTGCAAAATTGCTGCGTCCTGCGCGTCGGGCGCCGCAGGATACGATCGTCGCGAAGACCGAACCACACGGCGCTTGCGCCCGCCGGGCGCCCGTGACGAAAGCCGAGAGCCACCGCCCGCACCGCACGATTACTGCAACGTACAGGCAACACGCCTCGATCGTGACCGACCGTCTGCCCAACCCTACCCGCTGCTCCTGACCGAATCGGAACCCCCATGCCTGCCATCGGCGACATCATCGACGGACGTTACCGAATCCTGCAATCGCTGGGCACCGGCGGCTACGGCACCGTGTATCTTGCAGAAGAGCTGGCGGACGACCTGGCGCTCTTCGGCGAAGTGCTCTCCGACGGGGTTGTACTGCGACAGGTGGCCCTCAAGGTGTTTCACCCGGCCACCCTGCAGCGCCGCCGCTTCGCGGCCGAAGTGTCTGCGCTCTGCAGGCTCAACCACCCCTCGATCGTTACCGTGTTCCACTACGGCATCGATCCGGTGCCCTACCTGGCGATGGAGTATGTTCGCGGCCGGACCCTTGGCGCGATCGAGGCAGTGGAGGCCGCGGCCAACTGGCCACGGTCCATGCGACAGCTGATCGCTATCGCTGAAGCCCTCGCCCACGCCCACCGACGAGGGGTCGCACACCGCGACATGAAGCCGCACAACGTTCTCGTCGACGACAGCGAGCACCCACACGTGGTCGACTTCGGCCTGGCCTGGATGGTGGATCCCGAGACGGACGCCAGCCGACGCATCGGCACCCCGGGGTATCTCGCGCCCGAGTTGATTGATGGCGACACCGAGCAGGCGGACCATCGCGCTGACATCTACTCGATGGGTGCGACGATGTTTGCGCTCTTTGCAGGCGCTTCCCCCTTCGCAGCGAGCAGCGCTCTGGGGACTCTCCGGCGTCAGCAGGAGCTCGACATTGACTGGCCGCCCGACTTTCCGATGGTGCTGCAACCCCTGATCCTGCGCTGCGTCGCTGTCGACCCGGCCCAACGACCTCAGTCGGCGATGGAGCTGGCGGACGAGCTGCGTCGCATTCTCTGGAATCGCGGGCGAATCTGGGTCGAAGGCGACGTGAGCGAGCTGGTCGAGCTGCCCGTCGACTGCCCTCCGATCGATGTCATCGACGCCCGCGTGGGCGTCGGGGAGCGCTTCGACCATCGTTCGCGCGGACCGGGCATTCGCCTTACGATGCGGGCCGACGCCGAGCACGCGGACTCTGAGATCCGGGCATTCGCCTACCTGGACGACCCGGTGCACCGGCGACGCCTGGCGGCACGTGACCTCGCGCTGGCATGGGAGGGAGCAGAGCTCAGCCTTTTCGGCGCAGAGCTGGTGCGCGACTCGCGCGGCGGCTCCTTTCTGACCGTCGGTGACTCTACGGTGCCGGTCATCGAGCCGCATCTGCTGGTTCCTGTTACCGCCGTCGCCTCGGCGGCCGGCGTGCGTGCCGGAGCCTGCCCGTCGCGGGTGCTCGTCGACCAGCGGGAGCAGAGCCCGCGCAGCCACCATCTTGTCGCCGGCGCTCTTGCCCACGACATGCTCGAGCTGGTGGTACGCCGCAGCGATCACGCATTCACCGAGGCCGACTATCATAGCGCGTTTGACGAGGCGTTCGTTCGCCTGCGTATCGACGCTGTCGCCGCCGACATGGACGACGAAGCCGTCGAGGAGCTGCGGGCAAAAATTCACAACCACTTCACGAACCTGGTGCGGTGGGCACAGCGAAACGCGAGCGACGGCAGCTTCGCCGAAGTACGTCGGCTGTCGACACGCTATGGCCTCGAGGGCCGCATCGACCTGGCGGTCCAGGATCACAAACGACTCCGCATCGTAGAGCTGAAGACCGGCCGCTACCGCAGCCCTGAGCACGTCGACCAGCTGCGGGCATATTCGCTGATGTGGGACGGCTATGCTCGTTCGCAGGACCTCGCGGTCGACGGGATGCTCGTCTACTCCAGCGACGGCGCCATTAAGCCGCTACGCCGTGGAAGCCACGCGACGGAGCGGGCGGTGCTGCTCGCACGCAATCGTATCGTTGCGATGCAGCGGTGGTTCTCTGACGGCTTCGCGGCCGGGCGGCCGCCCTCTTTCGGCGAGCTGCCCGAGCTCTGCGATGATGGTCCCTGCCGATTTCGACGCGACCGCTGCAGGAGCCAGTGCGAGACGCTGGGCTCGAATGGCGGCCCCTCTGCGGCGGGCACGGACACGCTCGAAGTCAGCGACAATGGCGCTGAGCAGTCCGATATGATTGCCCGCAAGCGTGCGTGGTACTTTCACTTCGCCACCCTCATCGAACGCGAGTATCGCGCAGTAAGCCGTCGCATCGGCGACCTCTTTCGTCCGGAGGCTCTGGCGTCGCGGGTCGAGCGCGTGCGCGCCATCGCAGACTCCAGCATCGCCGCAGTGGACGAGGACCGGATCGAGTTCGCGTGCGCCAACCCCGGCGTGTTCAGCGTAGGCGACAGCGTGCTGGCTCACCGGATGGTCCACAACGACGAGGTACCGACAGAGCCCGCCGAAGCTGCCGTAGCCGTAGCCGCTGATTCCGGGGCCGGGAGATCGGATGCAGACGACGAGCCGGTGCTCACCGGGCGCGTGGTAGTCGCGGGATCTGACCATGTCGTCATCCGTTGCGCGTCGGCGGACTACGCGCGCAGCCTCGCACGCACCCACTGGGCGCTCGACCACGACCTTCGCCGTGTCGGTTTTCGCGACGCCCGCCGCGCGATCTACCGCCTCATCGCGCCCGGCTGCGAGGCACAGGCCGACCGCCTGCTCGCGATCCGGGGTTCTGCACGCTCGATACCGACGGGGCAGCAGCCGATGCCTCAGGTGTCTACCGCTGCGGCAACGGGGTCACTCAACGACGAGCAGGCTCTGGCGGTGCATTCCGGCGTACATGCCACCGAGCCGGTTCTGATTCAGGGGCCGCCGGGTACCGGTAAGACCACCGTGGTCGCCGAGATCGTCTCACAGCTCGCTGCTGCCGGAGCGCGCGTGCTTGTTGCCGCCGGAACCCACGCAGCGGTCGACAACGTACTGACGCGAATCCTCGACCTGCCCGGCCTGTTGCGCGTCGGCAACGCGTACCGGGCGTCCGGCGAGCTGCGCAGCGCCGCATCGCGGGCGGGTGTGCCGCTGGAGTCCCTGTTCAGTGACAGCTTCGCCGAGAAGACACCGAGCCTGGCCGCGATTCGCGAACGGATCAGCGAGGCTCGGGTGGTGGCGGCCACGACGAACGCTTGCGTCAGCTCGCCGGTCTTCGAGATCATCCAGAGGGCATCGGGCGACGGCGCACACCGCGACGACGGCTCGATCCCTGCCTTCGATGTGGCGGTCATCGACGAGGCCGCCCAGATCACCGAGCCGATGACGGTCGCCGCGATCGTACGCGCACGGCGCTTCATACTGATCGGCGACGAGCGCCAACTGCCGCCGGTCGTATCAGCAAACGACGCGCGCACTGAAGAGGTCGAGTCTGAGCTGAGTCCCACGCTGCGCGCTCTCGGTGTTGGCGGCCTCGATCGTTCCCTGTTCGAGCGACTGCGCCGTGTGTATCGCCCGCTGCTGCTCACACGCCAATACCGGATGAGCACGGCGATACAGAGCTTTCCGAGCCGTTCCTTCTACGGTGGCGCCCTTGTCGCCGACCCCAGCGCTGCAGACCGTTCTCTTGTCGTGGATCCCGAGCGTTACGCAGAGCTGGGGCCCGAGATGGCCCGACGGCTCAACCCGGAGAAACACTCCGTCTGGGTTGATGTCGGTAGCGAAGCCGCCGGCATGAACAACCCGACAGAAGCGGTGGCTGCCGCGCGCACCGCCGCAGCGATACTTCGGACACGACCGGGCAATTCGGCGGCGGACATCACCCGGGTGGGAATCGTCTCGCCCTTCAGAGCCCAGTGCCGTCTGATTCGCGAGGCCCTCGTTGCAGAACTTGGCGATGAAGCCGCGATGGTCGAGGTCGACACCGTCGAGAAGTTCCAGGGGCGCGAGAAAGAAGCCATCCTGGTGTCCCTGGTCACGCGGCGATGGTCAGAGTTCGTGTTTGACGCGCGGCGGCTGAACGTGACCCTGACGCGCGCCCGCTCCAAGGTGATCGTCTTCGGTCCGCAGGAGCTCGGCAGGCGGATGGTAGAGACCTGGATCGGCGCCTGAGGTCAGAGTTCCCAGCCCCAGGCGACCTCTTTGTCATCGGGGTTCACGTCCATCATGAGCACCGCCAGCGGTCGCGTAGCCGGATGGCCCTCGAGCGCGAGCCTGATGGCCGCGGTCAGCGGAACCGCGATCACCATGCCGACCACGCCCCAGAGCCACCCCCAGAAGGCGAGGCAGGCCAGGATGAGGAGCGGGCTCAGGTTCAGGTTACGCCCCTGCAGCTTCGGCTCCCACACGTTGCCGAGTACCTGCTGAATCGTCGTCAGGATCGCCACGATCAGCGCAACCTTCCACATCTCTGAGAACTGCAGCAGAGCAACAACCCCGGGGAGTACGGTGGCGACGATGGAACCCACGTATGGGATGAAGTTGAAGAGGAAAATCAACAGGGCGAGCACCGCCCAGAACTCCAACCCGAAAGCAAACATGACGACGGCGGCGAGGACGCCGGTGACCCCGCTGACCAGCACCTTCAGATTGATGTAGCGCTGCACGTCGTCGTTCAGCACCCGGGTCACGCTGAGCATTCTCGCGGCGCGATCGCCACCCCATGCGAGTCGAATCCGGGTCTCGACGCGACCGGCCTCCCAGAAGATGAACACCATGAAGAACGTGATGACAAACACGCTCGCTGCGATACCGAGCACAAAGGTTGTGCCACCGGTGACGAAGCCTGAGATCGCTTCGGTGGGGATGGCATCCAGCAGCGATACATCATCGCCTTCTGCCGCGCCGAACATCGTACCGAGCTGCGTGAGCTTCGCTTCGATCGCAGCGATATTCTCGCTGTAGAGCCCCATTCGCTCGGAGAAGCGCTCAATGTTGATCGAGATCAGCTTCGCGATGACGTACATCACTCCGGCCACCCCTAGCACGGGGACGGAGTATGCCAGCCAGCCGGGCGCGCCGCGACGGGCCAGGAAGCGCACCGCAGGGTAAATGACGTAGCAGAGGAAGAGCGCGAGAAGCAGCGGCTTGAAGACCACCGCCATCGAGTTCATCAGCCAGGTGATCGCGAGGGATGCGAGGATGATCAGCGCGTAGGCGCAGACGCGAAGATAGCGCGCCGACTGGCGATCCTCGTTTTCGCTCAACGCGATACCGTCAATTGATAGTCGGGGTACTGCCCCATCGCGTAGGTGCCGACGTACACATTCCACGTGCCGGCGGCGAACTGGGCGTCGAGGCCGGGATTCAGCTGCTCGAAATCATCGTTGCACAGGAAGATGTTGTCCGGGCCCTGCATCACAAGCGTCGTATCGCTGTCGGACGTCACGCGAACGCGCAGCTGCTGCGCTGCCGCGATCTCGAACACATGATCCGGCGCCATCGCGATGTGTCCTACGCACTCCGTCGACAGGCTGCGCGCTTCACGGGTGCCACCGGCGGTACCGGTGATGGTTGCCGGGCCGGTCTCCGCCGGAATGCGCAGGCCGCTGTACACGCCATTGCTGGTCGTTGTCGGAGTCGGCCCCGTCGGGACTTCGCGCTGTCCGGCGTTGCCCGAATCCGAGCCGTCCGGGCTGCCCGGCGCTACCGACAGCGCATACGCGTGGCGACTCTCGTCGTCGTAGCTGCCGACATAGACCCGGTACGTGCCCGGTTCAAAATGTGCCGTGACCTCGGGATTCAGCTCGTTGACGTCGTCGGCGCAATGCCACGCGCCATCGGCACCCTCTACGGCGATGGTGAGATCCGCGAGTTGTCCTGCGGTGGGCGTCGCGCCGATACGCAGGTCACTGGCGACGCTCACGACCAGTCTGTGGTTCGGCGTCTCGCCGATTGTACCTGAGCAGGCGGGTGCAAGCGTCGCAGCGCGAACGGTCCCGCCGGACATGCCGTTGGCGAGTGCGTCGGTGAAGCCGGCGCCCACCGCGATCGCCTCCGCGACGACACCCCCGTGCTCGACGCCGCTGCCGGCTCCATTGTCACCATCGTCACGGTTCGACGACTTGCTACCGCTGCAGGCGGTGCAGATCAGCGCGATTCCGCAGCATATCAATGAAGTGGTGTTGCGTCTCATTTCACTCTTCCTCTGGCTGCGGACGCCACGCCTCGTTGCTGATGTCGCCCGCTGCTGATGGTCCACGCCGCAAAAAGGCTACACGGCGCTGCAAAGGACAGTCAAGCGAAGGGCACCTGGTGCGAACGCGGGCGCTGCGACTTCGGTCTGCCGAAACGCTGGCCATATCCCCTTCCGGACACCAGGATCTGCGATCGATCGTGGCCGTTTGACGCCCGGTCGTCCGGCGTCGGCCTGCACACGGAGCCCCATGAAGCCCGAGTTTGATGTCATCGTTATCGGCGGCGGATCTGCCGGATGCATCGTGGCCGCAGAGCTGGTCGCGCGCTCATCCCGTACCGTGCTCCTTGTCGAGAGCGGTGGTGCGGCGGAAGAATGCCCGGAGACGCTGACCGCGTCCGGCTACAAGCATGCATTCACGAACGACGACTGTATCTGGGAGCGTTTCAGCGCTCCGCAGGAGCACTGTCGGGGCCGGCAGCTCTTCATGGGCAGCGGCACGGGGATGGGCGGCAGCGGCGCCGTCAACGGGATGGTGTACACACGGGGCGACGTTCGTGACTACGATGATTGGCCCACGGGATGGAAGTGGGCCGACAACCTGCCCTTCTTCGAGAAACTCGAAGCCGAGCTGCGTCCGCGGCGACGCCCACCGACCGACTTCACGCGCAGCTGCATCGCCGCCGCCGAAGAGGCCGGTTTTGCGCACAGCGAAGACCTCAACAGCGGCGATCTCGGCGGTGTATTCGGCGCCGAATGGATGAACTACGAAGAGGATCGGCGCCGGCACTCCTATGCGGCATACATCGCCGATCGCCGTGACGGCAGCGGACCCGGCTCCGGGACCTCGCAGCTCACGATCTGGCACCACGCCCACGCGGCCCGGGTCGTGGTCAATGGAGATCGACGCGTGACCGGTGCCGTCATCTGCCGCGGCGACGACGAGGTTGAAGTCACAGCGCGCGAACAGGTGGTGATGTGCGCGGGCTCATTGGAGACGCCCAGGATCCTGCTTCACTCGGGCCTCGGACCCGGCGAGCACCTGCGCGAGATGGGAATCGACGTGCAAGCCGACATTGCACAGCTGGGCCACAATCTGCACGACCACCCCAACGTCTCCCTGTTCTTCCGCACCGGGCAACCGGTCGAGACCTTCTTTCCGCAGCTGTACGGGTTTCAGCGCGCCACCCCTGAGACCTCACTGCCGCCGGGCCAGTCGGACAGCTGCTACGTGATCGTCCCGGGCCCCTCGTCCCTCAAGCAGGGCGTGATTCGCATGCTGCCTGCGATGACCATCAAGCCCGAGACCTACCGCAAAGGTCGGGCGCCGCGCGTCATGCGGGCTGCGATCCGTGCTGCCCTGCGGATGCCCGGAACCAACCGCCTCTTCGATCGCTGTTTCGGAATCGCCGTCATTCTCGGCAAGCCATTCAGCCGCGGTCGGCTCACCCTGGAGTCCACCGACCCCCGAGTCGATGCACGCATCGACCCGAAGTACTTCTCCGACGACCGCGATATGCAGACAATGGTCGCCGGTGTCCGCCTGGCCCGTGAGATCGGCGGAGGCGGGGCGCTGGAGTCCTGGGGCACGCGTGAAGTCATTCCCGGGCGCAGGAAGGTCAGCGACGACGCCATACGCACCTGGATTCAGAAGAACGTGATGACGACCTTCCACTACTCGGGAACCTGCCGCATGGGCGAAGATTCGGGCGCTGTCGTCGATACCGAGTTGCGAGTACGCGGCGTCACCGGACTCCGCGTCGCAGATGCATCCGTTGTGCCCTGGACGCCGGTATCAGCGATGAACGCGCCCAGCATGCTGGTGGGCCTTCGCGCCGCTGAGTCGATCCTCAGCGCACCGTAGCTTCGCCGAGCCGGCGCGCCGTAGACTGCGCTCAGGCTGCCGCGGCTGCGGGCGCTGAGCGGTCAATCATCGAAAGCAGGTCGTTGAACTGCGCGACGCTGGTGCGCAGCAGCTCCCAGTTCAGCGCGTACAGCCTCTCTTTGCCGCGGCGCTCGACGGTGACCAGCTCTGCCCGCCGAAGCAGCTGCAGGTGGTGAGAGACTGTAGAAGCGGTCAATTCGAAGTTGTTCGTAATGTCGGTCACTGAAAACTGCTTCATTCCCTGATTCGCGGGCGCACACAGGAAGTTGAGGATTTCCTGCCTGGTTCCGTCTGCCATCGCCTTCAGCAGCGCGACATCGTAGTTAAGGCGGGGGGAGCGGATGCGAAAAGTCGTGCTCATGGAGATCTCCTCGTAGCTGTTCTGTGGCGCTCGGCCACCGTCATGCGGACAGCTGTAGGAATGTCACATTCAGAAATATCTCCCAAATTTTCGACGGTACGCAGGGCACCCCGGGCGCAGCGGCGGCCTACTGGGCGTACACCGGGTTCACGAGCTCTTCGATGCGAACCATCGGATCCTCTGCGAGGCGCCGGAGCAGGTCGTCCACTCCGGTCGCCGCTTCGATCACCGGCGCGAAGTCGTCCTCTTTCTCGAAGTACTCCGAGATCACGCTGAAGTGTGGGTTTGTCGACGAAAAGGTCGCGTTCCCGTTGCCCCGTTCTTCGGAGCTCACCGGTCCGGCCTGCGGATAGATCGTCAGCGTGTGAATCTCGTCCCAGTAGACGATCCAGATCAGGTGATCCCGTGACGTGTCCCGACGAGTCTGCGTCGGCGCCAGTGCTGCCTGCGCGGGTTGCGCGTTGGTCGCCGCAGGCTGCCCGTTGGTCGCCGCGGGCTCGCTGTCAGCGCTCTGCTTCGAGCCACAGGCCGCAAACATCACGCACATCACCAGAATCATCGCTGCTCTCATTGTCGCCTCCCTCACGTATGCGATCGCATGGGGCTACCCTAACGCGGCGCGCGCAACACTTCGAGCCGCACCTCGGCGGTGCCGTCCCTCAGCATGTCGATCTCATCAGCCGCCGCACGGGAGAGGTCAATGATCCGGCCGCCGCTGTACGGGCCGCGGTCGTTGATCCTCACTACGACGGACTTGCGATTGTCGAGTCGGGTGACACGCACGACCGTTCCGAAGTCGAACGTGCGATGCGCCGCGGTCATATCGTGCATATCGAAGGGCTCGCCACTGGCCGTCGATCGCCCCTGAAATCGTTCCCCGTACCATGACGCCTCGCCGGTGAGCGCGTGACCGGAGCGGCCATTGCCGGCACCCACCGACGCGCTCCCGCCACAGGCGGCGAGCGCAACAACCGTGATCACAATCAACGCATGTGAGAGACTTCGCAATTCATGCTTCATGGACGAAATCTGCTCTTGAATCGCCAAATCTCCAAATTCTCTGCGCCCGTGACGACCGTGCAGGCCCACAGGTGAGTTGCGCCGAGCGAATACGCAGCCGAGCGTACGAACTCGGATTTTCCCAGGTCGGCTTTACGCCGGCGGGGCCGATCGGCGACGGCGAGCACCTGGACGGGTGGCTGGCGGCCGGCATGCACGGCGACATGCGATGGATGGAGAACCACCGAGAGCTGCGCACGGACAGCTCGCAGCTGCATCCCGGGGCCCGTACAGTCGTCGCGCTCGCGGCGCCCTACTCCCCGCCCCCGGCTTCGATGAGACGCGGAGTCTCTGCGTATGCGTGGGGAGACGACTACCACGAGGTGCTTAGGGCCCGGATGCGCAGCCTCGCGGCTTTCATTGCCGCGGAGTGCGGGGCCGACGTCAACCCGCGACCCGCCGTAGATTCCGCCCCGCTGCTCGAACGACGGGTAGCGGTCGAGGCCGGCATCGGCTGGCTCGGCAAGAGCGCGATGGTACTGCGTCAGGGCACAGGCTCGTACTTCTTTCTCGCCGAGCTCCTCGTTGACTGCGAAATCGCCGAAGAGACCGTAGTGCAGCCGGACAGGTGCGGGCGGTGTACGCGATGCATCGACCTGTGCCCCACCGGAGCTATCGTTGCCCCCTATCGTGTCGATGCACGGCGCTGCATTTCGTATCTTACGATCGAGCTCCGAGGCCCCATCCCGCGGGAGCTGCGCCCCCTGATGGGCGAACACCTCTTCGGATGTGATGTCTGCCAGCAGGTGTGCCCGTGGAACCGCTTCGCGACCGCGCCGCCCAGCGATATTTTTCAGCCCCGTGAACGCACGCGGACCGTGTCGCCGCTTGAGCTGCTGGCGATGTCTCAGGAGGAGTTTTCGACCACCTTCCGACGCTCACCAGTCAAGCGGACAAAGAGGCGCGGTCTCGCCCGAAACGCCGCCGTCGCCCTCGGCAACCGTGGCGACACCGACGACGTTCCCGCGCTGGTGGCGGCACTGGATTCACACGACGAAGCCCTCGTCCGCGGTCACGCCGCCTGGGCTCTGGGCGCGATCGGAGGTAAGAGCGCGG
>JAUICO010000191.1 GCA_030427825.1 bacterium | reverse complement strand
CACCTGGGAACTCAAGTTTGTTCTCGCGACCCTGCTCCGCGACAACGCCTTCGAGGCCATCGGCGAGCCGCCGAAAGCGGCGCGCCGCAATGCCACAATGGGACCCGACAACGGGGTCCCGATGCGTGTGCTTTAGGGCGGGACGATGTGGCGGGCTCGGTGTTTGTTTGACGTCGCCTCATCGTCCTTCGCAATCCCTTCGCGGTTTCGGCTGCTGCTACAACGGCTTCTGGAAGCAGACCACTTTGTAGGTGTCCGTGCCGTCGACCATGTTGTCGTAGAGCCTGGTGCCGGGATGGCGGAAGAAGTTGCGCATGGCGCGGCCGGCTTCTCTCGCACGCCGAGGGCCGATGAAGGGCACCCGGAACGCGAGGAATTTGTTAACGCACTCCTTGACGTAGGCCTCAGCCCGCGGCTCATCCAGATCCCGCGCAACGATGGCCTCAGCGGTCACATCCTGCACCTGAACTTCGACCATGCCGAGGCTCTTCAGGTAATCGAAACAGGGCTGCCATGTGACGTTGGGGATCGCGTTGCCCCAAACGAAGAAGCCTCCGGGCTTGAGCCGGTCCAGGACCGCGCCGAAGAAGCGGGCGTCCTCTTCGGTGACGAGGCCGGCGTATTCCATGACGTGGGTCTCGTTGATGACAATGAAGTCGGCCGAGTTCGACGCAATGTCGACCTTTGTCGCGTCGCCGTGGATTGCCGTGAGCCGTCCGTTGAGCCCGGGCACATGTTTGCGCCTGCAGGTCTCGATCGCCGCGCCCTGCATGTCGATCGCGACGTATGTGCACTCGGGCCAGACCTCAGTGCAGACATGGTGCGCACCTGCGCCTGTGCCACAACCCATCTCGACGATGTGCACTCTGCCGTCCCGCGCGGCGGCGTACGCCTGTACCTCGTCGACCTGGAAGAGGCCGCTGTAGGCGTACTTGCCAAAGCGCTGCGGATCTCTCGTCCCGGCGGGACGCTTACCCCAGCCTGCCGGCCAGTCGTAGCCCCAGGTGTTGAATGTGAACTCGTAGGGCTCGCCGTGTTCGCTGAGCACGGTGCCCATCTCTCGGTATAGCGAATAGAGCAGCGCGTAGATCGACTGCTTGGTGTAGTCGTCCTCGCTTATGTCGCCGTTGCCGACCGAGACTTTGCCCTTCCGGTCGAAGAGTGCGCTGGCGACCCAGGCTCCGAAGATGAGCTGCAGCCTGCCGTTCGAATATTTGGTTTCCGGATTCAGTCCGGTGAAGATGTCCATAGAGTGCCATTCATGGGTCGGGAGCAGCGGTCGGGAGCAGCGGTCGGGAGAGGAGCTCCGCCTACCGCTCAACATCCAGCCGAGTTTCCGACCAGCCGTTTCGGCCGCCACGGGTTGTGGTTGAGCGCGGGCAGGGAATGCGCACTTCCGTTTGTTTCACTGCGGGCGCGATTCCAGTGGTCCGACCCGCGGCGATTCACTTCTTGCCGGTCGTTACCGGTGTTGCTCGTTCCTGCTTCTTGTGCGCGGCTTTTTTTGCTTTGGCCTTCGCCTTCTTGCCCTGCTTCTCGTTCTTGTTTTTGCTTTTCGGGGACTTGTCACCCATATCGATCACCTGTTCTCGCTTAGGAATCACCGCGTTCGAACCGTGGGCGAGCAGCAGGCCGACAACAGGGCCTCGAAAACCGAAGCGCCTGTTCGCACCATGGTCTGTTTCGGGTCGGAATGACAGACATTCATTCGCGATCTGTCGATTCCACGCGCCGATGAGGGTATCGTGATGTCGGAAAGCAAACAAAACAACCGGATAGACCTGAGGCAACGATGAAGCGCGAAAACCACGAGACTGGGAGACTTCGGTGCCTTGCTGTCGTGTTTGCAATCACGGCTCTGTCGCGGGCGGGACTCTGCCGGCGCGAATAGGACGGTACGCCAGGCGCAGACCTCGACGATGCCCGTGTACCCTGCATGTCATCCAGGCAACAAGCGAATCCTGCTCAACACCCCCTCAAAGGGTCAAGGGACGATAGTCCCTTGCGGGGCCTGGGGCGGAGCCCCAGCCGACCGAACCAGGAGGTCCATCAACTCAATACGAAGCGTCGTAGTCGACTTCGCATTCCTTTCCTTTGGCGTGCGCCTGGCAGGTGAGCACCCAGCCGTTTTCGATGTCGGCTTCGGTCAGCGCGTCGGTGATGGGCATTTCGACGTCGCCTTTGCGCAGCTTGGCCATGCAGCAGCCGCAGTAGCCTTCTTCGCACTGGTACTCGGCCTCGATGCCCTGCTCGAGGGCACATTCGAGGATGGTCTTGCCGGCTTCGTATTGGATGTCGTGTGAGACCCCGTCGATCTTCATGACCACGACTTTCGGTACGTCTCCGCCGGTGCTGATCGGCGTCTCGCGGCCCTCGGCCCGGTCGGGGTCCATGGGAGACACGAAACGTTCGACGTGGATGCGATCTCGGGTGAGGCCGGCGGTCTGCAGCGCGGCTTCAACGGTGTCCATGAAGGGTGCGGGACCGCAGATGTAGCACTCGCTGTCGATGCGTGATTCGACGGTCGAAGCGACCTGCTCGGCGGTGACGAAGCCACCGATATTGTCGAGGAAGTGGGTGACCCGGAAGCGCGTCGGATAGCGGCAGGCCAGCTCGAGCAGCTCGTCCTTGAAGATGATGCTCTGTACGTCGCGATTCGCGTACACGAGGGTCACATCGCGTTCGGTGGTCGCCAGCGCGGCTTTTGCGATGGAGATGACCGGCGTGATGCCGGAGCCACCGCCGTAGAGGGTCAGCGGCAACGTGGAGTCCGCTTTCAGCGTGAAGCGGCCTGCGGGCGGCTGGGTCTGGATGACGCTTCCCACCTCAACATTGTCATTGAACCAGTTGGACATGCGTCCGTCATCGACCCGCTTGATGGTGACCTTCGGCGTCGGATCTACGCCCGGGGCCGTGCACAGCGAGTACGAGCGATGAATGTGAAAGTCGGCCCACGGAATCTCGAAGGTCAGGAACTGTCCGGCTTCATACGCGAAGAGTTCGGCGTGCTCGGCGGGCACCTCAAAGGCGAAGGAAGCCGAGTCGTGGGTCTCGCGAATGACCTCGACAACTTTGAGCGGATAGTATTTCGTGCGCGGGTTGTCCGACATGGGATCGCCCTGTGTTGTGACGACGGTGGATGCACCGCAGATCGCGTTGCGGTGGGCGTAGTGCCACAAAACTGGAACATGTTCTAGTCTGGACTTCAGCCATGTGCGGCAGATTCAACATTAAGACTCCCGGTGCTGAAATCGCGCAGTCCCTGGGCGCGCAGACCGCGATTGAGTTCTCGCCGAATTACAACATCCCGCCGACGACCCCGATCCCGGCGCTGACCGCCGGGCGCGTGCTCAGGCTGCATCGATGGGGCCTGGTTCCGGCGTGGGCAAAGGACCCGTCGATCGGGGCGCGCATGTTCAACGCGCGCAGCGAAACCGCTGCTTCGAAGCCATCGTTTCGGGCGGCGTATCGTCGCCGTCGCTGCGTGGTGCCGGCGAGCGGATACTACGAGTGGAAGCGGGAAAATGGTCGCAAGACGCCGTACTTCATCTACAACAGCGAGGCGCCTCTGCTGCTCTTTGCCGGGCTGTGGGAGCGATGGGAGACTCCAGAGGGCGAGGAGCTGCTTTCGGCGACAGTGCTCACACGTGAGGCCACCGAAGAGATGGCGTCGGTGCATCACCGCATGCCCGTGCTCCTTGCCCCCGACGAGATTGATCCGTGGCTCGCGCCTGAGCTGCAAAACACAGACGAGATCGCGCGCTACTGCGAGGCAGAGCCGCCGGTGACGCTGGCGATGCATGAGGTGAGCTCCCGGGTCGGCAGCGTTCGCAACAACGACGCGACGCTCGCAGATCCGGTCGACAGCAGTCGTCGATCTGCTGCGCCGGTCGAGCAGACGAACGAGAGCGATGAGCCGCCGCTGCTACGAATGGTGCGCGCAGGCGACGACGAGTGATGGCGCATACGCGCATGGAAGGTCGGCGCCTCGCGGCGTGGTCGTGGTGTTCGTGCGCATGCGCGACCAAAAACGACAAACGCGAGGCTGCCTGAGCTGCCTCGCGAGCGTCCGACGTTCCTGACGCCGAATGGTGTCGCGCGCGGAGGCGCGAACTTCCGACAGTCGGCGTAGAGCGCCGACGTAGAGCACCGACTTAGAGTTCGGTGACCTGAAGGACGACGCTTGCGGTATCGGTACCGTAGGTGCCGACCCAGATGTCGTACTGGCCGCTCTGCGGGTTATCAAAGCGCACGAGCGGGTTGGTGCCGTTCGTATCGTCGTTGCAGTGCCAGCTCGCATCGGGAGCGTTCACGAGGAGCGTAGTGTCGACTGCGTTCTCCACCTTGAAGCTGAGCGGGAACACGTCGCCTGCTGTGTAGTTGACGCGAACATCGGGCTGCTCAGCGGCGATCATGCCGACGCAACCGGCGGGCAGGCCGAGGGTGCTGGCGTTGGTGCTACCACCGGCGGTTACCGTCACAGTCGACGGATCCGGCGAGAAG
>JAUICO010000190.1 GCA_030427825.1 bacterium | reverse complement strand
TATCGACTACCCGCACCTGCCACCCCTGACGATCTACAGCCCGGCGACGGTGCGCGCGACGCCCCTTGTTTGGAACCAAATTGATGGCGTGATCGGGTACATCATGGGCCCCGGGGACGGCGTCGCTGCCGCGCTGCAGGATGCCGGCCTGGACCTGCGCCTGATCGATGACGCAACGCTTGAGTCCGGTGACCTTGATGAATACCGCGCCATCCTTGTCGGACCTCGCGCCTTTCATGAGCGCACACCGCTTCAAACAAACGCCCAACGGCTTTGGGACTACGCAGAACGCGGCGGTGTCGTCGTCGTGCAATACCAGACAAACAATCGGGCGCAGGTGCTCACACAGCCAGTGGGTCCAGCGCCCATCACGATTGGGCGCGGTCGCGTGACGGTCGAAGAAGCGCCGATAGAGTGGCTCGCGGAAGCAGAATCCATTCGCAACGGCGTACACACACTGGGTGCGCAGGACTTCGAAGGTTGGGTGCAGGAGCGTGGCCTGTATTTCGCGCAATCCTGGGACGCGGCCTGGACTCCTATGGTCAGCGTTGCGGATCCGGGAGAAGAGGCCCAGACCGGCGCGCTGCTGCTCGCCGAGCACGGTGAAGGTGCCGTCTTCTACACAGGGCTTTCACTCTTTCGACAGCTGCCGGCAGGTGTGCCCGGCGGGTATCGTCTGCTCGCCAACCTGATTGCTTACGAGGGTGCTCAGTGAGCGACGATAACAGCGTGGGTGAGAGCGGCGAAGGCGCTGACAGGCGCGGCGAGGCGTCGACGCAGAGTGTGGAATATCCGCCTGCAGTGTGGCGGCGCCTCTATGCGGGCGTGCTGATCATTCTGACCCTGGACATAGTCATCTTCGCTGCGCTGTCCCGGTACTTTGCATGAGCAGCATTGACTGGGTGGTCCTTGTCACCACGATCGGCCTCATCGTCTCGTACGGCGCCTGGAAGTCTCGCAACGTCAGCGATGTGGACGGCTATATTCGCGGCGGCCGCACGCTGGGGTGGGCGACGGTCGGACTCTCTGTCATGGCGACGCAGGCGAGCGCGATCACCTTCCTGTCGACGCCGGGCCAGGGCTTCGAAGAAGGGATGGGCTTCGTTCAGTTCTATTTCGGACTGCCGATCGCGATGGTTGTCATCGCCGTTGTGTTCCTGCCCATCTACTATCGGCTCAAGGTCTACACCGCGTACGAGTACCTCGAGACTCGCTTCGACGGGCGAATGCGTACCGTGGGGGCGTTGCTCTTTCTCGTACAACGCGGCCTCGCCGCAGGCATCACTCTCTACGCGCCGGCAATCGTGCTATCGAGTGTGCTCGGCTGGTCTCTGACCACCATGGTGTGGATCGTCGGCATTGTCGTAATCGTTTACACCGTCATTGGCGGTACCGCGGCGGTCAGTCAGACGCAGAAACAGCAGATGGTTGTGATCACGGCCGGGATGGTCATCGCCGGCGTACTCCTCGCGCGGGGCCTGCCCGAGCAGCTGAGCACATCGGACGCGTTACACACAGCCGGCGCGCTCGGTCGCATGGAAATCATCAATACAGACGTCGATATGAACAACCGCTACACACTGTGGAGCGGTCTCTTTGGTGGCTTCTTCCTGGCGATGGCGTACTTCGGCACCGACCAGAGCCAGGTGCAACGCTACCTCAGCGCAAACACACTGACCCAAAGCAGACTCGGACTGCTCTTCAACGGCGTCCTGAAGATTCCGATGCAGTTCGGTATTCTTCTCATCGGTATTCTGCTTTTCGTACACCACATCTACGCGCCCCAGCCGATGTGGTTCAACGAACCCGCGCTGGCTTCAGCGACGGCCGCCGAACCTGAGAGAGTGGGCGCGCTGCAGGCGGAGTGGGATGAGGCCTGGCTGCAGCGAAGAGACGCCGCCGAGGCGTTCACTCTGGCGCGGGGAAGCGACGCTGAAGCCGAGGCGGCGGCGCGTGAGGCCCTGGTCGGCGCGCAGGCTTCGCTAAAGGAAACCCGCTCTGAGTTTGCGGAGCTCCTGGCCGACGTCGATCCGGACGCGGCGCTGCAGGACGCCGACCACGTCTTTATTACCTATGTCGTGACCTCGCTACCTGCGGGCCTGATCGGCCTGCTGATCGCTGTCATCCTCTCGGCGGCGATGTCATCAACGGCCAGCGAATTGAACGCCCTCGGGACCACAACGACGATGGACCTCTTTCGGCGTGTGCGCCCGGAAGCGGATGACCGAAAGCTGTTTCGTGCGACCAAAGGCTTCACGGTCATGTGGGGCGGCGTGGCGCTATTCTTCGCGACATTTGCGTCCCTGCTCGACAACCTCATAGAGGCGGTCAACATTCTGGGTTCGATATTCTACGGTACAATGTTGGGCATATTCGTCGTCGCGTTCTTCGCGAAACGCGTAGGCGGCAGGGCAGTGTTCTGGGGAGCCTGCGTCGCTCAGGTACTGGTCATCTTTCTGTTCTTTGGAAGCGACCTTGGCTTCCTCTGGTACAACGTGATCGGTACCTTCACCGTGCTCACCGTTGGCCTCCTGCTTTCGTTCGTGATCGACGAGGAGCCGAAAGACACGCAACGAAGTTGAGGTCCCGGCAATCAGAACTCCACCGCCGTCATCGCCTCTGACGCGACCGCATAGATGATCTCTTCGCAGCCGACGGGGCCGCCGGACTGGGATATTCGCGTCACCTCGGGTGGTACATCCTGACGCGGGGTGAATGGGTTGTTGAAGGTGGTGTCCCAGGACGAGAGCGTCGAGCGCAACGTATCGCTGGAGCTCACCACAAATCGATCCAGCGCCTCTGACCACAGGCCGTCGGGCATCTGGGTGATGTCGTCGTTGCGAAATAGCTGGTCGCCGCTGCGCCGATACCCAACGAAATCCGCTTCGACACCCGTTTCAGGGTCAATCAAGAGCGTGCTGCCATGGAACCAGGTGGTGTCCTGGTTGGGCACACCGGTAACCAGGCTGACAGAGCCAGAGCTTGCGTGGATCAGCGACGCGGTTGCGCCGATGTCACCGGCGACAAGATCGCTACTGCCGTCCGCGGCGTTCCATCGCCATAGCTCCGCGAGTGTGGAATCTCCCGGGTCAGGGGCGAGGTACATGACATCGGTCGAATCCTGCACACGACGTGCGCGAAATACCTCGGGCTGCAGCGAGCTGCTGCGTACCTGCGTTGCCGTGCCTCTGTCATCTGTCAGCTCGATCAGGAGCGCGTCGTCGGCGCGCTGCGCCACCACCGCGACGCCTGCGCCGGTCGCGCGCACCAGCTCAACAAACTCGGCGTCATCATCGTCTGCCCAACGCGGATGAATGCCCGGCGACATGTTTGGCCCTGCGGCTGCGATGTGTGTTCCGTTGTCATCCCGCCAGAGCACAAACACCGAGTTGTCGTCGTCCCACTGCATGTCCAGGAAGGACGCCTCGCCAACGCTCACTGTATCCACGCCAATGCGCTCAAGGGGCAGCCGGCAGTGGTCGTGTGGAAGGATGAGGTGCTCCATGTGAACCCCGGAATCCCGTCCGACCGTCTCAATCGTCAGGAAGCTGTTTCCCGCCCGTTCTGCATGTGGGGGCCAGCTTATTGAGTAGGGCGGCGAGGTGACAACCACCGGCTCTTCTTCGTTCAGCGTGAAGGAAACGGACTCAATGAGGTCGCTGTCGTCAGAGGCCTGTTCAACGGTCAGGGTCGTGGTGGCGAAGATGGGCCGGTCCGGCGCTTCGAAGTTCTCGCCGAATCGATCGATGTGTTCATGGTCGGGCCAGGTGTTCGTGCCGGCTGAACTCTCGAGCGTGTAGGTCAGGTTGAGCGGCGCGATCCAGTTGATAGAGAGTGTCTCGGTGCTGGTTCCGGCGGCGCCGCTCGAGACCGAGACCTGTGCGGTGACAGTCGCGTCGATTTGCCGGCTCGGTCCGCGCGGATACCAGCGCAGCGTGTCGTCGCCGTCTGCTTCCATGCAGACCCTGGTGTTATTGTGCGCGATGTCCTCAATCACGCAGACTGCCGCCGAGGGATTGGCGTTGATTTTCAGTTTGAATGCGATGGGGATCTCGCCCTCCACGGTAGCGCCATTGCCCGGGGATTCGAGCTCAAACTTCTTTATACCCTTCGCCGGCTGCAGGAAGCAGCCGACGAGGCACAGGAGGCAGGCAAAAGAGGTAAGAGCGCCGCCCACGCGTCGCAGGGCACGACGGTTCACGCTCCAGTCTGCCGCCGCTGTCGCCAGAGACGGCGAGGCCAACGGTGCCGTACTCTGCCCTGACCCTGCTTCTGTGCGCGTCGTCATGTTTCTCCTGATCATTGCTCGAGCTGTAGATCGGCCGGGTACCACGCAGTCGTCATCGATCTTGTGCATATCATACGACAACCGAAGCCCGGAAAAGGTTCCCCGCCGCGGCGGGGGGACGCGGCGGGTCCGAGCTTGAACGGCCTCCGTCGCGCGCCACGGCCCAGTCGGCGTTCGATGGCGCGGGAGCCGCCACGACGATTGTGTCCGCTCCCGGGTACCGCTACTTTCGTGGCGACTACCGGTCCGGCGCGACTCAAGGTCTGTCGGATCCTGATCAACGCGCGGAGTGACCATGACCCAGCACATCAG
>JAUICO010000189.1 GCA_030427825.1 bacterium | reverse complement strand
GTTTAAGGCCGATGCAATTCGGCTCGTGACAAAGGAAAAGTTGTCGTTCGCTCGGGTTGCGGCGGATCTCGACATTCACGAAACGTCTCTTCGCGGCTGAGTAAAGCAGGAGGCGACGGATGCAGGGCGCGGAGCTCGCGGCTCTCTGACGACAGACGAGCGTCGTGAGCTGGCGAAGCTGCGACATATTCACAGCGCACCATTTCGGCATTCGCATCACGTCCCATCTTCACAAGGACAGCGCCGCCGGCCATTGCGCCAACGCCCAAAACCGCCATCACGACACGCAATCCGCGTCGGCTGACACGATGAAGCTCGAGTCTTTGTGTGGCCCGGACGTCGATTGAATCCCGCACGTTAAGCCACCGGTTGTCACCGACTCGCCGAGCCATCAGATTTTGCAGTCCCGGCGGGACTGCGATGACGCACGGCGTCGTACTCAACGTCAGTCGCATCGAGCTAACGACGCTGGTACCGCTGGGTTGCGTGGCGAGGCGAGCAACTTCAAGTTCGCTGCCACTCTGTGCGCGTATCATGAGTTGGTGCCGCTCGCTTCGTGTCGTGCGCGATCGGGAAGTGCGTGCTTGTGTTGGCGCGTCCGCTCCCCGCGTTGGCGCACCACGTCTCGGCGCTGGCGCGACCCCATGTCACGCCCCAATGTCATGCACCGACATCAGGCAGAAAAGACAGACGGAGAGGCGCCGGCAACGGTGCAGAGAGCGTGACGACCGCTGGTGCCCGACAGACCTTTCAACGCCGAAAATCGGCGACACACGCGTTCGCACTGTCGATATCGAGAGCGCCTGCCCGAATCGTTGCCTGCACGAGCCGATACGGCAGAAGGATGGCGAACTTAACGCTTCGCATCAGGTGGTTTTCAGGCGGGACAGGCTCAGGTCCGGGCGGGTCGGTCGCGCTTCCAGTGGTTGGTAACGGATGGCTGCGAATGGGGTGACTCCGGTGGCACGGCACACAGGCCGAATGCTCGTCGGCTCTCGCGTTACCAGGACGGGGTCGACGACCTGTCCCGGTGGAGCAGCCGGTCCATCATCTCGCGTCTTTCTGCTGCAGTGTCGAACAAGACTGCGCTGCCGCAACACTCGAACCACCCGGTGGGTTTATCGGTCCAGCCACGGTACGGGTCAATCCGATAGGTTGTTCCGTGGATATGCCAATACAGGGCGTCCGGCCGGTCGGGCTCGTCCGCGCGGGAAAAATGGTAGGCGTTTCGCTTTACGTCACGAACCAGGCGCAGGGTTGTTGCATCGAGGCCTTCCACTCCGGAGAAGAAGTCGGTGTCGAACACTGCCTGAATTGTTTGGTCGCCAGCCACGATCACCAAGTCCGTCGTTCCGTTGGGGTTGTTCGTGATGCTGCATGTTGCTGGAACCACGGCTCTCCTCCGGGCCGACGCTGGTGATATTGTCTGCATTAGTACCTGTGGCTGTCCGTCGCAATGTCAGTATCTGTGCCCGTGCCTCGCAACATCAACGTCACGTTTGAGCGCCTGGTCGTCAGCGGGGTACAGGCCGGTGCGTTACAAAGCCGCCGGAACGACGGAGAACACGCATCTTTCGGCTCAAAACTCGATCAGCCGTGGAAGAGTTCCGGCCAAATTGATCTACCTACGCGCCAGACGGCCGTATCAAGAGGGGGCGGGGAGACGGGGTCACGAGCCGCGAGAACGACGGCAGATGAGCCGTATTCGGCTCGAAAGAGACCCCGCGCAGCGAGAGCTGCGCAGAAAGTGATCTTCCTGGGCTCCCAGAGAGCGTCAGGTCGTTGCGACGCTTCCAACCCGGTCGTCGAACACGAGGGTCTTTTCCGGCCAGCGCAGCGCAGCCAGGGCGCCAGCGAAACCTTCCGTCGTGCCAGAGGCGCGCTCCAGATACCTGCGCCCAACAGAAAAATCGACGCAGAACACATTTCTTTTGGGCCCTACCCATCCGAAGGGACCGTTTGCGTGCCAAGGTGCGGACCCTTCCGGCTTGGTGCGCTTCCGCCAGTAGTGCCCGACCACAACGGCGACATCATCTTCGTATCGATTCCACCACTCACTGCGAGCGGCCGTCCGCCACTTTCCGCCCAGAAACTTGTAGCCGTCCAATGTCGGCACGGCCTCCTCCAGGCCGGACGTGAGGGCGCGCACCGGATTGTCCACCTGTTCGGCAACAGCGAGCGCTGTGTGGTTAGGAAGCAGGCGCGTCGGGCGGTTTTCGTGGTTCTTAAGCTTGTCGAATTCGTCCCGCTCCTTCCTTGCGCCCTCGACGACACCGCTCGCACTGAGCGACTTTCCAACCCTCTTGTCAGCGTCATTGCAAATTTTCGCGACCTCACCCTGCTCCGGAAGACTTTCGATGGAGCGATGGTCCCATGCGGCGTGCACAACTCGAAGGTCGTCGCGGGTGAGGGCCAGGGGCAGGGTCTTCATCCAATCAAGCAACTTTACGCGTGTGTCAGGATCGCACGCCACGGAGTCGAAAGTGTGTTTAACGCCGCCCACCTCGAAGCGATCGTCACCCCCCATGATCCACCCGTTTCCTTCTTTCTTCTCGCCCTTGAGAACGTTGAGCTCGTGATTGCCAATGATGCACTGCGCGACGCCGAGCTTGCATAGCCGCATCACCAACTGACACACAGCGACGCTGTCCGGACCCCGGTCGACCAGGTCGCCTATGAATACCAGGGGGCGTTGTGCGGTCCCGGCTTTGAGGTCGCAGCCCAGGCGGACGAGCAACGTCTGCAGCGCGCCGAATTCCCCATGAACATCGCCGATGATGTCCAACGGTCCGTCCGGCAGGCGTTGGATGAGTTTGGGCATGTTTGCCTCCGGGCTTGGATTTGGTGTGGACATTGAATCGAACCGGGTTTTTGAGGGACGGTTTTGGTTGAGTCAGGCGGCACAAGCCTGTGCTTCCTGACGGCGATAGAATTGTTGTTCGTACTCCGCTGGCGGTACGTATCCCAGCAGCTCGTAGAGGCGTTGTGTGTTGAACCAGTGCACCCACTCGAAGGTCGCCATTTCGACGGCTTCAAGGCTACGCCAGGGCCCTCTTCGGCGAATGACTGCGGTCTTGAACAGGCCGTTGATGGTTTCCGCGAGAGCGTTGTCGTAGCTGTCGCCGACGCTGCCGACCGACGCCTGTATGCGCGCGTCAGACAGACGCTCGCTGTATCGAATCGACAGGTACTGGGACCCGCGGTCGCTATGATGCACAAGTCCGTTGCCTGCATTGCGCTGATGTAGCGCCTGTTCGAGCGCGTCGAGCGCGAGGTCTGTGCGCAATGACGAGGCGACACGCCAGCCGACAATTCGCCGGGAGAACGCATCGATGACGAAGGCCACGTAGACGAAACCGACCCACGTCGGCACATACGTGAGGTCTGCGACCCACAGCGGGTCGGGTGCGGACGCCTCGAAGCGACGCCGGACGAGATCGCGCGGCCTGTGCGCATCGGGCTCCGGGATCGTCGTCCGAACACGGTGCCTGCGGACCACACCCGCAAGCCCCAGCTGCCGCATGAGCCGCTCCACACAGCACCGAGCCACACAGATGTCTTCACGCAGCAGCTGACGCCACACTTTGCGATACCCGTACAGCCCGCGCTTTCATTCCACACACTACGAATCTCGACCTTGAGTTCGTCATCACGGCGGGCACGGGCGGAACGAAGCTCCGGCCGGCGTCTGTTTCTCGCATGGCGGTCGTACGTCGACGGGGCGATCGGCAGCACCCTGCAGATCGGCCCAACCCCGTATTCATCGCGATAGTCATCGATGAACTTCACCATTTCTTCGGTCGGCGGTCGAGCTCCGCCTGTGCGAAATACGCCGGCGCCTTGCGCAGGATCTCATTTGCCCGCTTCAGCTCGCGATTCTCACGTTCCAACGCCTTCATACGCGCCTTGTCATCCGTCGTCGGACCTTCTCGAAGCCCCGCGTCGCGCTGACTCTGGCGAGTCCACTTGCGCAGTGTCTCTGCCGTACAGCCGATCTTCGTGGCCACCGAACGAATCGTCGCTCACTCCGAGCGAAGCTCCGACAGCGACTCCCCGACAAGGCGTACTGCGCGTTCTCTGAATTCAGGCGAATATCTGCTTCTTCGTGTGCTTGTCATGACCCCAGTCTCTCAATTGCTGAGGTCCCTCGCAATCCCGGGGCGGTTCACAATTCCACTCATCGCCGATCAAAAACGGCGCCGATTGCGCGACGCACAGCGAAATTGATCTTCCTACGCTCGCAGAGCAACGGACCCTTAATCCGCAGGTTCGGGGTTCGATTCCCCGGTCTCCCACCATTCATCCTGCTGCAGGTACCGGATCACCCATTCGGGTGATGACATCTATTCGAATCCAAGTACTATCTTTGCTGGTGAGAATTTGAACGCCGCGGCGGAGGCAGTGCAGGTATGGCGAAAGTAACGGGAATCGGGGGAGTCTTCTTCCTCGCAAAAGGAGCAGCCAGCGAACTGTCCGGCTGGTACGAGAAACATCTCGGTTTCAAGCTCGAGGACTTCGGCGCAGCCGTACTCGAGTGGAAGAATGATACGGCCGAAGATGGCGGTGCGACAGTCTGGTGTGTCGGTGAGCACGACAGTACGTGGTTTGGCCCTAGCGACTCGCGCTTCATGATCAACTATCGCGTCGACGACCTGGAAGCACTGTTAGCC
>JAUICO010000057.1 GCA_030427825.1 bacterium | reverse complement strand
GCGGTTCCAACGGCGCCCGGCGACGCGCCCATCATGCCGGCAGGTGTGCCCTGAATGACGCCTCGCCCACCCGGGCGTGAGAGCCAATCGATGGCGTTCTTCAAGACGCCGGAGATGCTGTGATTGTACTCCGGTGTCGCTATCAGCAGGGCGTCAGCGTCGCGAACCTGGTTTCTGATACGCTCGACGGCATCGATGAGCTCTTCGTCCCGGTCCTGGTTGTAGAGCGGCAGGTCGCCGATCTCGACCCACTGCACCTCTGCACCTGAGAGACGCTCAAGCGCGGCCTTCAACAGTACCGTGTTGAATGAACCTGCACGTAGACTCCCCGAAATCCCTGCAACAACCACGACTCCCCCAACTTGTAAGCACTATGGGCGCTGCATAGGATCGCGGCCTTGATAGCGCCAGTCGCACACCCCCGAGTCCCGTGAAAATCGTCCACATCACCCGTGACCTCTATCCACGAAGCTGCGGTGGGATATCGACATCGGCGTACGGAATGGCCACCGCCATGCAGGCGAGGGGGCACGAGAACTACGTGCTCAGCTTCGACGACTGGCGGCCAACGAAAGGAGCCGGACACCCTGCGCCTGATGCGACGCGCGGGTTCAACAGTGAACAAACACACAACTCCGGACTGCGGATCCTGCGCGTGACAGGCGCCGACATACCGGACGCCGGAATCGAGGCCGCCGTGAAGCTCGTACCGGACCTCATTCATGTCCATCACGGAATGCTCTGGCCGGCCGCCGAGCGAATTGTCCAACAAACAGGCGCCCGCAGTCTGGTCACAGCACATGTAAATCAGCGAGCCATGAATCGCGCTCGGGATATCGAAACAACACTCGCCTCCAGGGCACAGGAGAGCGCGTTCTCGTTGTGCGACGCCATCCACGCACCCGCGGCCTGTACGGCTGCAGAGCTGCGGCGGGACTATCCGGACCACGCCGAGCGCATCTTCGCCTCTCCTATCGGCGTACACGCACCGACAACGCAGGGATCCGTCGTCCCGCGCGACGACGCGCTCCTCGCCTTCGCCGGACGCTTCGACGCGATCAAGGGCCTGGACGTCGTGATCGACGCTGCCCTGCCCATCCTTGCGGAACAGCCGAAGCTGCGCCTCGCCCTTGCCGGTGGAAATCCAAACAACCGAAAGTCCCATCGACGGTGGGTGCGACGAATCCTGAGCGCCGCCGACACGCTCGGCGTCGGGCCCGAACGCATCGATGACCTGGGGTGGCTCGACGATGATGAACTGACCGCATTCTACCGACGTGCGACTCTCATCATGGTCCCATCGCGAATCGAGACTTTCGGACAGGTTCCCGTAGAAGCCGCCCTGTGTGGGTGTCCGGCCATCGTGTCGGGCTGCGACGTCTTCGCGGAAACCCTCGGAGAAGCCGGCGTTCTCGCCGCCGTGGACGTAGCTGACATCGACGCGTGGAAATCGTCCCTACGCGACGCACTCAGCGATCCGACGCGACGCGAATCTGTGGCGGGCACCGCGCACATCGCAGCAGGCAGGCGACTTTGGCGCTTCGCAGCCGCAGAACTCGAGCTGGCCTGCGAACGCATCCTTGCTGCACCGAGATCGGCTTGACCGCAGGCCGGCGCGACATGAGACACACCGGGCGAGCGCGTACCTCCGGTTACCGCCCACGCAAGAGCGCGCTCAGCGCCAGACAAACACTGTGAGTTGCTAATGAAAGCCATCGTCGTCAGCGACATCGCCCCAGCGGGTGACTTCAGCAGGGTCTATATCGAGGAGCAGGCGCTTCCTGCGCCCGGCGCAGGCCAGGTGCGCGTGCGCATGCTCTACGCGCCCATCAACCCATCCGACTTCAACTTCATCCACGGCACCTACCACGACGGCTTCGAGCGCCTGATCTGGAACTACGGCCACGACACCCTGACGATGGATCCGCAGCGCACGCAGCCCCTCGCAGCTGTGCCATACACGATCGGTGGCGAAGGCGTCGGGGTGGTCGAAGCCGCCGGCGGAGGATTCCTCGCGAAGCGGCTCCTCGGCAAGCGGGTCTCTATCGCAGTCGGCCCACCCGCCGGAACCTGGCGGGAATACGCCATCGCCGACGCAATTCGCGCAGTCGTTCTACCCGCCTCTGTCAGCGACGAGCAGGCGGCGATGTTCTTCGTGAACCCTGTTTCCGTCTATGTGATGCTCAAACACGTCCTCAAGGTGAAGCCGGGAACCCGATTGCTCATCACCGCTGCCGGTTCCGCGATCGGCAAGGCGGTAACTCGGCTCTCGACCGTGTTCGGTTACCAGTGCATCTGCGTTGTCCGCGGTTCCTCCAACAGCGACGCACTACGCGGGCTCGGAGCACACGCCGTGATCGAAACAAACACGCAGAATCTCCAGGCAGAGGTGCACCGCGTCACGGCCGGCCGCGGTGTGGACTACGCCCTCGACTGCGTGGGCGGCACACTGGCCGGCGACGCGTTGCGCTGCATGGCGCTCAACGGCCACTTCCTGTCGTACGGAACTCTCGCGGGAAGGCCCACCGAGCTGCACCAGCGGGACATCATGCATCCCCTCGTACGTGTCGAAGGTTTCTTCGTTCCAAACTGGCTGTTGCAGCAGAACAAGCTGACGCTCATTCGAACACTGAGGGCCGTAAAGAAGTTGGTGGCACGCGGCTACTTTGACGTCGACGTCGACCGGGTGTTCGACTTCAGCCGGGTCCACGATGCCCTTGCGGCTGCTGACGCACGAGACCGTACCGGCAAGATCATGCTCCGCTTTTCCTGAGCTCCGTGAGAGGCAGGTGACGGGGCAGCCGTGACGACTTGAGGGGGTCGCGGCCATATCGCCTCAGTCCGAGGCAGATTCACTCGCGTCCTCCGTAACGGTCGCATCATCTACGTCAGCGCGCATCCACTCCAACACACGGGGCGGTGCCAGCCAGCCTTCGTCGAAGCCCTGAACAAGCAGCGCCTCGGCGTTCTCGAAGTACGGCTCCGCCCGTACCGGCCAGATTCGCTCCGGTGGAAGTACCCGATCCGCGCTCTCGCTTACACGCTCTTCGAATGCGACTGTGAGCGCGCGCGAACGAGCACCGTTACCGTAGATGAGTTGACCGGAGCGTGTGTTTGTATCGAAAGTCAACTCGACCCGTTCGGGTCTCGGAACCCGCACGTCCGATGCAGACACACACAAGCCGCGCTCACCCTCCGCAGCGGCTCGCCACTGCCCACCGTCGGAAGTTACCCGCGACAGGAGCGCGTCGACGTCCGCAAATGCCGACAGACCGAGGGTGCGCTCAATATTCGGCACGAGATCAGCGTCGGCAAAACGCCTGTCGATGGCGCGAAAGAAGCGGCCGTCGACCATTCGCGTCTCGCTGCTTCGTATCGCCGGCCGACCGTCCGGTAGCGTCATCTCGAGTCTGGTCTCGTACGCACGATTTCCGTCGACGTCCTGGCGCCATGTGTTCTGCTGGCGCACCTTCTCAACGGCGCCATCGGCGCGAACAACCTCCCAGTCAATGCGTGTCTGTACCGTCAGCTCACCGCCCGTTCGCACGGTACGACAGCGCTGCGGCGGGAGCACCAACACATCACGACTCACACGCCATGCACTGTGACCGACTGTCAGCGCGATCGCCGTCCCCGCTCCCTCCGCCAGCTGTTTGCTTTCGGAACGCCCACACGCCACCGCGAGGCCAAGACAAGAAAGAATGCAAACGAAGGAGGCCGCCGTCCTCCCAAATGACCCGGTCAGGGAAAGCGCAGCTTTCCGCCGGGGATCGAGGGGGAGCAAGCGATGAGGGTCGCCTGCGGCGAGCCGAAGAGTGCGGTAGTGGTGGGCGCCGTCGGTGCACACTCCCCCTCGCGGAGCGCGAGGTACAGCCTCGCCCCTCCTCTCAGCAGCCGTCCGCGCGTACTCCACTTCAGCGGCGCTTCTTCAGCGCCTCTGCCACGTCTCGGAAGTCCAGCCCGGCGCTGCGCCAGAGAACAAGCAGGTGATAGAGCAGGTCCGCGGACTCTTCGGCCAGCTCGTCGGTGCCGGCGCCGTTGACCGCGTTCTTGGCAGCGATCACGACCTCGGTGGCTTCCTCACCGACCTTCTTTCCTGAGCGATCCACGCCGCCGACGAGCAGCTTCGTGGTGTACGAGCCCTCGGGGCGCTCCCGGTCGCGCTGCGCGACAACCGCCCCCAGCTCTGCGAGCACATGTCGGGGAGACGGGTCGCCGAAGAGGCAGCGTTCCGCGCCGTCTCCCGCGACATCCCAACACGCCTGTGTGCCGAGATGACAGGCTCCCTCCCCTGTCTGATCGACCATCGCCAGCAGTGTATCGCCGTCGCAGTCAACATGCAGCGAGCGCAGCTTCTGGCGATTGCCGCTGGTAGCTCCCTTGTTCCAGAGCTCATTGCGAGAACGGGAAAAGAACCAGGTCTCGCCGGACTCGATGGTGCGACGCAGGGACTCTGCGTTCATCCACGCCATCATAAGCACTTCTGAGGTGCTCCATTCCTGGACGATACACGGCACCAGTCCGGCCGAGTCGAATTTGACCTTTTCGAGGGCTGACATCACCGGCCTCCTGTTACGTTTGTTACAGCGTCCAACACATCGTCGAAGGGTCGCATGGCCACACCGGCTTTCAGCATCGCGCTGCGCGCTTCGCCGATCGTGTAGGTTCCGAAATGGAAGATTGAGGCAGCGAGCACCGCGTGTGCGCCTGCGTTCAGACCTGCAGCCAGATGATCCAGGTTGCCGGCGCCACCGGACGCGATGATGGGGATGTCCACCAGGCTGGATGCCTTCTGCAGCAGCTCCAGATCGTATCCGTCGAGGGTGCCATCGCGGTCCATGCTTGTCAGTAGAATCTCACCGGCGCCAAGCTCGGCTGTCTGCGCAATCCACTCCAGCGCGTCGATGCCGGTTGCCTTCGATCCGCCGGCAACAAACACCTCCCATCCGTCACCGCCCGGGCGTCTGCGAGCGTCGACGGCGCACACCACACACTGCGAGCCGAAGAGCTCGGCCCCTTCACGCAGCAGCTCCGGGCGCTTCACTGCGGCGCTGTTGATGCCGACCTTGTCCGCGCCCGCCAGCAGGAGGCGACGCATGTCGTCCGTGCTGCGTACACCGCCGCCGACCGTAAATGGGATGAACACGCGTTCTGCGATTCGCTCGACAAGATGGGTCAACGTATCACGGTCTTCGCGGGTGGCCGTGATGTCCAGGAACACCAGCTCGTCTGCGCCGGCGTTCTGGTAGGCGACCGCGCAGTCAACGGGGTCACCTGCATCGCGCAGGTCTACGAAGTTGATTCCCTTTACGACGCGACCGTTCTTCACGTCGAGGCATGGAATGATGCGTCGCTTCAACATTGTGCGGCCTTGAGCGCTGCCTCGAGCGACATCGTGCCTTCGTAGATCGCGCGTCCCGTAATCACGCCGCTGATAGAGCCTCGCGAAGGCTTTGCCTGCGCGCACTCTGCAACGTGTGCTTCTGTCTTCACGCCGCCTGAGACGACCACACTCAAACTGCAGGACTCGGCCAGCTCGACAGTAGCTGGAAGATTCGGACCCTGCAGCATGCCGTCGCGGCCAATGTCGGTAAACACCAGCGTCTCCACGCCGGCGTCGGCCATGTCCCGCGCGACCTCTGCCGCAGAGCGGCCTGCGCCTGCTGTCCATCCGTGTGTTTTCACTTCACCGTCGCGGGCATCGATTCCGATGACAATTCGCTCTGCGCCACAGCGGGCTACGACGTCGCGCACCCATGGCACGTTGTCCACGGCTGCGCTGCCGATAACAACCCGCCACACACCGGACTCCAGCAGGGCGTCGACACCGGCGTCGTCGCGAATACCGCCACCCAGCTGAACCGGGATCGGTACCTCAGCGACGATCTCGGCAATCAACCCTCGGTTGTCGCCATCGCGAAACGCCGCGTCGAGGTCTACGACGTGCAGGGCGTTCGCGCCGGCTTCAACGAAGGACGCCGCCATCGCGACCGCATCGTCCGAGTACTCCTTCTTTGCGTCGTCACGTCCCTGACTGAGGCGAACTACGCGCCCATGACGCAGGTCAATCGCGGGAAAAAGCGTGAACACATCGCTGCGATTCATCACGGTCGCCACTCCAGGAAGTTCTTTAACATTCGTAGCCCCGTCGCACCGGACTTCTCGGGGTGAAACTGAAAGCCGGCGGCGGAGTCCCGAGCCACCGCACACACAAACTCTTCTCCGTAGTCAGAGGTCGCGATCGCATCGTCCGCAGCGACCCCATTGGCGTGATAGCTGTGTACGAAATACACGTGCGGCGCAGCGCCAACGCCGTCGAAAAGCGGGTGCTCCCGTGTGGGGTTCAACACGTTCCAACCGACGTGCGGGATATGCAGGTCCGTCTGGAAGCGGTCGACTGAGCCCTCGAAGATCCCGAGGCCGGTGTGTTGCCCAAGCTCACTGCCGCGCTCAAAGAGTACCTGAAACCCGAGGCAGATTCCCAGGAAGGGGTCGCCACGTTCCACGTGCGCGCGGATGACTTCGTCCTGACCACTCGCGCGCAGGTTGTTTACCGACGCACCGAATGCGCCGACGCCGGGCAGCACGAGGTGGCCCGACGACGACTCCGCATCGCGGACAACCTGCACATCCGCGCCGAGCGCGGTCATCGCGCTGCAGATAGAACGCAGGTTTCCAAAGAGATTGTCGACGATTGCGACCTTCATCAGAGTGAACCCTTGGTGCTTGGCAACGTGCCGGCGAGTTTCGGATCGTCACGCGTCGCTTCATCCAGGGCGCGCCCCAACGACTTGAAGGCCGCCTCACAGAGGTGGTGATTGTTGATGCCGCGGATCGAGTCGACGTGCACGGTCAGCTTTGCCTCTCGCGCCACGCCCCAGACAAACTCACTCAGGAGTGCATAGTCGAAGCCCTGCACGCCGAGGGTCGTCGCCCAGTCAATGTGGACACCTGCCCACGCACGCCCCGAGAGATCGAGCGCGGTCCTCACCAGCGCCTCATCCATGGGTACGTAGGAGCTGCCGTAGCGACGAATCCCCTTCTTGTCGCCCACAGCCTGCGCCAGCGCCCGGCCGATCACGATACCTACGTCCTCGACGGTGTGATGCTGATCGATGTGCAGATCACCTTCGGCGGTGACCGTCAGGTCAAAGCGACCGTTCAAAGCAAACGCGGTCAGCATGTGGTCGAAGAACCCGATGCCGGTTGAGATCCGGGCAATGCCGGTTCCGTCGAGGTTCAACTCGACGCGTATCTTCGTCTCACGGGTGCTGCGCTCAATCACTGCGCTACGGTTCATCGTGAGTTTGCTCGTCATGAGTTTGCCTCTGTGCTGTCTGTATCGGAGCTGTGTGCTTTCAAGTAGCCGGCGATCCGCTCAAGCACCTCGTCGTTCTGCTCAGGAGTGCCGACCGAAACACGCAGGCAGCTCTCCAGCATCGGGTAGTGACCCACGTTGCGAATCAGGACTCCGGCTTCAAACAGACTCTCGAAGAGACCCGAGGCCTGCGCCGTTCGAATCAGAACGAAGTTGGCGGCTCCATCGTACACCGCCTCCAGGGGCAACGCTCGAAGTGCTTCGACCAGACGGCCTCTCTCCCGACGCTGCTCCTCACGAACGCCTACAAAGAGCGAAGGCTCTTCGAGGGCGAGGCGGGCGACTTCGAGGCCGAAAATGCCAACGTTGTACGGCAGCTTGACCTTGTTGATCTCAGGCGCCAACGACCTGTGTACAAGCGCATATCCAAGACGCACACCCGCGAGGCCCATGGCCTTGGAGAACGTTCGTAGGACAACAACATTGTCGTGGTCCCCGAGAAGCCGGCTGTGGTCGTCGTCACCAAACTGTGCATACGCTTCATCGACGATCACCAGTTTGGACGTCGCTGAAGCAAGCTCGGAAACAAACTTCGGCGTGACCGTGCTCCCTGTCGGATTGTTCGGCGAACACAAAAGGAGGTGTCGGTCTCCACGCGCTGCGCGTTCACGCCAGGCGTCGAGATCATAGGAGAGGTCATCGCGCAGTCGCACATTGTCGACCTCACCGCCGTTCGCACGCACCATCATCGCATAGAGAGTGAAGGTCGGGCTCGGAATCGACACTTTCGTCCCCGACTCCACGCAAGCCGCGAACAGAGCCTGAATCAGCTCGTTGCTCCCGTTGCCGATGAGCACATTCTCGCCGCCCAGACCGTGCATCTCTCCGATGCCCGCCAACACATCGGCGGGCACGAAATCAGGGTAGCGATTCCAGGGGAGCGCTGCCACACGATCCAACACAAGCCGCTTCAGCTCCGGTGAGAGATCACGCGGGCTCTCGTTCTGATTCAGCTTCACGCGAGCCACCGTAGCCTTCAACGTGTACTCACTGAGCTCTCGCACCGGTGCGATGATGTTGTCGACGACGCTCACGACGTGGCACCCTTCTTTGAGCGCAATCGAAGCGCTACGGCGTGACCGTGCAGAGCTTCGTAGTCTGCGATGCATGCGCCGTCATCGACAATGCCCGCTGACCACTCCGCCGTGCCGCGAATCACGCTCATCGGACGCATGAACACGTGCACACCCAACGGGCCCGAAAAACGGGCCGTGCCGCCTGTGGGTAGAACGTGATTGGGGCCTGCGATGTAGTCACCCAGCGCTGTCGGTGTTGCGTTCCCAACAAACACCGCGCCGGCAGTGAGCGACTCCACGTCGAGGGGCGGGTCTGTCATGACCTGCAGGTGTTCCGGCGCCATGATCTCGCAGATTTCGACAAGCTCCTCCCGAGTGTCGACGTCGAGAATCAGTCCGTGATCTCTCCACGCCTCGGCCATCACTTCTTTGCGAGGCGCGTCCGCCAGCTGCTCGTCGAGCTCGGCAAGGGTTGCCTCGATCACCTCACGAGAGGTGCAGGCAAGCACACATCGAGCCAGAGGGTCGTGCTCCGCCTGCGCAAGCAGGTCGGCGGCGACGCAGCGCGGATCCGCGCTCTCGTCGGCCAGAATCAACACCTCGCTGGGTCCGGCGACCGAGTCGATACCAACTCGCCCGTAGACCTCGCGTTTCGCCGCAGCCACGTATGCATTGCCCGGGCCGACGATCACGTCCACCGCTTCGATGGTCGCAGTACCATAAGCCGCCGCGGCCACCGACTGAGCGCCGGCGACACGGTACACCTCATCGAGACCCAACGCCTGCAACGCAAACGCTACCGCCGGATTGTTCTCCACCGTGCCGGGCACCGTCAGCACAGCGATACGTTTTACCCCGGCTACCTGCGCGGGTACCGCGTTCATCACCACTGTGCTCGGGTAGGCGGCGCGGCCACCGGGTACATACAGCGCTGCGGCGCCCACCGACTTCCAAACCCAGGACAGAGAGGCGCCTTCGCCGACGTCCATCCGGTAGCCGCTCAGTCGCTGCTTCTCGTGAAAGGCACGCACGTTCGTGATCGCGCGCTCGATGGCGGCCCGCAACGCAGGCGGCGCGTTCTCCGCAGACGCCGCGATCTCCTCCCTGCTCACACGAAGCGCGTCGTCACTCAGCTCCTCGCCGTCAAAGCGCGCTGTGAACTCGATCAACGCGTCGTCGCCTCGCGACCGGACTTCGTCGATAATGTTGCGAACGGTGGCGACAACCTCGTCCGGCAAACCGGCGTCACCGGGAGCCAGACGTTCCTGTACGACGACGTCATTGCGGTCAGCGGGCCAGCAATACACTACACTCATGACTTGTCCCGGTCTGCTGCCGACAGCTCGTCGACCATCCACGCAAGCACGTCGTTCTGTGCTCGCGTCAAACCTCGTGTCGCAATCAACTTCACACGGGTCTCACCGAGCACTTCGTGTACCACCAACCCGTTCTCCTTGAGCGTTCTGCCGGACTCAACAAGGTCAACGATCACGTCGGACAGCCCCAACACTGCGGCCAGCTCAACGCTGCCGTTCAGCTTGATCACTTCGGCGTTCCAACCACGATCGGAAAAGTGACGGCGCGTAATGCGCGGGTACTTACTCGCGACCAACAACGTGTCACCCGCAGACCAGCGGCTCATGTCGACCTCCGGCCGCCCGGCGATAGCGATTCGACAGCGCCCGAACGCAAAGGTCCACGGTCGCATCACGTCGCAGTCTGCTTCGTCCAGAACGTCCGTTCCACACACACCAAACTCGGCGACACCGTGTTCTACATATGTCGGGACGTCGGCGTTCTTGACCAGCAACAACTCGAGTTTGCTGCCGCTGCCATTCTTCAGCGGAATCACCAGCTTTCTACCAATGTCCGGCGCCTTCTCAGAAATGCCTGCCCGCTCGAATTCCGCGAGCGCGCTCTCCATCAGCCGTCCCTTCGGCATCGCGATACGCAAGGTACTCATCGGCCGCCCTCCCCGTCGATCGCATCGAGGATCGTCTCTACACGAAGACCGAAGCCGATCGCCGGTTGCGAAACTCCGAAGCGCCCGATCAGGCGATCGTATCGTCCACCGCCACCAAGGGCCCGTTGCGATGCCGGCGAGGTCAGGGAGAACACAACACCCGAGTAGTACCCTCGTTCGTTGCGTCGGCTCAGATCCAGCTGAAACCTGTCCTCCCAGCCACGATTCGCGAAGGCGTCTATGATCTGTTGGAGGCGCAGGACGGCGTCCGCAAGCTCCCGCGGCGCTCCCTCCGCGAGGGCAGCGAGGTCCGCACGCTTCGGGCGCACCAGCGTCAGCAGCTTGATGCGCCTGATGGTCTCAGCGCTCGCTCCATTGGCGCGGGCCATCTCGACGGCCTCATTGCGATCCTTGGCAGCGATCGCGGTATCCAGCTGACGCCGAAGAGTCCCGTTCGACTTCGAGACTTCGTCGATCACGGATGCCGACAGTCCCACGTGGCCGATCACGCACTCGACCCCTTGTGCGCCGACACCGTCCAGGGTCTCGACTGCGGCGCTCAAGATCTCGACGTCGGCGTCCAGGCCCTGCGCGCCGATCAACTCGGCGCCCAGCTCGTGGGACTCAATGCGATAGCGCGCGAACTCCTGGCGTACCCGCGCAACCCGCGCAGCATAGCTCAATCGCAGGGGCAGCGGACGCTCCGAGAGGTGCCGCGCATATTGCCAGGCAACGACGGGGGTGACGTCTCCGCGCAACACCAGCACTTCGCCGGAGCGGCCGGCGAAACGAAAAAGCTCCCGCGCGACCGATTCGTCGACGGCGCTGCGAATCTCCTCGAAGGGTGCCAACAGGGGCACGTCGATTTCGCGAAAGCCTGCAGCATCGAGGCCGGCAAGCGCCATCTCTATGAAGCGACGCCGCCGGGGAACGCGGGCCGAGAGCGGCGGAGAAACCGCCGTAGTAGAATTCATGTCAGGTACCTGTACCGAGTGCACTGACGCAGCGCGTCACATGCAGAAAAGCGGTCTGATTGAGCAACAGGACGGCGTCAATGATGATGATGCCAAAACACGCCCGCATGACCGGCCCCGAATGGAGCACGGCGGGTGGTTTCGGCAGGATTGACTCGCTTCTGTGGCGTCATCGATTTGCACCTGTAATGGGTGAAACGCGAGCTCCCCGTAGTACCTGAGCCCCACTGTTGTCAATCTGTCGAGTGGAGATGGCGGCGGTGCGAGACGCTGTCTCGCGCTCTGTCCGGGGGCTCTCGCCCCTGGAGACCCCGGCGGAACGCTGCGCTTTCCCGGAGGGGTTGGCGACGGGAATTGATGCCATGCGGACGTTCCGGGTACCCGCGTTCGAACGTGGGGATCCGCACCGGTACGTCTTGCGGCGATGGAAGCGGCGGAATACGGCGCGTCATGTCGGACCGGCGGGAGTGCGCGATGGGTCAGGGGGACGCAGAAAGCGAGGGAGTCCAGATCACGGGGCTGGCCGAGGCGTCGACGTGGCGGCGGGTGTTCGCGTGGTCGGTCTTTCCTGTCGTGTTCTTCGGCTCGCTGATCGCGACGTGGCTGGTGTTGATGAGCGGCATGGACGCACACCTGGCGACACTGCCCGCGATCGCGGTCGCCACGATCCTCGTCGCGCTGGCGGAGCGTGTGCAGCCGCGCTCTGTGCTGTGGACAAGGTCCTACGGCGACGTAAAGACGGACCTGCAACATGTATTGTTTTCGCAGCTCCTTCCGCCGCCGGTGATGGACGCGGTGCTGGCGGTCAGCGCCGGCGCAGTGGCGATCCATCTGAGCGAACGCCTGGGACACGATCTCTGGCCCTCGTCGCTGCACCCGGTGCTGCAGTTGGTGATCGCGATGATCCTGGGTGAGTTCGGACAGTACTGGTGGCATCGTACCTGCCACGAGCGCGCGTGGTTCTGGCGCTTTCACGCCACCCATCACAGCGCTCCCCGCCTGTGGTGGCTGAACGCCGCGCGCTTTCATCCCCTCGACACGATCATTGCCCACAGCCTCACACAACTGCCTCTGGTGCTGCTTGGGGCCCCACCTGAGATCCTGGCGCTGGTGATTGTCTTCACCGCGGTGCACGGTCTGTTTCAGCATTCAAACATCGACCTGCGGCTCGGCCCGCTGAACTGGGTGTTCAGCATGGCTGAGCTGCACCGCTGGCACCACAGCCGCGACCTGGAAGACGCCAACACGAACTACGGCGCAAATATCATTTTCTGGGATGTTGTATTTGGAACGCGGCATCTGCCCGCAACACGCGTCCATAACCCGGCGGACGTTGGTTTTGCCGGTGACATCGCTTTTCCCCGCTCCTACTTCGGCCAGCTCGCGACCCCTTTTCGCTGGGCAACCGTCGACAGCGAGGTCGCCGCCGCCGCGGGCGATGCCGCCGGGTCGGAGCGGGCCGAAAACGCGGTCTGCTGAGCCGGGCGTCGCCGACACCTGAAGAAATTCTGAAACCTTTTGGCGAGCCGCGGCGTGACACCCTCAGACACCCACTGAAGAGTCGACGGAACGCCTCCCATGAGCCCCGCCCCACATCAATCCGCTGACGATGCCGACCACAGCGGCGGCGTCATCGTCCTGGACGAGCGGGTCATGATTCGGCGCTATCGGGACGGAGACAAAGGGGCTTTCGAAGATCTGGTGCGGCGCGTGGGCCCGGCGATCTGCAGCTACATTCGGCGAGCGGGAGTTACAAACGCCGATGTCGATGACGTGGCGCAGGAGGTATTCGTGAAGATTCACGCCCACCTGGACACGGTCGACCTGGAGCGTCCGATTCGTCCCTGGGTGTTCACGATCGCGGTCAACGCGGCGCGTAGCAACCTTCGCTCCCGCGGCCGACGCAACGCACACGAAATCAGCCGATCTGACATCGACGCTACGGAAGAAGCCGCGACCAATGAGCCCACCGCGGACGAAACCGCGCAATCCAAACAAACCGCAGAAGTCCTGCAGCAGGCCCTCGAAGGGTTGCCGCCGGCACAGCGGGAGGCAGTCTTGTTGGTCTGCGTGCGCGGCATGAAACAGAATGAAGCCGCGGCGATTCTCGAGGTGAATGCAAACACACTGAAGACGAATCTCCGGCGCGCTCGAATCGTAATGGCACAGCGCCTCGCGAAGACGCGACTCGTTCGCTTCGCCACAGGCGACGATCAGTCACAGGCACGCAGCGAGGTCGAGCCATGAGCACACCACACGAATGCGCGCGCATTGAATCCATCGTTGAAGCGGCCGATGCCGGCGCCCTGAGCACGGAACATCGGGAGCACCTGGATGAGTGCGCGATCTGCGCAGCTACACTCGCCGCCCTCGAGCAGGTCGACCTCGGACTGTCTCTCTTCGAAGATACTGATGTCACTGATGCTTTCGTGGCCGGGGTACTCGCCGCCGTCGACGCTGCTGATGTCGGGCTGAACCCTGCTCCTGCACACTCTGTCGAAGAAGCGATCGCTCCCGCGGCAACGAAGCCTGCGAGCCCTCCGCGGCGATGGCGCGCAGCGCTCATGTATGCAGCTGCCGCGCTGATTGTGTGCGGACTCAGCGGTGTCATCGTGTTCGCAAGCAGAGGCGTGTTGACCGAACGCACAGCAGGCTCCGGTGGAGCGGGCGACGAACGCGTCGCGGCCCTGGACGGACGCCGCGGTCCGTCGATATCAGACGAGGAGCCCGGGGACTTCAACTCGCCGGCCGGCAGCGTGTTTGCTCCCGATCGCGGCGAACAGAGCGGTCAGATGCGTGCAGACGAGGGGCGTCGCCGCGACACCGTGCGCCGTACGACTCGCAGCCGCCGAACGAGCCGCCGCCACGACGCCCCGAGCCGAGACCGATGGTACCCGAGCGACGAGCAGGAGCGAACACGCCTCGCGCAGGACCTGCGTGCAAACGACATCGAAGCGGCGGCACCTGAAGAAGTGGCAGAGGCACTACCGACCGAAGAAGAAGTACGCGGCGGCGACGGCGGTGAACGGACCGGCGTCGCATCACAGGGCCGGGGCTCCGGCGGGGGCAATGGCGGGCTTCGGCAACAGACAACAACGATCGACGCCAACGGGCGCGCGATGGAGCGGACGCAATCTTCAGGTGAATTCGGCGTCGCGGCTCGAAGCGGTGGCAGCGCAACCATACATGGAGGCAGCGCCGGTCGCCGCGGTGAGTCCTTTGGTTTTCGCAGCCTGGAAGAGGGCGAGCAGTCAGAAGGCGACGGACTCGCAATCAATCGGTGGCACGCACCGGAAACACCTGAACCGGCGGTCGTTGATGAACCGAATGATCCCTTCGCAGCGACAGCGCCGCGTCCTGTCCCCAGCCCGGACGCGATCATCGGCGACAGCGCCGCGGCTGCGGTTGAAGATGTTACGGTTGAACTCGGTCTGATCAACGTCGAGCAGGATGACCGACTGGCACCACCGCCGGTGGCCGAGCCGGAGCCTGCACCGTCGCCCGCTCAAGCCTCAGGCAGCGCCTCTGTGCTCAGCAGATTGAGTGGAGACATCGACGGCGATGGTGCGCCGGCACAGGACTTCGGCGACCTCACGTTGCGTGCGCGTACCCGGGAGCCGGCTGCAGGGTCTGCGGGGCCGGCGACAACAAGTACAGCAACCACCGGTTCAACAACTACCGGCGAGGGTCTCCCCTCTTCCGTTGGCGGGTTGCGTCGCGAGATCGAAGCACACAACATCGAGGTCGATGAGCTCGAGGAGGCCACGGCTGATCGGAGCGCCTTCGACAACGGCCTGCAGGACGGCGACTTCGAAGACGAGATTGCCGGCCTGGATGGACGCGAGCAGGCAGGCGGCGACGAGTTCGGCTATGTCGGACCGCGGGGCAGGTATCGCGGCCAAATCACTGACGGCTCAGAGTCGGAACAGGCCCGCGCCCGGGGTGAAGAACTCGCCATGAACCGGCGCGCTTCGGCAGAAGCCGCGCGAAACCAGCCGGCGCAGATCGATGCGATGCAGAACGCCGCCGCGTATGCACGCTACATGGCGGCGCGAGAGCAGGTGGACGGCGTACAGACCGTCGCCGCACGCGGCTACTGGCGCAACACCTATGTGCCCGGCGACCGGGATGCGCGACGGGCCGCAATGCGACTCGGCGATACGCAGGGTTCGCACCACACAACAGATCCGCTCTTCGACGCCGCAGCACAGGAAGTGTTCGATCGCCCGGACAGCTCGTCGATGGCGCTGTATGTAAACTCGGACCGACGCGCCATCAACGGCCCGACGCGGATGAGCCTTGAAGTCGCCCTACTTGCGACTGACGTCAGCGCCGGCAGGCGTCCGACCCTGGACGCCGCCATAGTCCTGGACCTGCGTACACAACCTGACGCGCGCACCATTGCCGAGATCGAAGAGGCGCTCATGTCCCTGGAAGCACGCCGAGAGCCCGGTGACACGATTCGTGTGTTTGCCGCGGGTCCACACGGCGGGCTGGTGTTCGACAGCGGCGAGCTCAGGCGCGGCGCGGTGGATGTGTTGCTTCGTTCGATTCAACAGGCGAACGCGCCGGAGATCGAAGGGCGCGATTTCGTCGAAACAGAGCTCGGCACTGCATACAGCGCTGCCGTCGCGAGTCTGAACTCGGGCGACGCGGATTCGATTCTCGGCAGCCGTATGGTGTGGCTCTGGAGCCCATCGCTCAGCGAGGCTGACGCATCATCTCTCATCGACCCTGTGCACAACGCAGGTCGCGACAGCATCGTCACCAGCGTACTCTCGCTGAACGCAAACGCACAGGCGGCATCTCACGAAGCGATCGAAGAGCTGGCGATCACCGGCCAGGGCAGCTGGCGCTGGTCCGGCGGCGCCGATGGTGCGGGCGCGGCGGTCAACGCCGAGGTCGACGCGCAGGGACGCGTCGTGGCGCGGGCGCTTCGCCTCTCGATTCGCCTCGCACCCGGCGTCCGCCTTGTTGACGTCCTTGGGTCAGAGCGCCTCGACGCAGCCGACGCGCAACGGGTCCGCGAGATGGAGGTCAGCGTCGATCAGGCGATGGCCCGATCTCTCGGAATCGAGGCGGACCGCGGCGAGGACGAAGACGGTATTCAGATTGTGATTCCGGCCTTCTACGCCGGGGACACACACGTAATCACACTCGATGTGATCGCCGAGCGCCCCGGCAACCTTGCCGATGTTACGATGCGGTACAAGGACCTGTTGCTCACCCGAAACGCTACGGTACGCGGTCAGAACAGCGTCGAGCGTGGCGCACGAGCTCGCGGACCCATTGAGCAGAATGTGGCCCGCAATCAGCTGAGCTTTGAGTGTGGCGAAGTCGTGCGCGAAGTCATCGCCACTGCATCGCAGGGAGAGGGGGCCCGGGCGGCCGCTGAGCTCGAGGACTTCGCGCGTGTGCTGACAGGAGCCGCACAACAAACAGAAGACCGCCGCGGGCGCAGCGCGCTTGAGAACGACGCGGCTGCGCTGCGCGAGTTTTCTCGCAGACTTCGCAGCGGCGAAGCCACTGCATCCAACCGGCAGCTGCTCGACGCGATGCTGCTCTTCAGTCACGCCCGCTCAGGCACCAGCGGGCTGAGCATACATTCGCTGCGCGAGCGGGCGCAGCAAAGCCCCTGACGACGCACAACAAACACCGCGACGCGCCCTCTCGCGTTGCACTTCCGGAGATCGACCATGAAGACACAGACCTGGAACATCCTGCTCGCGTGTGTGCTGCTCTGCGCGGCGACTCTGCCGGCGTATGCCGGCGACGACGCGTTCTCAGGGGGGCGCATTGTGCTGCCCCTGGGGCCAATCACACACATTGGCCACGAGACAGACGAGAACGTCGCGTACGGGCGTGGAACCATACAGGTTCAGCCCAGCGGCCAGGGGGACAGCTACACCGTTCGCGTGCAGTTTCGCGTCGAAATCTCGGGCGACGATGCACAGAATGTGCCCGTGCTTCCTGCCGGCGTTGCCCTTGATTCCTTCTCCACCGGCGGCTCCGCGACGCTGAGAGCCGAGGGCGCCAACCTGGTGTGGGTCAACGCGCCGGTCGGAGCACACAACATCGCCGCGGTCTACCAGGTCGAAGCACGATCCGGGGCCGGGATGCGCCGGCTCGACCTTCCCCTGCCGCCGGTGCCGGGGTCCGGGCTTGTCGCCCTCCTGGCCGAAGAAGCCGCAGAGGTGAGTGTGACTCCGGGCGAGTATGTGCGCAGCAGTGAGTCAGGGAGTCAGACCCGCGTCGAGGCGACCCTGCCTCTGTCTCCGCGAGTCTCGCTGACCTGGCGCGATGCAGCAGCGGGGGCGGCGCGTATCTCGCGCGCAGAATACGCCGGCCGCGACCTTGGCGAGGCGATCGAATGGCGTGTGCTGTTTACCGCGCATGGCGGCAGCGCGGGCAGAGTGCCGCTGCTGCCTCAGTCCCACGCGTTGCTTGGAGTTCGTGTGAACGGCGAAGACGCGCCCCTGAACGCGGAGGAAGGCTGGTTCGTCGTCACGCTTCCCGAAGGGGATCGACATGAAATTGAGGCGCGCTTCCAGACGCCCATCTACAGGGAAGAAGGCCCGCCGCTGACCCGCTTCGCGATCCCTCCGGTGCCGGTGTCCCGCTTCTCTCTGGAGCTGGACGGCGACAAGGAAGTCACCGTGACACCGGGTGCGCATGTTGAACACACAAAGACGTCCTCACACACCGTCGCAGGGTTCAACATCCCGATGGGGAACAGCGTTGTTGTGGCCTGGTCAGAGGCGATCCCGGAAGACCCCGGGGCACGCCTCGAGACCATCGCAAGCGCGGAGCTCTATCAGGTGTATCACGCCGATGAAGGTGTGCTGCACGGACGCTGCGTAGCCACCTTTGATGTCACGCGCGGTGAAGCAAACCAGTTCACGCTCACCGTGCCCGCTGAGGCACAGATCGTACGCGTCGAGTCATTGATGGCCGGCGTCACTGACTGGCGAGTCAGCGAGGGTAACAACGATGCCGACGGCGAGCTGACCGTGTTTCTCGACCGACCCATTACGGGCGCCTTTCGCTTTGATGTGTTCTTTGAGCGCGCGCTGGTATCGACAGACGACGCCGACGTCTCAGTGCCACTGTTTGCGGCGACCGATGTTACCCGGCAGCGCGGTATGGTCGCGCTGCTTTCGAGTCGCGAGCTGGGGCTGGCGCCGGTTGACGGACACCCGCTGACGCGGGTCGGCGAGAATCAGCTGCCCGGCTTCGTGCGCGATGACATCGAAATGACGATCGCACACACCTTTCGCTACTTCGACGCGCCGGGAGCCCTGTCTGCGCGTACGGCCACGCCGGAACGGGTGCTCGGGCGCTTCGACGCCCGTGTCGACACCCTCGTCTCAATGGCCGACGTCACCACGCGCTTCCATGCGGCGGTTACCGTGGACGTGAAGTCCGGCTCCGTGATGGAGCTGCACCTCAAGCTCGAAGAGAGCAGCAGCGTGCTACAGCTGTCTGCACCCTCGCTGCGTGCATGGAGCGTCAACGAAGACGACCCGTCGCTGATTGTCGTTGAGTTCACCGAAGAGATGGAAGGCGAGTTTCGAATTGACGTTGCATATGAGAAGATCGAGGAGGATGGCTCGGTGAGCATCGGCGCGCCGCTGCTGCACGTCGAAGGCGCCGAGGTCGAAGAAGGTCGGGTCGCGGTGGAGGCGCTGAGCGCCATCGAGGTGGAACCGTCGGTCGCAGAGAACCTGCGCCATGCCGACATCTCAGAGCTGCCCTCTCACCTGGTGATGCGGACCTCGAATCCTATACTGCTCGCCTACAAGTACTTTCGCGTGGAGCCCCTGCCGGTGCTCGCGCTGAACGTAACCCGACATCGAGAGATGGACCTGCAGGCGGCGGCCATCGAGCGAGCGCACTACACTACCCTGGTGGGCAAGGACGGTTTGCATGTCACCGCAGCGCGTTTCGAGATTCGCAATACGCGACGCCAGTTCGTACGACTCCGCCTGCCGGACGGCAGCGACGTGTGGAGCCTTCGTGTCGCGGGCACCGACTCAACGCCGGCCATTGCCGCCGATGATCCGAACACAATTCTTGTGAACCTGCTGCACTCGGAAGACGGCTTCAACGTGGAGCTGGTCTACGCTACCCCTGCGAGCAGCATCGGCGCTGCCGGCAACATGAAGCTTCCTCTGGCGTCCTCGGATATGGTGACGTCAGAGCTGCGCTGGGACGTGTACCTGCCGGACGGCTATCGCTGGCTGCGTCCCCGCTCGCCGCTGAGTGTCATCGCAGGGCCCGAGCGCGTGGACTCCGACGAGATCGGCGCGAGCCTGACCCACGTGTTTTCGCAGGGTCGCGGCGTTCGTATGCCGACCTCGGGATATCGTGTCTCCTTCGAGCGCCTGTACGCCGGCGACGCGCAGCCGGTGCCCGAGCTGCGCATGCGCTACGCCCGCGCCGACTCGCGAGCCCAGGTGTTCGCAATTGCCCTTATCATCGCGTTCCTGAGCGGGCTGCTCATCGCGGTCGCCCGATCGCGAAGCCTGCCGCTGGCGGTCGTCGGTGTGGGCCTGGCCGCGCTGAGCGTCGCCGCGAGCTGGAAGTTCGCCCTGGCGGTGTGGCCGTCCGCTGTCGTGTTTGTCGGGGCGCTGGCGCTGGCTCTGATCGCGACGAAGCTGGCCGGGAGCCGGGCCTCGAAGACTGTCTGAGGGAGCCGGCCGGTCAAGAGCGGGCTGATCGCGCGGCGGAGTCCCAGAGCTTCGATGGCGCCGATGACAACAGTATTCGTTGTCATGGCGGGCTTCTTCGGCGTAGAGTGCAGGGAATCAACCGGCACACAACCGCTTCTGGAGTCCCCGCTATGTCTGCGTCCAACCGCCGACTCTCCTCCCTGATCGTCATCTTCGGTGCGATCTTCCTCTTCTCGGCAATGATTCAGGGCTGCAAAGACGACACCGCCACCGGGGTCGCCTGCGAAACAGCTTCCGATTGCCCTGAGAGCTTCACCGTGACCGGCGGGTCCGGCTGCAACGGTGATGTTGTGGTCTCGGGGACGGCGTCCTGCGTGGAGAACCAGTGTGAGTGGGTGCCTGACACGGACGCCGGCCTCGACGTCGTTGACGACACGCAGGATGACGCGGACACGGACGCCGGCGACGCGGCTGACATCGAGACCTCGGATTGCGTGCCCGGTGAATACCAGTGCGAGTGCGCGACCGACGTCGACTGCGACTCCGGCATCTGCATCAACTCATCGATCGGTCGAATCTGCAGCCGTGCCTGCTCTGACGATACGGACTGCGGAGACAACTGGGAGTGCCGACTGCTGCAGACCTCTGGCGGCGACGTCGCTGAGCTGTGTGTGCCGGTGGCCAGCTCACTGTGCAACCCCTGTACGACCGACTTTGACTGCGACGGCATCGGCTCCCTGTGCAATGCGCTGACCGACGGTGACTTCTGTACGGTGGAGTGCGGCGACAACGACGCCTGCCCCGAAGGCTTCGGCTGCGAGACGGTAACGAGAACCGAGGACGGCACAGCCGTCGAGTACGACCACTGCCTGCCGCTTCTGGGCGTGTGCGGCGGCTGCCTTGACCTGGACGGCGACGGCTACGGGATCGGATCCAGCTGCGCCGGTGAGGATTGCGACGACACGCTCACCAGCGTCTACGATGGCGCTCCTGAAGTCTGCGACGACGTCGACAACGACTGCGATGACTCCACCGACGAAGACTTCGACCTTACGAGCTCGCCGGCGAACTGCGGTCAGTGCGGCACCGCATGCGACGCGGCGGATGCCACCTCGGCCTGCACCGGCGGCGTGTGCGAAATCATCGCCTGCAACGCCGGTCTCGGCGACTGTGATGCCACCTACGCAAACGGCTGCGAGACCGACACCAACACATCGCTGGCGAACTGTGGCGCCTGCGGCTCCGTCTGCGAGTTCGAGAACGGCATCGCGAACTGCGAAGCCGGCGTGTGCACGCTGCCCGGCTGCATGACCGGTTTCGCCGATTGCGACGCAGACACCTCGAACGGTTGCGAAATCGAGATCGCCGCAGACGAGGCCAACTGCGGCGTATGCGGAAACGTCTGCTCCGACGCAGGCGGCGCGACCGAGTGCATCAACGGAACCTGCCAGATCGCCGCATGCAACGAGGGCTTCGCAGACTGCAACGCAATCGCGGGGGACGGATGCGAGACCAACCTGCAGACCAATGTAGGGAACTGCGGCACATGTGGCACCGTGTGTGAAGCGGACAACGGAAACCCGGTCTGCGTAGCCGGCACCTGCGGCGTAAGCGACTGCGATGTACCCTTTGCGGATTGCGACTCTGATCCGAGCAACGGCTGCGAGATCGCGCTCGACTCCAACACCCTGCATTGCGGCGCCTGTGATCAGGTGTGCGCTTTCGACAACGGAACGCCCATCTGCGACGACGGAATGTGCGTCCTCGCCGGCTGCCTCCCTGGATTCTCGGACTGCGATGGTGACCCGCTGAACGGGTGCGAAATCGATCTGACCACAGATGCAGACAACTGCTCCGCCTGCGGGACCGTTTGCTCACAGGACGCGGGTACTTCCGTTTGTCTGGCCGGGGACTGCGTCATCACAGGCTGCGACATCGGCTTCGCGGACTGCAACGGTCTCTCGGTCGACGCCTGCGAGATCGAGACCGCGACAGACACGGACAATTGCGGGGCCTGCGGCATCGTCTGCACCGCGCCCAATGGGGTCCCGGACTGCACGGACGGTGTGTGCGAAATCGGCGCCTGTGACCCGGGGTTCGTCGACTGCAACGGCGACCCGGCGGACGGATGCGAAGTGAATATCACCGAAGACCTGGCGCACTGCGGCGCATGTGGAGCCTTCTGCGGCTTCGATAACGGCGTGGCGATGTGCAACGCCGGCACCTGCGAGCTCGCTGCGTGCAGCGGAGACTACGAGGACTGCAACGGCGACCCGACAGACGGATGCGAGGTGAACCTCGCTGACGACGTCACCGGCTGCGGAACCTGCGGCAATGTCTGCAACGACACGAATGCGACCGCTGAGTGTGTGCTGGGCGTCTGCGAAGTCGCCTCGTGCGACGCCAACTTTGAAGACTGCAACGGTCTGGCAGCGGACGGGTGTGAGGTGAGTCTGCTGACGGACGTGATGAACTGCGCAACCTGCGACAATGAATGCTCTGTCACCTCCGGTGACCCCGCCTGCGTCGGTGGAAACTGCGTCGTGAACAACTGCGACACCGGGTTCTCTGATTGTGACGGCGACACATCGAACGGATGTGAAACAAACATCCTGAACGACGAAGCGAACTGCGGGTCGTGCTTCAACGAATGCGAGTACGCCAACGGCACGGGCGTCTGCACGGACGGCGGCTGCGAGCTCGCCGCCTGCGACACCGGCTTCGAAGACTGCGACGGCGACCCTTCGAACGGGTGCGAGACAAACACAGTCAGTAACAACTTTAACTGCGGTGCATGCGGCACAAGCTGCGACATCGATAACGGGTTCGCCCTCTGCGAAGCCTCCGAGTGCCGCCTGCTCGGCTGCGACTTCGGGTGGCAGGACTGCGACGCCTCACTGACCAACGGCTGCGAGGCGGACGTGCTCGGGTCCACGAATGACTGCGGCGCATGCGGCAACGTATGCAACGTGCCCAACTCGAACCCGATGTGCAGCGGAGGCACCTGCCGCGTCGACTCCTGCTTCGCGGGGTACGACGATTGCGACAATCTGCCGAACAACGGCTGCGAGACCGACCTGGGCAATAGCGATGACGACTGCGGCGCCTGCGACAATGAGTGTGAATACACCAATGGCGCCGGCAGCTGCAGCGACGGCACCTGTGAACTCGTCGCCTGCGGCAGCGGATTCGCAGACTGCGACCTTGTCGCGTCTAACGGTTGCGAGGTGGCGCTCGGCTCGGACTACTTCAACTGCGGTGGCTGTGACGTCAGCTGCGCCGTGAGCAACGCGACAACGCTCTGCAATGCGGGCTCCTGCACGGTGCTTTCCTGCTCATTCGGATATGAGAACTGCAACAACTCTGTGGCGGACGGCTGCGAGGTCTCAGTGCTCAACGACCTCGTGCACTGTGGCGGCTGCGGCAACGTATGCAGCGCAAACAACGCCAGCTCGGTGTGCACCGGCGGCACATGCGGAATCAACGCCTGCAACGGCGGCTTCGCAGACTGCAACAACTCCTACGCCGATGGCTGCGAGACCAACCTGCGAAGCGACAACGGCAGCTGCGGCGCCTGCGGCGACGCGTGCAGCTTCGCGAACGGTGTGGGTCAATGCAACGCCGGCACCTGCGAGCTCGTCGGCTGTGCATCCGGATTCGCAAACTGTGACGGCGATGACACGAACGGCTGCGAAACGGACACCACTTCTGACGTGGGTGACTGCGGCGCCTGTGGCATCGTTTGCTCAGACAACAACGCGACGCCGGTATGTAACAACAGCGTCTGCGAGATCGGCTCGTGCGACTCGAATTTCGCCGACTGCAATCTCTCACCGGCCGACGGCTGCGAGATCAATCTTCTCTCCGATGTCAGCAACTGCAATGCATGTAACGCGGTTTGCACGGTGCCGTCGGGAACCCCTAGCTGCATCGGAGGAGCCTGCACTGTCGACGACTGCAGCACGGGCACCGCAAACTGCGATGGCAGCAACACCAACGGCTGCGAAGTCAACTTGGAGACTGACGTTGCGAACTGCGGAAGCTGCGGAACCCGCTGTGAATACAACAACGGAGACGCCGCCTGCAGCGCCGGCGTCTGCAGCCTTGCCTCCTGCGATAGCGGCTATGATGACTGCAACGCGGATGACAGCGATGGATGCGAGACGGATCTGCGCAGCAACTTCTTCCATTGCGGCGCCTGTGGCGCAGATTGTGATCTCGATAACGCGACCGGCGTCTGTCAGTCGGGCAGCTGTATCGCCACCGGGTGCTCGTTCGGCTTTGACAACTGTGACTCCAATGACGCCAACGGATGCGAGCAGGACATTCTGGGCTCTGTGAACAACTGCGGAGGCTGCGACAATGTCTGCACCGTAAACAACGGAACACCCGAGTGTGCCTCCGGCGTGTGCGATATCGACGCATGCAACGTCGGCTTCGCGGACTGTGATGGCGGCTACGGAAACGGCTGCGAGATCAACCTTCTCGACGATGACAATAACTGCGGGAGCTGCGGCACTACGTGTGCCTTCGCCAACGCAGTCGGCTCCTGTGAGAGCGGCAGCTGCGAGCTCATCGCCTGCAATAGCGGCTTCGGCAACTGCGATGGAAACGACGCGAACGGCTGTGAAACCAATCTCAACGCAGATCCCGGCAACTGCGGTACCTGTGCGAGCGCCTGCTCCGAGAACAACGCCACTCCGTCGTGTGTGGCGGGTACCTGCACGATCGACAGTTGCGATACCGGATTCGCCGACTGCAACGCGAGCGCGGGCGACGGCTGCGAAATCAACCTCAACGCGGACGTAAACAATTGCGGCACCTGTACCAATGTCTGCACGGCACCCGGCGGAGACGCCGTGTGCAACAGCGGCACCTGCGGAGTGAACACCTGCGACCCCGGATTCGCAGATTGCGACGGGAACGCCGGCAACGGCTGCGAGACCAACCTGCAGACCGATGATGACAACTGCGGGCTCTGTGGCACGACCTGTACCTTCCCCAACGGCTCCGGTTCGTGCACGGCGGGGACCTGCGAGCTGGTAGGCTGCGACACCGGTTTCGGCGACTGTGATGCCTCGGACGCCAACGGCTGCGAGGTGGATCTCGAGGTCGACTACTTTAACTGCGGCCAGTGCGACCTGAGCTGTGACGCGACCGGGGCCACGACCGCCTGCAACGTTGGCGAGTGCGTAGTCACCTCATGCGACTTCGGCCTGGCAAACTGCAACAACGTACCGCAGGACGGCTGCGAGGTGAGCCTGCTGGGAGACGCAGGCAACTGCGGCGCATGCGGCCAGATCTGCAATGTCGCAAACGCCGACCCGATCTGCAGCGGCGGCGCGTGCGCGGTGGGAGCCTGTCAGGGAACCTTCCAGGATTGCGACGGCTCGCCCCTGAATGGATGCGAAGCCAACCTCAACCTGGACCCCGACAACTGCGGCGTGTGCAATGACGCCTGCGACTACGCGCAGGGTACCGGGGGCTGCGCGAGCGGTACCTGCGGACTCGTTGGATGCGACCCCGGGTACGCAAACTGCGACGCGAACGATGGCAACGGCTGCGAAGCCGATCTGGGAAGCGACTCGCTGAACTGCGGCTTCTGCTCGAATGACTGCGCTGTCCCCAACGCGACCTCGACGTGTAATGTCGGCGCCTGCGAGTTGATCTCGTGCCAGTTCGGACACCTCGACTGCAACGGCGTCTACAGTGACGGCTGCGAGGTGAACATCCTGAACGACTTCACCAACTGCGGTGCCTGCAACAACCTCTGCACTGTAAACAATGGCAGCCCGATCTGCAGCGGCGGATTCTGCGCGGTCGACAGCTGCGATGGCGGATTCGCCGACTGCAACGGTACGCCTTTCGACGGCTGTGAAGTCAACGTCCTCACCGACGCAAACAACTGCGGCGCATGTGGCTCTGACTGCAGCTTCCCGAACGGCATCGGCGGCTGCAACAACGGCACATGCGAGCTGGTGGCCTGCGCCACAAACTTCGAGGACTGTGACGGAGACCCGACCAACGGTTGCGAGGTCAACACCCTGAACGACGCCGAGAACTGCAGCGCCTGCGACGCCGCCTGTTCGACAAATCAGGCTGTGTCGAGCTGCAGCGGCGGTGTGTGTCAGATTCAGTCCTGCCTCGGCACCTTCGAGAACTGCAATGGCCTCGCCGTAGACGGCTGCGAAGTGAATCTGCAGAGCGACGTGACCAACTGCTCCAGCTGCGGAAATGTATGCTCGGTGCCCTCGGGAAGTCCGGCCTGCGAGAACTTCACCTGTGTGGTGGACACGTGCAGCGCGCCATTCGCTGACTGCAACGGCAGCGACGGTGACGGCTGCGAGATCAACACCAACAATGATGTGAACAACTGCGGAGCCTGCGGCAACGTGTGCGCATTCGACAACGCTACCGCGACCTGCAACAGCGGTGTGTGCGAGATCGCAAGCTGCAACGGCACCTTCGAGAATTGTGACAACGACGTAAGCAACGGCTGCGAAGCAAACCTGAACACCGACTACGGCAACTGCGGTACATGCGGAACAGACTGTGACCTGGCCAACGCAACGGGCATCTGTCAGGGCGGCACCTGCGACATCCTCACCTGCGACTTCGGCTACAAGAGCTGCGACGGCAGCGATGCCAATGGTTGCGAAAAGAGTGTGCTCGGTGACGCAAACAACTGCGGCGAATGCGGAACACAGTGCAACGATGGTGTGACCTGTACCGCCGACACATGCTCGAACGGCGCCTGTTCTGCTCCCATCTCCGGTGGCAGCTGCTACATCAACTCCACATGCTACTCCGATGGAGACACGGCAGGTGCCACCGGCAACAATCAGTGCATCGAGTGCAACGCAGGCAGCAGTCAGGTGACCTGGACGCAGGTCCCCGGTGGGAGCTCCTGCAACGATGGCAACGCCTGCACGACGGGCGACAACTGCCAGAATGGCATCTGCGCCGGGACCGACATCGGTGGAGACGACTACGAGACGAACGACACCCGATCCGGTTCGCACCCGCTGGGAGGTGACAGCGACACCGCCTGGCCGGACTGGGACTTCAGCGACGCGCGACTGTATCCGACTGCGGACAACAGCGACTGGTACACCTTCACGGTGAGCAGCACCTCGCGCCGAGACATCGAGAGCGAGCTTCGGAACGTCCCGGCAGGAAGCGATTACGCCATCTTCATGGGCTTCCAGTGCAGCGGTGGGTGGAGCAACATTGACGTGAGCTGCCAGGGTGGCTCCGGCAGCGGTTGCTCCCGCGGCGGCATGTCGGGTTGTTGTTCGGATCAGACAGGCGCCGGCGGAAACGAAGACCTGCGCATGAACGCCTGGTGTCGAAGCCCCGGATTCGACTGCAACTGCGACTGGCTCGGAAGCTGCAGCACCTGCTACAACTACCGATCGGCCGGTACCGCGTGGGTTGAAGTCTACGAAGACACCGGCGAGTCGTGCTCGAATTACCGCCTGCGCACCGGCACCCTCGGCGACTGAAGCCGAGCGGAGGTCGGATCGTGACCGGACACCGGACCCTCGCGGTCACGCCGTGGGTCGGCTGCTTGTTGGGCGCCGCGAAAAGCAAATGATTGATCCAATCAGCAACGCCCCGTATCCGTAGACCGTGTACACGGTACACTCGTCGTTCGGACATGCACACCCTGCGGAGCCTCTGCCATGCGTGATTTCCCGGTGATTCTATGCATCGCGCTCCTGCTTGACGCGTGCGCTTCCGGCAGCGACGACGGCGAATGCCAAAGCGGCGAGAGCCTGGTGAACGGACAGTGCGTGCCGGTTCGCGGCGGCGGCAGAGACACCGGCGGCTTTGACGGCGGCGACACCAGTACCGGCGACGACGCGGGCGCAGGCAATGACACAGGCGTAGACACGGGTACCGCCTGTACCCCTTTCTCCCGCGAGTGCGTCAGCAGCTCGGAGACACGAGTCTGCGATCCGGACGGCGCGGGATGGACCGGCGCCATTTGCGGCGCCGATCAGATCTGCGAAGCGGGTAGCTGTGTGGTGGACCAGACTGCACCCTGTACGCCGCTCGCCGTACTGGGTTGCGCCGGCGACACGGCCCAGCTGATCTGCGGCTCCGACGGCGTGACCCGCGTGACCAGCGAGTGTCCCCTCGAAGCCAGACTTTGTGCCGGAGGGCAGTGCATTTCCACCTCAGCCTGCGGCGACGACAAGAGCTACCTGGGTTGCGACTTTCGCGCGGTTGACCTGCCCAACGTCAACACACCGGCAGACAGCCGCTACGCGATCACTGTCTCCAACGGAAACGACGCCGCGGTGAACGTACGCCTCGAAGCCGGCAGCTCGGGAGCCGTGCTTCAGCAGGCAAGCGTAGCTGCAGGGACTCTTCACACTTTTGAGTTCGACCGCACACGAAACCAGGTGAATACTTCGTTGAATCAGAACTCCTACCGCGTGATCTCAGACGGCCCCGTTACCGCGCACCAGTTCAACCCCATCAATAACCCGGACATCGTAGCCAACGACGCGTCACTGCTACTTCCCATTGCGGCGTTGGGGAGCGAGTACGTCGTCGCCGCCTGGCCGACCTGGGGTTCAGGTAGAATCTACCCCGGTTTCGTATCGATCGTGTCCGGCGCTGACACCACGATCAGTGTGTCTGTCACGCCGCCGGCAGGAAGCGAGATCGTTGCCGGCGGCGGCGTAAGCGGGATCAGCGGCGGCCAAACCGGAACCTACACCCTGCAGCCGGGGGCGGTTCTGACGCTCTCGGGAATCTGCGCCCTTGAAGGCGGCGGCTTCTTCGGCGGCACCGAAACCTGCACGCAGACCCAGGATCTGAGCGGTACGCGGGTGACAGCGACAGGCCCTGTCGCTGTGTTTGGCGGCTCGTCATGCGCGAACATTCCCACGGACGCGCAGTACTGCGATCACATCGAGCAGCAGATGCCGCCTCTGCAGGCGTGGGGCCGCAACTACATCGCCGCCAAGTTCAAGCCCCGCGGCAACGAACCCGACATCTACCGCGTTATTGCCGGTCCGACGGCGACCCAGCTGAACATCGCGCCGCCGATTAACGGGGTGTCGACGATCGGACTCGCGCCCTACCAGGTCTTCGAGATCTCAACGACGCAGGACTTCTCAGTGGCTGCCACTGCGCCGGTGCTCATGGCGCAATACATGGTGGGGTCCGCATACCCCGGCGCGGACAACGGTTGCGATCGAAGCGGCCTGGGCGGAAACACAGGTCAGTGTGCGATCGGTGAACACAGCAGCTGCGGAAGCACAGCAATCGGCGACCCCGCCGAGCTGATCCTGGTGCCGACAGAGCAGTTCCTGTCGTCGTACATCGTGCTGACCCCCGCCGACTACGTCGAGGACAACATCACGATCGTCGCACCAACCGGCGCGCAGCTCACAATTGACGGTCAGCCCCTGCCGGTGACGGCCACCCCACTCAGCGCAGGCCATGAGGTCTACCGCTTCTCGGTGGGCGACGGCGTGCATCGGGTTGATGGCACCGCGCCCTTCGGTCTCTACGTGTACGGCTACGACTGCGACGTCTCCTACGCGTACCCCGGCGGGTTGAACCTGGAGACCCTGTAACCCGTCGGGCGACGCGGCAACGGTAGGGTTCCCGGGGACGACTTACGAAGTGGGAGCCGAAGGCGTGTCGAATCGCCCGCCCTGCTCGAGGATTACCCGCGCCACGCACCAGGCGACATCCGAGGCCAGGCGCGTGCAGAAGGCGTGGCGGTCGGCGCCTCTGAAGTCCGCGAATTGCCCCGTGAGGTCGTTGCAGATGATCGAGTCTGCGTCGCCGGTATCGACGCGCTCCTGCCAGAGCTCGTTGTAACGTAGGATCGAAGCCTCGAGCGCGGGCGTCACGCTCCCCGTCGGGTTCGGGTCTCCGAAAATCTCGCCGAGGATCAGCTCGCCGGCCTTGATAGCGCCGCACTGGCCGGCGCCTGTGATGCCGCCGCGGCGCAGCGACTGGTAGGGAGCCGTCGGCCGGCCGAAGGTCTGCGCGAGGGCGATCCCACAGGATCGATGTGCAACTTCGACACCGTCGTACAGAAGCTCGGCGCGTCCTCGGGCCCATTCGACCAGCTGATCTATATCAAGCGGCTGCGTGGAATCACTCACCGTCATTGCTCCTTGCGTAGGCGGCACAGTCCGCGCCGGCCGCCGGGTGAACTTTCTCCTTCGCAGGCAGCCTGTGCTTTTGCTAGGGAGCGACCAGATTGTAACAGAGTCAGCACAAACTATCAGCGCTCCGCGCGAGCTGCCGAGGTGCGGACCGCTTCGAAAGAGAACGGATGAACGTAGTGCGTAGCTCAACGCTGCTGATATTGATCATGGCCGCCCTCGCACTCGGTGGCTGCAAGGACGAAGAAGCTGTGCCGGGGCGCGGCGACACAGGAAGCGGCGGCGACGCCGGGATGGACGTCGACGACGCAACGGACGGTTTCGTACGCCCGGACATCGACGACCCCGGTGACGACACGGGTGATATTCTGGATGTGAGTCCCGACGTTCCGGACGCGGTCTCCGACACAACGGACACCGACGTCGACGAACCGGACGACGCTGACCGCGAGGTCGATCTCGACACGGTCGACGAACCCGAAGTCGACGCCCCGGAGATCCCCGACCAGCAATGCGGTAATGGGATCATCGAAGAGCCCGAGCAGTGCGACGACGGCAACGGCAACAGCAACACCGAGCCGAACGCATGCCGCCAGTTCTGCGTACTCCCGCGTTGTGGAGACTTCGTCATCGACGATGGTGAACAGTGCGATGACGGATCGCAGAACTCCGACACGGCGGCGAACGCATGCCGACGCACGTGCAAAGAGGCCTTTTGTGGCGACGGCGCGATCGACACGGGCGAGCAATGTGATGATGGCGACAACAACGATGACGTCGCGCCGGGAGCGTGCCGTACCAGCTGCACGCCTGCTTTCTGCGGTGACGGAGTGGTCGACGACGGTGAGCAGTGCGATGACGGAAACATCATCGACAACGATTCATGCGACGCAGGCTGCCAGCTGACGAATTGCGGCAACGGCATCCTCGATGAGGGCGAAGAGTGCGATGATGGCGAGAACAACTCGGACTCTGCGGTCGACGGGTGTCGCCTCTCATGTCGTGTTGCTTTCTGCGGCGACGACGTCGTCGACACCGGCGAGACCTGTGATGACGGCATCGCAAACTCGGACGACGATGCCGACGCCTGCCGGACGACCTGCGTCCCTGCGACGTGCGGTGACGGGACCACGGACACGGGCGAAGAGTGCGACGACGGCGAGCACAACTCCGCATCAACGCCGGACGCATGCCGCCCCGGGTGTCTGCTGCCCGAGTGCGGAGACGGCGTCTTCGACCCGAGTTACGAGGAGTGCGACAACGGCGAGAGCAACTCGGACACCGACGTGGACGGATGCCGCACGGGCTGCATCGCGTCGTTCTGCGGCGACGGC
>JAUICO010000056.1 GCA_030427825.1 bacterium | reverse complement strand
GCACCCGCGAATCGACGATCTCAAAGCAGGGCATCACGCATTCCGTGGCCGCGATGACATCGGCGATGGTCACACCGGGACCGCTGAGGTCGCGCTTGAGCATGAAGGCAATCTCGCCCTCGGCACGCGGCTGGATCAGCTCGGTGCTGATCGGCATGTCGCCGCCGTTCGGATACACCATGGTATCGGTCAGGTATCCGAAGTCCGGCTGATGCACGTTCAGCATGTTCTGAACGGCCTTCGACGTAACGCCGATCTTCTTGCCGATGATCTTCTCGCCGTCCTGAAGTCGGCGGTCCACCATGCGCAACGAGACGTGGTACGCGTCGTCGATCGTTATGTCAGGAGCGCGCGATGTCAGCGGCGCGACAGTGTGGCGGCCACGCAGCGCGTCGTAGAGTTCGTCGCCGAACCCCTGAATCTGCTCTTTGGAGATTCCCATTGGGCTCAGCCCCTCTCAAGAAAGTCGACGGTCAGCCGGTTAAATAGTTCGTTCTTCTCAACCATCACCCAGTGCCCGCATCCGTTGAAGGTAACCATGCGGGAATCTGCGCATTGAGTGACAACCTTGTCCGCGCCGCTCACCGGGCAGAAGAGGTCGTTGACGCCCCACATACCAAGGACAGGACAGGTGATCTCAGAGAGGCGCTCATCGAGCTGTGGCACCCGAATTTTCCCAAGCAGTGCCTTCGGCTGGATCTGATACACCTGAAATCGCTCTTCGATGATCTCGTCCGTAACCTGCGACTCGTCGTAGAGCTGCAGCTTGAAGATGGAGCGCATCGACTCGCGCGTGATGCCTTCGCCCGAGAACATGATCTTGAGCATTGTGCGGATGCCCTTCATGCCCATGTACGTCTCTTTGCTCTCGAGGCCGCCCGGGGCCATGAGCACAAGGCGCTCGACCAGGTCGGGATAATCCAGCGCCAGCTGGATGCATGCTGCGCCGCCCATCGAGTTCCCGATCAGCGTGACCTGCTCCAGGCCGAGCGTGTCGCACAGGCGCTTTAACGTGCCTACGACCAGCTCCCATGAATAGGGAAGGTCCGGGTCGTTCGACGAGAAGCCGAAGCCGATCATGTCGGGTACAATCACCCGGTAGCCATGCTCAGCGAAGTACGGATAGTTGGTTCGGAAGTTGCTCCAGCCGGTGGCCCCGGGGCCGCTGCCGTGAACAAACACGATCGGCTTTCCCTCGCCCGCCTCATGGTAGTGCAGACGCAGGCCATCGCCTACGTCAGCCCATTTCCCTTTGGGTACTGCCGTGATTTCCGCTGTCATTGAGGCGCTCCCGCGTCGAGTTCGTTGCCGTCGGTATCAGCCTGCCTTGACCGACTTGTACTTCGGACGTCGATGCCCCCAGTCGCTGATTCGATCGTAGACCTGTGGCTCCCAGTTGTCGTCGTTGATCGTGCGACCGCCCCATCCGAACTCGAACTGGAACCCCGAAGGCGTCAGAGCATAGAATGAGATCATCTGATCGTTCGGGTGCCGCCCGATGGTCTGAATGATCTTCACCCCGTTGTCCTGCGCGCGGTCGTAGGCCATTCCCATGTCATCGATCGACCTCGATTCGAGCATGAAGTGATGAATCGACTTGGGAAGGCGCTCGCCGAAGGCCACGGTGTGGTGCCGCGCGTTGGTGTGCGTAAAGATGATGTCGACCATGTATCCGCTGAGATCGCAGGTGATGCGGTCCGACCAGATGAAGCCGACATTGTCGCAGAAGAAAGCCGCGCTCTCTTCCACGTTGTTTGAGCGAAACACGGCGTGGCCGAGGCCCATATCATCCGCAACGAAGGGGCCGACGAGTACGTCGGACCTGAACGGTGCCGCGCCCATCGCCGGGCCGTGAAAAATCTCAATCGTCTGGCCTGCCGGCTCGGTGAACTGAACGAGGCCGGCAACGTCGCGGGCCGACGCCTGCTCGCTGCTCCCATCCCGTACTTCTACGCCGGCGGCGCGCAGGCGATCCGATGCGGCATCGATATCGGCTGAGCTGTCCACCTGCAGCCCGACCGCGACCATGTCATCGCGCGGCCCGGGGGTGATGAAGAAGCGCTGTTTGTGATCGTCCATGCGGAGCGAAAACCCGCCGCCGGGATGCCGCTCTGCGACCGTGAGCCCGAGTACACGGGTAGCAAAGCTCTCCCAGGCATCGGGATCGCTCACTTCAAACACCAAATATCCAAGCTGCGAGATCCCAGCCATCAACTGCTCCGCTGTCGATTAAATAAAGAAGTCGGTTGTGCGCTCACCCATCAGCACACGACCGTAGTTTCGGCCGGGCTTGTCCGGGTTGTTTGCGTAGTGCTGCCGAGCGCCGCGAATCGCGTTGAAGTAGCGCTGAATGGGGTGCGCCTCGAATAGGGCGCCACCACCGCAGTTTGAGAAGAGGTTGCTGACCGCTTCCAAACACTTCGTAACCACACGAGCGGAATCGTAGCGCTGGCTCACTCGCAGCTCTACCGGAAGCTCTTTCCCATCGCGAGCGGCGTCCATCAACTCTTCCATGTTTGCGAAGAGCACACACTTGAGTTCGTGAATCGTTGCCGCGGCTTCGGCGGCTGCGACCTGCAGTGAGGGATCGTCGGCGACCTTTGCACCGTCGCCGCGTGCTACGCGGGCACGCTGCGATTCCAGGTACACATCAAGCGCGCCCTGTAGGATGCCGATCGAGCTGCTGGATACCGAGCGCACGAAGATCTGCCCGAAGGGGATGCGGTAGAGCGGGCCGGGATTCACCTTGTTGCCGGGAGAATCCAGCATGAACCCGTCCGAGAAGCGGTGGGTGCGGTGCTCGGGGACAAACACGTCTTCCATGACGATGTCATTGCTGCCTGTTCCCTGCAGACCGCTGACAAACCAGGTGTCTTCGATGCGGTAATCAGACCGCGGCACCAGGAAGGTGCGCATGTCCGGCCGTTGCCCTTCTTCCTTCGGAGGAACGAAGGCGCCGACGAAGATCCACTTACAGTGCTCGCTGCCGCTGGAGAATCCCCAGCGGCCGCTCAGGCGATATCCGCCGTCCACGTGGGTGACCTTGCCCACCGGCATGTACGACGACGAAATGAGGGTACTCGTGTCCTCACCCCACACCTCGTGCTGTGCGCGGTCGTCAAAGACCGCGAGCTGCCAGGCGTGCACTGCAATGACGCCGTAGATCCAGGCGGTAGACGGGCACGCTGCGGCAAGGATCATCTCAATCTTGAAGAAGACCTGCGGATCCATCTCGTAACCACCAAAGCGCTTCGGCTGGAGTACTCGGAACAGACCGGCCTCCTGCATTTCGGCCACTGTTTGAGCCGATACCTGACGTACGCGATCCGCCTCAGCGGCGCGCTCCTTCAACACGGGTACGAGCGCGGTTGCGCGTGCGATCAGTTCCTGAGGGCTTGGGATCGGTGCGGCAGTCATGGCTTCCTCCGTCTTGGACAGCGTTCCAATCGACTAGAACGTGTTTCAGTTTCTTACAAGCGGGCGTTCATCCTGCACGCTGAAAAGCGACGAGCTGATCGGCCTGCATTTTCACGAAAGAGAGGTATTCCTCGTCGACGAGCTGCTCACCCTCGATTGCGTCGCCGATGCGAATCAGTCGCGGCCGAAGGGCAAGGGTGTGGGCTCCGCAGTAGTTCAGGATGTCGGCGAAGTGCCCCATCGCGAGGGCAGAACCCTGGGTCCCCGACGAGATGCCGACCAGCGCGGCGACCTTGCCCTGGAAGCTGTCCGGGTAACGGAGCAGGTCAACCAGCACCTTCAGCATCCCGGGGAAGGAGCCGTTGTACTCGGGAATCACGAAGAGAAAGGCGTCCGCGGCGTCGACCGTGGCCTGGAGGGCGTCAAATCCACTGCCCTCCCGGTTGCCGGACATGACCGCGTCGACCATCACACCCGTCAGGTCTTCGAGGCTGAGAAAGCTGGACTCGGCGCCGAGGGATGCGAAGACGGATTCGTAGGCACGTGCCACGATCGTCGAGCGCGATCCTGCGCGGTTGGTAGAGGCTACGATGCAGATCACGTCGGGTCCGTTTCAACGAGAGAGAGAGCGCCGCGAGGGCACATTCGAGCCGCCTCGGTGAGCACCGCGCGGCGCGCCTCGGTGACTTCATGTGCGACGATGCTCAGCTCGTCGTCATCGCTCAGCACAAACACATCTTCGCAGAGGTCCACGCATACTCCGTTGGCCTCGCAAAGGTCGTAATCGACTACAATTTTCACGGCTGCTCCTGCGCTCCGGACCCCGTCCGGTTCTGGTAAGAATCCTTCGCTCGATCAGCGTACCCCGGCGGCCAGCATGCGACCCAACCAGTGCAGGTGAGCATGGGCGCCGCCCATCGTGAACTCAAGAGCCTTTGAGGTCAGAAAGTAGCGATGCAGTCCGTAGTCACGGTCCACACCCATGCCGCCGTGGATGTGCTGCGCAGCGGCCACGATTCGATGGCCGCCTTCTGACGCCCAGAACTTTGCCACCGCAAGTGCGCGGTCGCAGCTCAGGCCGTTCTCCATGCGCCATGCGGCCTGCCACAGCGAGAGCTTCATCGCCTGCAGGTCAATATACGAGTCTCCGCACCGCTGGGACACCGCCTGGAATGCGCCGATCGGCTGGCCGAACTGCTCCCTCTTTGTTGAGTATTCTGCGGTCATGAACAGTGCCCGTTCCGCCACGCCGAGCTCAAGAGCGCACACCCCGAGGATGGCGCGCTGCACAATCCAGCCGACAACGCGGCCGCCCTCTTCGACCCCGGCGAGCACGTCATCTGCGGGAATCTCGACTCCGTTCAGGTGCAGCTCGCTGAGCTCACGGTAGTTGGTGGCGACCTGCTTCTTCAGCTGTACGCCGGCGCTGTTCGGGTTCACCAGGCACACGATCAGCGCTCCGTCCGGCGTCCGAGCCGGCACGACGATGCGTGCCGATCGCGCCGCCTCTTCGACGCCGGTGAGGGTGCCTTCGAGCAACCAACCCGCCCCTGAAGGGCGAGCGACTGTGGAGGGATCCCGCGGGTTGCGGCTGCGCGGGTCTGCGAAGGCGCCGGTGACAAAGCCGGTGCCGGCACACACGCCGGGAAGCAGGCGTTGCTTCTGAGATTCCGAGCCGAACTCCGCAATCGGAAGCGCGCCGAGCACCAGCGTGCCAAGCGCGGGGATCGGCGCCACGGTCCGCCCGACCTGCTGAAGGAGCAGGCACAGCTCGATGAGCCCCATGCCGGCACCGCCGTACTTCTCGGGCAGCGCGAGACCGAGGAGCTCCGACTTCGCGAGCGCGGCCCACGCCGCCTCGTGAAAGGAGCCCTCCCCTTTTTCGATATCGACGAGGCTCTGCTCGGTGACAATATCGCTGAGGATCTGCTTGGCCAGGCCGCGAATCGCGTCCTGTGTTTCGTCGAATGAAAAGTCCATCGTGAGTCCCGTTCAGGCAGAAATGTGTGTCAGCGTTTGGCCCGAGGCATGCGCAGACCGGCCATCGCGATGATGTCCCTCTGCACCTCGTTGGTCCCGCCGCCGAATGTGAGAATCAGCGAGGTGCGATAGAAGCGCTCGACTTCGCCCTTGAGCACGGCACCTGCCGAATCCGTCCGCAGCAGCCCGCCTTCGGCGTGGATCTCCATCAGCAGGCGCGAGGCCTCGACGTAGAATTCGGAGCCGAAGACCTTGATCGCGGACGCGTCTGCCATCGACAGTGTGTCTTCGGCGATGGCCCACGCCTGCTGCAGGTTCATCAGCTCAAGCACCTGCAGCTTCGCTTCGACCCGCGCCAGATTCGACTGGACCCAGGGCAGATCGATCACCCGGCTGCCGCGGCCGGCGGGGGTGTGTGCCGCCCACTCTGCGGTCACGCGGGCCATGCGCTTGATCGGGCCGACCGCGTTCAAAGCGACGCGCTCGTGGTTGAGCTGTCCGGTGATGAGCTTCCAGCCCTTGCCTTCTTCGCCGACGAGGTTGCTCACCGGCACACGCACGTTCTCGTAGTAGACCGTGTGTACATTGTTATCGCCCATCGCGTGGATCGGCGTAACCTCAAGGCCGGGCGAATTGACCGGCACGATGATGATTGAGATGCCGCGGTGCGCCGTCGCCTCCGGGTCGGTGCGTGCGGCCAGCCACATGTAGTCGGCGTGATCGGCGAGGCTGGTCCAGATCTTCTGGCCGTTGATGACGTACTCATCTCCCTCGCGACGCGCGGTTGTCTTCAGCGACGCCAGATCGGTACCTGCACCCGGCTCCGTGTACCCAATCGAGAAGTGGCATTCGCCCTTGAGGATGCGCGGCGCGTATTCGGCGACCTGCTCCGGCGTGCCCTTGTTGAGCAGCATCGGGCCGACCGTATTCAAGGTCAGAATCGGTACCGGGAATCCAAAGGACTGCACCTCATCAAAGAAGATGAACTGCTCGATGGGGCCGCGCTCCTGGCCTCCGTGCTTCTTCGGCCAGCCGATACCCAGCCAGTTGTCCTGTCCCATCTTGCGGACCGCCGCCATATACAGCGGCCCTCCACCGTGAGACTCGATGAGCTCTGCTTCCAGCTCGGGAGTCATCAGCGCCTTCATGTACTCATGAATCTGCGCTCTCAGCGCCTTCTGTTCCGGCGTGTAGTCGAGATGCATTGCCTTCCTGAAACTCGGTAGATCTGGTGGGTCACAGCGCGTGGTACTTGACCTCTGCGTCTGAAACTAGAACACGTTCTAGCAGGCGCGCTGCCACCGGTCTACGATCGCGTGTGCCGGCTCACACCGCCCACGCCCTCACAACACCTGACCCCCAGAACGCACCGATGAGCACTGAACTAACAGCCTGGGATGACGAAGCAGACGTCGTCGTCGTCGGGCTCGGCGGCGCGGGGATTGTCAGCGCCATCCAGGCGAAGATTGCCGGCGCTGACGTCCTCGGTGTGGACCGCTTCACAGGCGGCGGCGCGACCGCGATCAGCGGAGGCGTATTCTATGCCGGCGGCGGCACCCACATTCAGGCAGACGCCGGCGTCGAAGACGCGGTCGACGAGATGTACCGCTACCTCAAGATAGAGGTGAAAGGCATCGTCAGCGATCGGATGCTCCGGGATTTCTGCGAACGGAGCCGGCAGAACCTGCGCTTTCTTGAAGCAAACGGCGTACCTTTCGAGGGCTCCCTCTGCCCCGTGAAGACCTCGTACCCGACCGACAAGTACTACCTGTACTACTCGGGCAATGAGTCCTTCTATCCGTGGACGGACTCCGCAAAAGCCGCTCCGCGAGGGCACCGAGCCAAAGGCAAAGGACTGCCCGGCGCCAGCTTCTACCAGCCCCTGCGGGACTCCGCCGAGAAGCTCGGTGTGCGCATCGCCACCGAAAGCCGCGTACGCTCGCTGATCACCGACGATGACGGGAACGTGCTCGGCGTCGAGGTGATGCAGCTTCCCCAGGGCAGCCCGGCGCAGAAGCTGCATCGCAAGCTGTCGAAGTCCGCGCTCAAGTGGAAGAACTACAACCCCGGCTACTCGAAGAAGTGCGAGAGAAAAGTCGCCGACATCGAAGCGCAGGAGGGCGTTCGCAGGCGATTTCGCGCCCGTCGCGGCGTCGTGCTCTCGGCCGGCGGATTCATCTACAACCGCGAGATGCTCGAAGAGTTCGCTCCGAAGTACCGACCCGGCATGCCCCTGGGAACGCCGGGTGACGACGGCTCCGGCATTCGACTCGGTGAGTCAGCGGGAGGACAGCTTGCAAGCATGAACCGCGTCTCGGCCTGGCGCTTTATCAATCCGCCCGAAGCCTGGACGCATGGCATTATCGTGAACCGCAAGGGCCGGCGCTACGTCAACGAGCAGCTCTACGGGGCCGCGATCGGCGAGGCCATGGTCGAAGACAATGAGGGGCAGGCGCTGTTGATCATCAATAAGCGCTTATGGAAGCAGTCCCGCTCACAGGTGATGTGGGGCCGAGCACAGTGGTTCCAGGCGGCACCGGCGATGATCAACCTCTACTTCAACACCAAAAAAGGAAAGACGATCTCAGACCTCGAGAAGGCCTGCAAGCTGCCGGAGGGCTCGCTGAAGAAGACACTTGATGAGTACAACGGCGCAATCTCGGCAGGAACGCCGGACCCCTTCAACAAGCAGGACAAGGCTCGCGAAATCCTCGACGGTCCTTTCTACGCGATCAACGCCTCGATCAACTCCAAGCGCTGGCCCTGCCCCACCCTCACACTCGGTGGCGTCGTCGTCGATGAACAGACCGGCCACGTACTGCGGGAAGACGGCTCACGCGTCGGCAACCTGTACGGCGCCGGACGCAACGCCGTGGGCATCTGCTCGCGACAATACGTGAGCGGGCTCTCGATCGCCGACTGTGTGTACTCCGGGCGACGCGCCGGACTGCACGCCGCGACCGGTGAAGAGCTCGCCGACCAGAGCGCCGACGTCGAAGCCGGAGCCGAAGCCGTCAAGGCGGCCGGCTGACCCAACAACCTATCAACAACAAACAACACCAACAGGAGACCTATATGAGCGACGTACTGAATCCGGAACACCCGGCGCAGGCGATGTCACTGCGATCCATGGACTGCGTAAAGAACAAGCGCAAAGAGGAGTGGCTCAGCCTCTTCGATGATGACGCCGTCATGCAGGACCCCGTCGGCCGCTCACCCCTCGACCCGACCGGGCTCGGTCATCGCGGTAAAGAAGCGATCTCGAAGTTCTGGGACACGAACATCGCACACGGCGAGTTTTCTTTCGCCATCCGAGAGTCCTTCCCCGCGGACCGCGAATGCGCAAACATCGGCTCCATCACCGTCGCCATGCCCGGCGGCATGCGCGTCCGCACCACCGGCGTCTTCTGCTACCGCCTCACCGAAGAAGGCAAACTCGCCTCGATCCGAGCGATCTGGGACTTCAAAGACATCGAGACCCTGCCGCCCGCGTAGTTGAGTGCGGGATTGCGAGGGTGCGAGGCTCTGCCTCGCGCTCCGCGAGGGGTTTGCACCCCTCGACCCCACGGAAATCGCAAGGCGATTTCCTGGAAGTGGAGCAAGCTCGAAGTACTCATCACCGGGTGCGCTCATGACCGGTAGACGAATCTTTCTCCAAAAGGAAAGCGTGAGCTTTCCGCACGGGTGTCCAGAGGAGCAAGCGATGAGGCTTGCCTGTGGCAAGCAGAAGAGTGCGGTAGTGGCGGACGCCGAAGGCGGACGCAACCCCTTTGGCAGAGCGCGAGACGGAGTCTCGTACCTACCTGTCATCATGACACCCTGCATCACCGGGTGCGCTCAGATCAGGGCTTGCGGAACTGCGTTGCGCGGTGCTCGGCGAGTTGGGGTTCGAGTTGGCGGGCGAGCTCGATGCGGCGCGGCTTGCCCGTACTCGTATAGGGGACCTCTTCGCCGAATATGATGACCTTCGGTGACTTCGAGAAACCCAGCTGTTTTCTTGCGTGCTGGATGATGTCCTCTGCGTCAGGGCTGACGCCTTCTTCGGGCACTACGTAGGCTGCAATCTCGTCACCATAGTAGCGGTTCGGGAAAGGCACCGCGAGGCCGTAGCGGACGTGGGGATGAGTGCAGAGGGCCTCGTCGATCTCAAGCGGCGCGTAGTTGATTCCGCCTCGGATAATCAGCTCCTTGATGCGGCCGGTGATGAAGAAGAAGTCGCGACCGCCGGCGTCTTTGATGGCAAAACCCTCATCTCCCGAATGAAACCAGCCATTCTTGAACGCAGAAATGTTTGCTTCCGGACGGCGGTAGTAGCCCATCGATACGGCGTCGCCGCGGATACATATTTCGCCGCGCACACCCTCGGCGACCGGCCGATCGTCGCCATCAAGAATCGCCATCTCCTGCCAGGGCAGAGCCGGCCCGATCGACGGAAATCCGTGCTCGGACAACCACGCGCGGCGCTCCGTGTCGCTCAGGTCCGGGGGCAGGTGACAGTTGTAGCAGGTCGTCTCTGAGAGGCCGTAGCCATGCGTGATCGAGACGCCGAAACACTGCTCGAAAGCGAGCGCGGTTTCGACCAGCAGCGGCCCTGCACCGCACAGGATTGTACGTAGGCTGCTGATGTCACACTCCGACGCCCGCGGCACCGACTTCCCACCGCGATCCGCCTCAACGAGGAACTCGAGGAGCGTCGGAACCACCGAAACGATGTTCACAGACTCCGCGCCTACACGTTGCCAGAACGTGCGAGAGTTGAAGCGGGAGTTCAGGATCGCGCGACCACCTGCAAGGAAGGGCGTCACGAGCGTGACGATGATTCCGTTGACGTGGTGAATCGGCAGCACGCACATCGTGGTCAGTGAGGCACTCCAGGCGTGCCACTGAATCATCGACGCTGCATCAGCCATCATGTTGTACTGGTCGACGCGCACTCCCTTTGGCGCGCCCGTGGTGCCGGAGGTGTAGATCAGCAGCGCCTCGCAACCCACGGCGTCGAAGTCGCTCTCAGGAAGAGCGGTGTCCTCACCCGCCACAATCTGCGGATACGCAGCTCCACTGACCGTCGCGCCGGCGTCGGAGTTGACCTCTACCAGGCGCACACTCAGCTCATCGCGTAGCCGCTGCGCGTCCTCGAAGTATTCCGTCTTCGCGAAGAGGATCGTCGCGCCGGAGTTTTCGACGATGAAGTGCTTCCGCTCAAAGTCCTCGGCGGCGTTGACCGGGGCAACGCAGGCGCCAAGCGACCAGGTCGCCAGGTAGAGTATGACCGTGTGATCCAGGTTGCCGAGCAGGAACGCGACGCGGTCTCCCCGCCCCACCCCGGCGCCGGCGAGAAAGGCCGCGCTGCGACCGACCGCGGTCGCCAGCTGCCCCCACGTCCATCGGCGTTCCATGCCGGCGTCATCATCGAAGAAGGCCAGCGCCTCGCGGTCCGGCGCTTCCGCCACCCGCGCTGCCAGCAACGCACCGATGTTTCGAAACTGCGGCTTGTATGGATCGCCGCCGTGCCGCCTGGCCGCCGCAATTCGAGCCTCCACTTCCATCGACGAAATACTCATCAATCCCCCCTGCCTGTCGGTACCCGCGCCGGGGCCCGTCTCTATGCCGAACCGCCCTCTCCCAAACACGTATCGCCGCCTGCGGGTCAACCACGGCGTTGTCGCTTGACACCGCAAGTGAATCACGAGTAGCGGTGACTAGAACATGTTCTAGAACGCGTTCTAGCCGATCTAAGCAGGCAGAACGTTGCTACTGAGGGACAAAATGATGCGCATCGAGAACGCGTGGACCGGTGGTGGCGATATTCTTCCGGGGATCCCCGGGTCGCTGAATCCAGTCGAAATTGTTGAGATGATTCGTACTCCGTACAAGTACATCCACGACCGCTTCGATAAGCACGGCCACGTGTTCAGATCGCGCATCATCTACCCGATCGTCTGGATGGTCGGCGTGGACTGCAACCGCTTCATGATGGTGACTCGTCGGCACGACTTCTCGTACGAGAAGGGCTACGGAAAGCTGGCCTTCGCGAAGCTCTTCCCCAAATCTATTCTCCTCCTCGACGGCGACGAGGCAGGACACGCTCGCGGAATCCTGACACCGGCGCTTGGACGGCTCGGCATTCGCGACAGCTGTGAGAAGGTCACCGAAATCTGGAAGCGTCGCACCGAGACCCTCGACGATGGGCGTTCACGCGACGCATACGACTTCGTCCTGCGCTCGACTTTCGATGTCTCGGCAAACGCCCTGACCGGGGTACAGCTGGGCGACGAGCTGGAGTCCTATCGTCCCCTCTTCGAGGAGCTGATCGTCGGCGCGATGGCGAACACACAGATCCGGGTCCCCATGGGCAAACTCGATCGGGGCCTGCGTGCGCGCAACGAAATCGTCCGGCGGATGACGCCAACCGTCGAGGAGGCTCGACGCAACGAACCGGAAGGAATGGTTGGCCTCCTGGCCCACTACAAGGACGACGCGGGCAACTACCTGCCGATCGAAGAGGTCGTCAACCACCTGCTTCTCCTCTTCTGGGCCGGCTACGATACTACCGCCAGCGCAGGCTCCTGGGTCGTACACCTTCTCGCCCACCACCCGGCGTGGCAGGAAGAACTCAAAGAAGAAGCAGATCGGGTCATCGGCGATCGGGATTTTGAGCTGGGGGACGTCGCAGAGCTCGAAAAGCTCAGCTGGTTCATTCGAGAGCAGGAGCGCTTCGCTCCGAGCATCTTCATGTTCCCCCGCGTGACGAACGAAGACATCGAATACAAAGGCTTTCACATCCCGAAAGACACCGCCGTGATGTGGACGCCTTACATGACACACCGCGACCCGGCCGCCTTCGAACATCCAAACATCTTCGACCCCGGTCGCTGGAGTGATGAGCGTGGCGATCGAAAGGCAAAATCCAAAAACCTGTTTGGATTCGGTGGCGGACCGCGCCTCTGCCTCGGTCGCAACTTCGCACTCATGCAACTACGCGTGATGATTACGACCCTTGTACGCAACTACGTGATCGAGCCTGACCCCACCGCGCAGTGGTCGCCGCAGGCGCTCCCCATGCACCACCCGGTGAACTCGCGCGTGCACTTCCGACGAAGACACTGAGTCGCATCCGGGTACTCTGCGGGTTTCGGCTGGGGCTACGCCCCGGGTTTTGGCTGGGGCTACGCCCCGGGTTTCGGCTGGGGCTACGCCCCAGGCCCCGCAAGGGACCTCAGGTCCCTTGACCCTGTGTAACGAGACTCGTCGGTGGCCAAAAACGCAGGGTGTCGTGGACACGTAGCGCATGCGCCTGCGCTGACCCCTGCCAGCTGAACAAGCGCAGGCAACAAACACAAACACCAGCAACCCTAACGATGGAAACTGCGTCGCAGTTTCCGTGGGGTGCAGGGGCCCGGCCCCTGCCGGGGTCAAGGGGAGCAACCGAGGCTTCTGCAAAGCAGAAACGCAGGGCGGTAGTATGGAGCGCGAAGCGATCAAGCCCCTTGCCGACTACGAACAGCGACTCAGCCGACGGCGACTGCCTTTGCCCAGCGGTAGTCGGGTTTTCCGCTGGGGTGTCGTGCCATCTCGTCGACGAAGTGCCATCCCTTGGGCGTTTTGTAGGCAGCGACTTTGGTTCGGCAGTGTTCACTGAGCTGCTCGCCGGTTGCGGACATACCGGCCCGAAGTTTGATGACGGCTTCGACGCGGGAGCCCCAACGGTCATCGGGTACTCCGACCACCATCGTATCTTCCACCGCGGGGTGTGCCTTCAGCGCCTCTTCGACCTCCTCGGGATAGACCTTCTCGCCGCCGGTGTTGATGCAGATCGAGCCGCGCCCGAGCAGGGTGATGAAGCCATCCTCGTCGACAGACGCGTAGTCACCGGGGACGACATAGCGGACGCCGTCAATCACCTTAAAGGTCCGGGCCGTCTTCTCGGGGTCGTTGTGATAGCCCTGCGGAATGCGACCGGAACGAGCGAGCATTCCGATCTTGTCGGAGCCGGGTTCAATGGGCTGACCGTCGTCATCGAGCACCTTAGTGTGCTCGTTCATCATGAACTTGATACGACTGTCTTTGGCGCCGCCGCTCATGTCCGGCAGGGCACGGCCCTGATGTCCGGTTTCGGACGCGCCGAAGTTGTTGAGAATCATCGCGTTCGGCATCACCTCGCTGAGGTCCGCCTGAATGGAGCGCGAAAGGATGGCGCCCTGTGACGTGACAACGAAGAGCGTGTCGACGTCGTATTTGTCACTGTTTGCTTTGAGCTCATCGACGAAGGGACGACACATCGCGTCGCCGACCAGTACGATGACGTTGACGCCGTGATCGCCGACCGCCTTCAGGCACAACGCCGGGTCATAGCTTCGACCGGGTACGACCACGACCTTGCCGCCGCCGAACATCATGATCAGTGACGCAAACTGCGATGTGCCGTGAATGAAGGGCGGCGCCGGCAGTACGGTCATCCCGAAGTCGCCCTCCTTCACGATCGCGGCAAGATCTTCAGGCCGCTCGATGTCGTCTCCCTGCGGGTTCCCGCCCTGCAGGCCGGCGAAGAAGAGATCTTCCTGCCGCCACATCACACCCTTGGGCATCCCGGTCGTGCCGCCGGTGTAGATCACATAGAGATCGTCACCTGATCGCTCGGCGAAGTCACGCTCATCAGAGTGCGGGGCCACAAAGGCTTCGTATTCCACGCCCAGCCCATCCACGTCTTCGCCGCTGCCGTCCTCGATATAGACGAACTGGGAGATGTCGTCGAAACCGGTGGCGGCGTCGCGCACAGTGTCAGCGAGCTCACGCTGGTAGATCAGCGCCTTGAGGCCCGCGTCATTGAACATGTAGCGCAGCTCATCGGCCACGTAGCGGTAGTTGATGTTGATCGAGATCGCGCGAACCTTCATCGTGGCAAACATTGCCTCGAGGTATTCGTGGCTGTTGTAGATGTAGAGCCCGACCTTGTCCCCGGGCCCCACACCGGCCGCCTGCATGGCGTGTGCGAGCTTGTTCGCGCGTGCCTCGAATTCAGCGTATGAGAAAACACGATCACCGCTTACGAGGGCAGGCTTGTCCGGAACTGTGTCTACGACGCTTTCGAGCAGGTCTGCGATATTGAAGTGCATGGAGATCCCCGGTGTTATGTTTGCTTGGTTGTGGTCAGCTGGGTTTGTCGCTTCCGACAATCCACATGCTGAAGAACTGCGAGCCGCCACCGTAGGCGTGACCCAGCGCGACCTTCGCGCCATCGACCTGGCGGTCACCGGCCATGCCACGCACCTGGAGCGCACCTTCAGCGTAACGTATCATCCCAGACGCGCCGATCGGATTCGTCGAGAGTACCCCACCCGAGGGGTTCACCGGCAGGCGGCCTCCAAAGGTGGTCTCGTCATTGTCGGTGAGCTTCCATCCTTCGCCGGGCTCGCAGAGATGCAGGTTCTCGAGCCACATCGGCTCGAACCAGGAGAAGGGCACGTAGATCTCTGCGACATCGATCTCGGCCTGCGGGTTGGTAATGCCGGCCTTCTTGTAGAGGCTCTTCGCACAGTCCGAGCCCGCCTGCGGCAGGACCTGGTTGCGCCCGGCAAACTGCATGGGCTCGCTGCGCATCTCGGTCGCCCACACCCATGCTTTCGGTCCGGAGTGCCGGTCCGCGACCTCCTCCCGCGCAAGGACGAGAGCTGCACAACCGTCCGATGAGGGGCAGGACTCAAGGTAGCGAACCGGCTCCCAGAGCATCGGCGACGCTTTCACCTTCTCGATAGAGATGTCCTCGATGTGCAGGTGCGCGTAGGGATTCTTAAGCGCATGCACACGGTCTTTGTACGCGACCTTGCACCCGATGTGATCCGGTGCGCCTGAAGCTCTCATGTAGGCACGAATCAGCGGCGCGAAGTATCCACCCGCGCCGGAAGTGATCGGTGGCTGAAAGGGATACTTGGGGCTGAGAGCCCACATGGCGTTTGACTCCGACTGCTTCTCGAAGGCCAGGGTGAGCACACGGTCATAGAGGCCGGACTCAATGTAGCTCGCTGCAACGTTCGCGGTAGATCCGCCGACGGAACCGGCGGTGTGTACACGCAGGATCGGCTTGCCGACCGCGCCGAGCGCGTCCGCCAGAAAGAGCTCGGGCATCATGATGCCCTCGAACTGATCCGGCGCGGTACCGAGAATGACGGCGTCGATATCCGCGAAGGTAATCCCCGCATCCTCGAGCGCACGGAAGGCGGCCTCGCGCAGGAGTCCCGGAATCGAGACATCGCCTCGAATGGCCGCATGTTTGGTCTGGCCAACGCCGATGACTGCACACAGTTCTGCCATCAGTTTGCCTCCATCACACAAACGAGGTTCTGCTGTAGCGCCGGACCCGAGGTCGCGTGTCCCAGCGCCCTCTTCGCTTCTCCGCGATGAATGGCGCCGGCCGCCTCACAGATGCGCAGCAGTCCGGCGACCATGATCGGGTTTGCCGCGAGTGCGCCGCCCGAAGGGTTTACGCTGACGGACCCGCCCAGCTCCAGGGCCTCCCGCAGGATCAGCTCCTGGTGAGCGAAAGGCGCGTGCAGCTCGGCGACATCGAGAGAGTCTCCGCGAGCCCCGGCGCGCCTGCCTGCAAGCTGGGTAGACGCGCTACTCGTCAGGTCACGCACACCGAGCGACTGAGCTTCGACGCGATGGTCGAAGCCACGAATCCATGCGGGGGCAGCGAATCCCAGCTCGTCGACCTTCTCGCGCGACGCGATCACAATCGCACAGGCACCGTCAGACAGGGGCGGGCAGTAATGTTTGCGCAGAGGCGACGAAATGTACGGGCCGCTCATTGCCTCTTCGATGCTGAAGTCGCCGGTGAGCTGCGCGTTCGGGTTCGATTTCCCGCGACGCCGGTTCTCGACAGCCACCTCGGCGAAGTCCCGCTCGGTATACCTGCCGCCATCCAGCAGGGCGCGCGCCTGAATGGCCGCAACCGAGATGGAGTCAGGCCACAGCGGCGTCTCGTAGTAGGGGTCCAGCTGCGTCGCGAGAATGTCCGGGACCGGGCCAAGGGAGGATTGGCCGAAGCAGTAGACGATGGCGCAGTGAAGACCGGGGTCCGACTGCAGCTTGAGCCACGCTTCATAGAGTGCCCAGGCGCCATCCATCTCAACGTGCGATTCACGAATCGGCGGCCACGCGCCGATTGCGTCGAGAGCGCTCACGAATGAGAAAGGCCGCCCGCACAGCATGTCGGCGCTGCCGGAGCACCAGAAGTCAAAAGCGCGGCGGTCAATACCGGACTTTTCGATGGCCCCGGTGACAACTTTCTGCACCATCTCGATCTCGCTGAGATCGGACCTGCGTTCGCTCGGAATCTGCGCTGAGGCGATGACGGCGATGTCGCGCATCAGAGGTGCTCCTTATAGCTGTCGTAGTCCGCGTCGGGCTCGCCGCTCGGCTCGAAGTAGTTGATGCTCTCCAGAGAGAGGACGAGCTCGTCGTCCGGCTTCCAGTTTGCTTTCACCCGCATGCCCATTCGCGCTTCGTCGGCAGCGATTCCGGCGATCATGTGAAAGAGCGGCAGGCTCGCGCCGTCGAGGATGATGGCGGCGAACACATACGGCGGCTTCAGCTCCTGCCCTTCGATCGGAATGTTGATCAGGCAGAACGTGGTGACGGTACCGTGGTCAGAGACTTCGACCTCCTCCAGCATGGGCTGCCCGGTCACCGGACACGCACCACGGGGCGGAATGTACACGTCACCGTTCGGACTGCGGCGACCATATAGCTTCTTCTCTTCCTTCAACCCACGCAGGAAGAGCGTGAGGTCCGGACCGGCGCTGATGTTGTATTCGAGATCGACAGGCGTCCGAATCATCGTGATGGGACCTTGCGCGTCTTCGCTCATGCGGATTCCTCTGGAACAAAACACTCAATGTCCGTGATCATGCCTACGCGTTCGGCGGCCCAACGGGCGCGCACTCGCATCCCGCTCCTCATCACAGACTCGTCGGGCGCAACGACACGATGCAGCATGCCGGTATGTGCGCCATCCAATTGAATCGTCGCGAAAGCGAAAGGCGTGGACATCGCATGCAGTTGTCGAGGCTCTGCCACCCAGGTCCAGCCGGTCACGACCCCTGTATCGGGCAGGGAAACAAACTCGCTCAGCGCCTCACCGGTCTCAGGATCGTACTCGCGCGGCGGCACCATGACGGCCCCGTCGGGCCTGCGCACGCCGGTGATTTTTCCATCGCGAAGGTCGGTGAGGAAACGTCCGATTACCGGCCCGGTGGTACGTTTATAGCTGTACTTCAGGCGATAGGGCGCTGTCAGAATCTCGGCGCTTGATTCGCTCACACTTCACCTCCCCACATACAGAAGCTCTCAACAAATCCGACCACGAAACACCTCAAAGAAAGCGCAGCTTTCCTCGTGGGATTCCAAAGGGCGACAGCCCTTTGGCAGAGCGCGAGACAGAGTCTCGCCTCCGGGCACGCGGCTAGCCGACCTGCGGGAAGATGTTCTTCAGCTTCATCGCCATCGGGATGTTGCCCTTGATCTTCATCTTGCCGGTCATGAAGGCCATCTGCCCGTTCAGGTCGCCGTTGACCATCTTCACGTAGTTCGGCCCCTTCATGGTGATCGTCGTCGTGGGAGCGTCGTGCGCGCCCTTATGAAGCGTCATCGTGCCGTCTTTGACTTCAGCGTGCCAGACCCCGGTCTCACCAAGATCCCACTGAAAAATCGCGTCCACCCCTTTGGCTCCGGCAGCGTCGAAACGCTCGTCAAGGCGGTCGAAGTACTCGTTTGCGTCGCTTACTTTAAATGACATATCTGTTCCCCCTTGTTTGTCTGCCTTCTCAAGCAAACACTGTGTGCGCATCCCCAATAGAGCGCTTCTCTCTGCGAATGTGTCGGGGCCTCGGACCCCGCTCAGATCAGAGCGTCGAGCCACCGTCGTTCAACAGCACTGAACCGGTCATGAAGCTCGCCTCGTCCGATGCAACGTACGCCACGCTGGATGCGATTGTCTCAGGCTTTCCGAATTGACCGTTGACCGACATCAGCCGCATGATCAGCTGCATGTTTGCGCCCTCGAAGGGCTGAAAGCCCTTCAGCAGCGGCGTCTTGATCCCGCCCGGGCACACCGCGTTGAAGCGAATGTTGTTCGGCCCATACTCCATCGCCAGCGCCTTGGTCATCATGATGACGCCACCCTTTGAGGCGCAGTAGGCTGCGGCGTATGGGTGCGCTCGCAGGCCTGCGATGGATGCAATGTTCACGACGTTGCCTTCGTTCTTCATCAGGTGTGGCAGCGCGTGGTGAATGGTGTTGAAGGTGCCGCCGAGGTTGACGTCGAGCACCTGACTGAAGTGTGCCCGGGTCTCTTCTTCGGTGCGTACGAAGCCGCCGATGCCGGCGACATTTACGACGCAGTTTACGTCACCGAACTCCGCGACACAGTGCGCGACCAGCTTGCCGCAGGCGTCGTAATCGGAGACATCGCAGGCAAAGCCCGTGGCGGTTCCGCCGGCGGCCTGAATCTCGGCGACGGTAGCGTTGACACCCTCTGCGTTGATATCGGAGACGGTGACTTTACCGCCCTCTGCTGCCAGGCGGATCGCACAGGCCTTTCCAATGCCGGACGCTGCGCCGGTGACAATAATTGCACGGTCTTCGTGTCGCCTCATAACCCCTTCTCGGTACGTGATTTCGATGCGTGACAGTTCGGTCTGCGTCGCCTGAAAGCTGCGTCGGCTGCCGCGCGTGGGATCGCGCCTGCAAGTCGGCTGTAGCGACGATACGCTTGCGGGTACCAGATACTAGAACGTGTTTCAATCCAGTTGGTGAAACGTGTTCTAGTTGGCCGGCTCATGAGTCACCGATCCGCTCTCAACGCGCGCCAGGAACTCGCCCTTCTGCGCCCAGGCCGCCTTGTAGTCGCGCTCCCAGGTCATCAGATGGAAGCCGTGTCCGGGGCCGTCGAACACCGGAGCTTCGACGTATACGCCGCGACGTCGTAGCGCGTCGGCGAGGCGGCGCGTATCGTCGACCAGGGGGTCACCGGTGCTGCCCAGGGCAAACATCGGTGGCAGCGGGCGTTCCGGACTGAGCTCGCTTTCGATGATCAGCAACGGGTCCGCGAGGGAGTGGCGGCACAGAGTTCTCTCGTCGGGGACATAGCCGCGTGCCGTCGCCCGGATCAGCGAGCGTTCGGGCCAGGTGCTGCGACGGTGCGCCCAATAGCGTTCCACGTCGCTCACCTGCAGGATCCCGCAGGCGGGCATGGCAGCGATGGGCACAATGCCTTCGCTGAAATAGCTGCGCGCCCACATCTCGGGCAGCTCGTAACACGAGGCGCAGGTCAACGCTAAGCTCAGATTCCCGCCCGCCGACTCGCCTGCAAAGACCAGCCGTGCCGGGTCTCCGCCAAAGCGCTCGACGTTGTCACGGGTCCAGATCGCGGCGGCCATCACATCGCGCAGCGGATCCGGGTAGCGCACGTGTGGTGTGCGTCGATAGCTGACGTTGACGACGATGTGGCCGAGCCGGGCATATTCGCAGGCGACCAGCCAATGTGTATTTGTGGAGCCGGTACCGAAGCCACCGCCGTGTATGTAAAGGACCACAGGTAGGGGGCCCTCACGATCGGTGGGGTAGTATATATCGACGTGCTGTTCCGGGTGGTCTGACCCCGCAAAGTTGATGTTGCGAACACGTTCGATGGGCCAGCGCAGCGGCTTGCGTCGGCGCATCAGGGCGGCGGCGTGTACGACCGCTTCCATTGTAGCGTTCAGCTGGCTCGCCAGGAGGCGGCCTCGGATCGTAGGTTTCATAGGGCGAGCTTCATGAGGACGCGAGGCATGAGGCGAATCGACGCGCCGTATCATCGCGGCCGGCGCAGCGATTGCAACCATGACGAAACGCAGAGACCTGTAATGCGTGATCACCCGCCGCACCCGGGCGCCTACCCCGCACCCGTATTGCAGGGACGGGCGATGGATGCGATATCGGCCGCCCGCGCAGGAGCCTTATGATCTACCGACGCATCAAGAAGTACGACCCGGACTCAGTGACATCGCGCAATCCGGACGAAGTTGATCCACGCAGTGTGGGTCTGGACCCGACAATCGTCGATCAGGTGTGGGGGGCGACGGTGCGCCACTATCGTGCGCGTACACACCCGGCGATCGCGGTGTGTGTGCGCTATCGCGGCGAGGTCATCCTTGATCGCGCCATCGGCCACCTGCATGGCAACAGTCCCGGTGAGGCCTGCGACAATCCGGTTCCGATTCGACACGACTCTCTCTTCAACTTCTTCTCCGGCTCCAAAGCCGTCACCGCGATGCTGATTCACCACCTCGACGACGAGGGACTGGTGCACATCGACGACTGCATCAGCGACTACATCCCGGAGTTCACCGGTGACGGCCGCGAAGAAGCGACGATTCGTCACATCCTGAACCACCGCGCCTGCGTTCCCCGCATCGATCTTGAGACGGACCTCGATGTTCTGAACGATCACGAGCGCATGCTCTCGCTGATGCAGCAGATCCCTGTCGCGCACAAACCCGGACGCAAGCTCGCGTATCACGCTGTCACCGGCGGATTCATCCTGGGCGAGATCGTCCTCCGGGTGACCGGAAAGGACATCAAGACCTATCTCGAGGATACCATGCTGAAGCCGCTGAGCTTCCGCAGCCTCAACTACGGGATTGAGCCGGAGCGCCTCCACGAGGTGGCAAAAGACGCGTACACCGGGATCTCCGAGTTTCCGCCCTTCTCGACGATGCTGCGCAAGGGGCTGGGGGCCGACCTCAAGGGGGTGGTCCGCCTGGCAACGGACGAGCGCCTGCTGACCGGTGTGGTCCCCTCGGGCAACGTTGTTGCGTCTGCGAACGATGTCTCGCGATTCTTTGAGCTCCTGCGCTGCGGCGGAGAGCTCGACGGGGTTCGGGTCTTTCGTGAGCGCACGGTGCGGCGCGCTGTTCGCGAACAGAGCTTCATGGAGTTCGACCGTACGATCGGCCTGCCGATCCGCTACGGTCTGGGCTTCATGCTGGGCAGCGAACACTTCAGCTTCTACGGCCCACACACGACGCAGGCCTTCGGCCATCTCGGGTTCAGCAACATCCTCGGATGGGCGGATCCGGAGCGCGAGATCAGCGTCGCGTACATGAACAGTGGAAAACCCTTTATCAGCCCGGACAGCCTGCTCTGGCTGTCTGTGCCACGACTGATCTCGAAGACCTTCCCGCGTCAGCACTGAGTCCGGCGCGGCCCAAGGCGCTTTGTTCCTGCGCCGATGGCGTGTAGTCTGCGCCGACCGCCGCGAATCGTTGTTTGCCCGGCAATCAGGGGGATTGCATGCGCATGAAGATTGGAGTGGCCGCACTTGCGGCTTGTTTGGTTGCGCCCATCGCCATCGCGAGTCCGCCCGAGGTCATCGGCCTCGGCGCACGCTCGACCGCCATGGGTGGTGCCGTAACCGCGTCCGCGGAGGGCATCGACGCCCTCTTTTACAACGTCGGCGCGCTGACGCTGAGTGAGCCGCGGGTGACCGTCGGTCTGATGGGAACGTCCGGCAACGCATTCATTCGACTGAAGGATCGACCCTCCGGCTACGACGTGCCGAACCTGGGCCAGGGCACGCCGGTGATTCCCACCGAATTCCTCCCGGAGCGACCGTCCGAGTACAACTCTATTGACCCGGTGTTTACCCTGGTCGCAGGCGGCACCTCGAATCTCGGCTCCAACAAGCTGGCGTTGGGATTCGCCCTGATGTTTCCCCTGAGCCAGGGTTCTGAGCAGGGCACCTTCTTCCCCGATGAGCGTGAGAGCCTGTTCAACAACCAGCTCACTCACGAGCTGCGCTACCGCATCCAGCGCTTTTCCTTCGACTTCGGGCTCGCGTTCGCGCCCATCGAATGGCTGTCCCTGGGCATCGGTGCTGTGTTCATGCCGCAGATCCCGCTCTCAACTGACATCTACGTCCCGGATCCGGGCGACCAGAGCGTCGCCGACATCAACCTCAAATTTCGCATCGGGCTGGCCTTCGGACTCCACGCAGGATTTGTATTGATGCCTACCGACAGGCTGCGCATTGCCCTGAACTTCCGTGATGCAGTGGACTTCTCGATCGCGGGCGCCAATCAGATCTATGTGCGTGGCTTCCAGGCCGGCGACCCATCCGAGGACGATTTTCCCACGACCCAGAACTTCAACGTGATCCCAAGCGGCAGCCCGCGCATGATCAACCTCGGCGTCGCTCACGAGTTCGGCGCGCTCACAATCGAGTTGGACGGTCGCTGGTCACAGTTCGCCGCCCGCTCAAACTCTCAGGCCCGTTCCGGCGACTTCCGAAACACGATCTCGGCCCGACTCGGCGGAGAGTATGCGGTCAACGACGACCTGAGCATGCGCGCCGGCATCGGCTACGTCCCTTCGTATGTGCGCGACCAGACCGGCCGTACAAACTATGTCGATAACAACCGGCTGCTCGGCTCCATCGGCATGGGGCACGTGTTCAACATCAACCAGCAGGAGCTCGAGATGAGCTGGTTCTTCCAGTTCCAGGGCCTCCTCGCCCGCGACACGAACAAGACGCCGCTCACCGACTATCCGGACTGCGAACCCGGCGTCGTCGCCCTCTGCGATGAGGTCCCCGACGACTTCGCAGACGCGAACGGCGAACCCGATCCCCGCGCGGCAGGCCTCCAGACGACGAACCCCGGTTTTCCCGGCTTCACCTCAGGCGGCTGGCTGGGCACCCTGGGGCTCGATCTGACATGGAGGCCGTCACCGATTAGTGATGAAGAAGACCTGGTCGCCGAGTACCGGGGAATTCCCGCAGACGAGGTAGAGAGCACCGGGTCGGCTACGACGGACGCGACGGTCGAGGAGGAATCCGAATGAAACGATACATCAGCATCATCGCCTGCCTGGCCACCTTCTTCGCCACCGCGTGCGACACGGACGGAACCGACCCGCTTTTCACCGACCAGGATACGGGAAGTGGTGACACAAGCGACGCCTCTTTCGACGTGGGCCCGGCAGAGGGTACCGGCACTCTCGACGGCACCTGGCTGACGGTCGCGACGGTAGAAGCCTGCGTGATTGCAGTCGGCGGCATCCTCAAGGGGCGCGCCGCCATTCAGATCGTCGAGATCAAGGAGTTCAGCCAGACGGGACGTACGGCGTCGCACACGCGGCGCGAGATCTGCGACTACCAGACGACGGAGTTTCTCGGTGTCGTCGGGCAGTTTCCGGCGAGCACCTATGAAGCGATCAACTACTACAACAGTGGCGACGTCATCCTCTCCGACGCAGAAGTCGGCGAAGGCACCTACTACGAGTCACCGCTGGAGTGTCAGGTGTGGGGCATGACGATGGACGACCCCTTCGGCGATCCATTCCCGGAGTTTGACGACGACGGGAACTACACCACAGCTGAAGGTGTGTCGGTCGTTGACTCCGACAACAACGGAAAGCCCGGTGTGAATATGGCGCTGCAGCCCCTGAACTGTCAGCTAGAGATGATTCAACGCTCATTTTTCCGCTACGAAGGAGAGTTCGTAGACAAGAACAACATGCACGGTGTCGCCGACTTTGACGCGATCAACGTCTCGATCTCCGCGGTTGGCGAAGACGGAGAGCCAAACTCCTTCTGCGAACAGTCGAACGCTGTCGAGCCCTACCCGGAGACGGGTGAATCGTGGATGATGCGCGTAGACGGCGAAGGTGGCTCGCTCGACCTTACAGATGACGACGGCGTGGTTCGCTGCGGGAGAGTGCTTGAGTTCGTAAACTCAGATGCTCGCTTTCGCCCCCTGGCACCCACTTCGTCCAACTGCAACTGAGGCAGGCTTCGGGCCGAAACAGTCGCCGCATCGTCCTATGCGGCGGAACGGCAACCCGCGCGCGGCACTACAGCAGCCGCTCACGGCGCTGCCTGCCGAGCCTCGGCTCACCTTATGGCCTCAGTCGCCCTTCGCTGCATCAAGGAAGGCCGGCTTTTCGCCGCCACCATGCAGGACCACGTCAGAGCCGCTGACGTAGGCTCCGAGCTCAGACGCGAAGAACACACAGGCGTTCGCGATGTCGGTGGGCGTGCCCATGCGACCCAGCGGGATTGTCTCTGAGACACGCTGGATTCCCGCCTCGTCGCCGTAGTGCAGGTGCGACTGCTCTGTACGGATCAGACCGGCAGTGACTGCATTTACGCGAACCTTCGGAGCCCACTCGACAGCCAGCGATCGGGTGACGTTGAGCAGTCCGGCCTTTGCCGCGCCGTATGCAGCAGTTCCCGGAGAGGGGCGGGTACCGGACACGCTTGCGATGTTCACAATCGTCCCGCCGCCCTCCTGGGCTTGCATCACGCGATTCGCCGCCTGCGAGACGTTCAGCGCTGACGTGAGGTTGAGATCGATGATCGAGGCCGTGAAGCGTGGCGACACCGTCGCTGCGTCCACCATCGGCGAGCCGCCGGCGTTGTTCACCAGCACATCGAGGCGACCATAGGTGTCCACGGCATACTGAACGAGCGCATCTACGTCCTCGGTGTTGCGCACGTCGGTGCGGACAAAATCCGCCTGCCTGCCGCCGGCGCTCGGCAGCTCTTCAAGCTCGCTTCGTCCGCAGATGACAACGTCGGCGCCCAGCTCAAGAAAGCGCTCAGTGATTCCCCGACCGATGCCCTTGCCGCCGCCGGTGACGATGACGCATTGCCCTGAGAAATCGAGAATCTGGCTCATTGTGCGGCTCCCTGCATTGCACTGTTTTCTTGCACTGTGAATCGCCCGCCGCGGCCTTCGCGATGACCGATGATCCCAACGGACCGGACACCACGTCGCGGCGCCGGGCCCGATTGTAGAACACGTTCCAGTATGCCATACGCGCCGCGTGGTCCACGCGCTTCTGTGGCGCCACAATCGGCACTGAAAGCAACGGCCTGTACGGAGCAGACACGATGGGAATTTGTGACGGAAGAGTGGTGATCGTAACCGGCGCAGGCCGCGGTCTTGGGCGCGCCCATGCGTTGGGATTCGCCGCTGAGGGCGCGAAGGTTGTGGTCAACGACCTGGGGTCCGATGGAAGCGACGGCCCCGCCGCTGAAGTCGTCGAGGAGATCAAGGCGCTTGGCGGCGACGCGATCGTCCACGGCGCCAACGTCGCGAGCTGGGACGAGACCGGCGATATGGTGAAGACGGCGATCGAGACCTTCGGTCGCCTCGATGTCGTCGTGAACAACGCCGGAAATCTGCGCGACGGGATGTTCATGAAGATGAGCGTCGACGACTGGGACGCCGTGATGGCTGTGCATCTGCGAGGTCACTTCAACGTCGCGCGGCACGCTGCCGAGTACTGGCGCAATCAGTCAAAGGCCGGCGAGGCGGTCGACGCGCGCATCATCAACACGAGCTCGGGCGCCGGGCTGCAGGGCAGCGTCGGACAGTCCAACTACTCCACCGCAAAAGGCGGCATCGCGACGCTGACCCTCGTGCAGGCGGCGGAGCTGTCCCGCTATGGTGTAACTGCGAACGCGATCGCACCCATCGCACGCACCCGCATGACCGAAGCTGTGTTCGCCGACATGATGGACACCGCAGGCGGCGGCTTCGACGAGATGCACCCGGGCAACGTAACGCCGCTGGTTGTGTGGTTGGGAAGCCCCCTGTCGAAGGATGTCAGCGGCAGGGTGTTTGAGGCCTCGGGCAACTGGTTCTCAGTATGTGACGGATGGCGTGATGGACCGAAAGCGGTCAGCAACGACGAAGGACGCTGGGCGCCGGCAGAGGTGGGCGACGGCGTACGACGCATCATCGCCGAGGCCGTTCCGCCCAAGAAAGTCTACGGAACCTGAGAGCGTCTATGTCAGATCAGGAGCATCCAAACATCAGGCTCGCGAGACGCTTCGTGGCGGCGATCGTCGACGGAGACGCCGACGCCGCTGTGAGCATGTACGCGGATGACTGTGTGGTCTGGCGCAACTTTGATGGCCGGGAGCTCTCGAAGCGAAGCGCCGGCAAAGTTGTGCACTTTCTCGTCGGCGCTACGCAGGGCCTGAACTACGGCGACCTGAAGATCGTGGCGACGCCCACGGGCTACGTGCAGCAACATGTGTTGCGCGGCATGACGAAGAGCGGAGAGGCCTTCGAAGCGCCCGCCTGCCTGGTTGTTACCCTCAGCGGCGAGCGCATCAGCCGCATCGACGAGTACCTGGATCCATCGCAGCTGGCGCCACTGATGAAATAGCCAGGCAGGAGTGTGCCCCGTGTCAGAGCCGAACCGTCGCATCGTCCTGGCTGAGCGCCCGACCGCTGCCGTCGAGGCACGCCACTTTCGCCTGGAGACCGGCACACGCCCTGCCTGCCCCGAAGGCTGCGCGATCGTCCGCAACCACTACCTGTCCATCGATCCGACGATTCGCGATTGGATGGACGAGCGGAAATCCTACCTGCCACCAATCGCATTGGGAGCGCCCATTCGCAGCGGCGCGATGGGCGAAGTCGTCGAGTCAAAGCTACCCGACTGGAAACCCGGCGACATTGCGGCCACCCTCGGGACCTGGGAGGACTTCAGTGTTGTCGACGGACGCATGATGGGCCGCAAAATCACGCCCATCGACGGTGTGCCCCTTTCGGCACAGCTGGGCGTCCTCGGCGGAAACGGCCTCACTGCCTACTACGGCATGGTTGAAGTTGGAGCGCCGGAGCCCGGACAGACCGTACTGGTCTCGGCGGCGGCCGGCGGCGTCGGAAGCATCGCCGGCCAGATCGCTCGCATCGAAGGCGCGCGCGCGGTGGGTATCGCAGGCAGCGACGAGAAGTGCGCCTGGCTTGTGGACGAGCTCGGCTACAGCGCGGCCATCAATTACAAGCGCGAGAATCTCTACGACGCTATTCGTGCTGCCTGCCCTGACGGCGTAGACGTGTTCTTCGACAACGTCGGCGGTGAGGTGCTGAACGCCGCGCTCGCGCACATCAACGTTGGCGCGCGGGTCGTATTGTGTGGTGCAATTTCGCAGCTTGGCGCAAAGAAGCTGCCGCCGGGACCGGCGAACTACGTGTTTCTCCTTACCCGACGCGCGACGATGCGCGGCTTTGTCACGATGGACTATGTACAGCGGTGGACCGAGACCAGCGCTGTACTCGCGGACTGGGTGCAGTCGGGAGAGCTGCGCTGGCGGGACCACATTGTCGAGGGGCTCGAAAACGCGCCTTCAGCGCTGCTTGGACTCTTCGCCGGCGACAACATCGGTAAGATGCTCGTTCGCCTGTAGTTTGGCGGCTTCGCTGCGAATCACGCGTCGCACCATCATCCGCTTCACGGGCGGAACGATCAGAAAACAAACTCCGCCTGCGAGGGTCATCCCGATTACCTGCACCAGCCCAGCAAATCGTCGTCGGTGACCGTAGCCTCCAATGGCGCTAGCGAGGGGGAAAAGGGAGACCGTGATAACAAACATGATGAGGTTCTCGTACAGCTTGACTTTGTTGGCTGCCAGAATCTCAATCTCGCGCTCCAACTCCGGGTCGAGCTTCATTGCATCACCCCGGGCTCAGCGAGCATGATGGGGATGTCGACGCCTGTACTGAGCACGGTCGCGGGTACATGATGAACGCCGGCGCGGTCCAGCCCTCGGGACACCGCGTTGCCGGCAGCGACCCCACCCACGGTGCGCGCGACATTGGTGCGGTAGTCACGCTCCGCTGCGGCGAGCTGTTCATCGCTGAAGATGTCGGCTGCGTGCATGCCGCGCGCCGCATCTCGCTCGCTCGACAACGCAAACAGCTCGGGTCCGACGCTGATCAAGTCCAGACCAAGGCCTGCGATCATGCTGAGTCCGCCGGTCGCGAACCCCACCGCGATGTCGACGCCGACTTTGGTCCAGCCGAGGCGGCGTTCGTTCGCGATCATTCGGTGCTCGGCTTCAAACACAGGGCCGGGTGAGGCACCGTGCTCATCGAAGAGCTCCTGGGCGATTGCGTGTGCACGCTGCGAGCCCCAGCCGGTGGTCAGGATTGCGCGGGGATTCATCAGCTCGCGGTGTGTCCATTCCCGCGCAGCGCCGATGTTGGCGAGCATGTCTTGAAGCTGATCGACAGAGAACTCTTCGCTGCCACCTTCCGCGATCATGGCGCTGATTTCCCGCTCGCGAGCGCGAAGTCGATCCACAACTTCCCCGCGTACCTGCTCACACACACGACCGGCGTAGTGATCAGCAAGTGTATCAACGACTGCGTCCACGGCCGCCCGCATGTTTGCCGGCGCAACGTCGGCTCCGCTCAGCGTCAGGGCGGCGAGATCGCGCAGACCTTCGGGGTTAGCGAGTGCTTCGGCCAGGTCAGCTAGCGGGATTCCGCTCCCACCGTCGACGGCGAATGCGCGGCGCATCGGGTCGAGGCCGGAGAAATGGTTGCCGAGGCTCGCCGGGTCAAAGATGTCACGATGCACCATGTCGTCGAGAAACGCGGTGACGGCGTTGTCGCGCAGGTCGTTGGCCGCGTTGAGGTCCATTTCGCCGTGGAAGCCGAGCGCGTCCCATTCGCAGTCAAGTCGCGCATCGCCATCGCCGTAGAAGAATTCATCCCGTTGGTCGGCCAGGGCATCGCAGTTCATCGGCACGTCAGAGACCTGGTGACTCGGAGGCGCCTCTGGCGGAGACGCCTCCGAGTAGCTCTGTGTGGTCTGTGCGGTCTGCGGAGCGGCTGCTGTCTTCATCGATTTCTCCTGCGTAGTGGCGGTGATTCCGCGTTGCAGGAGGAAGAGTCGTCAGAGAAAGCCGGCTGTTGTCGATCGGCGGCCGACCCGCGCTACAGCGTATAGCCTCCGTCAACCATGATGGTCTGGCCGGTCACATAAGAAGCTCGCGAGGACGCAAGGAAGGTCACAACATCAGCAAGCTCTCGCGCAGACCCGAAGCGTTTGAGAGCAGTGTTGTTTCGAGCGGCGGCCATCCACTTCTCGGAGAATTCACTCTCCTGGAGGCGCTCAAAGATCCCTGCCTCGATGACGCCGATGCCGACCGAGTTTGCGCGAATGTTGTTACGCCCTTCTTCACGGGCGACGCCGACCAGCAGCGCCTCCATCGAAGCCTTGGGAGCGACCGAGAGGATATCACCCGGTGGAAAGCGACCCAGGCCGGCAGAGCTCAACAGAACGTAGCTTCCACCGCCACCCGCACGCAGATGGCCCAGGGACGCGCTGACCGTGTGGAAGAGCCCGTTCAGGTCGGCGTCGATGACCTGACGCCATTGCTCGGCGGTCACGTCGGCGATTCGAGGCTGCGTGATATCAGAGCCCACCGCGTACACGACAGAATGCACGCGCCCGCGCTCGGCGACGCCGGCGAAAAATGCCGTGACTGCGTCCGCGTCACCGACGTCGACGGACGCACACAACGCGCGGCGACCGAGGGCGCGAATCTCTTCGGCTGCACCTTCGGCCTTGTCGCGATTCGAGCGGTAGGTGACCACAACATCGGCGCCACACTCTGCAATGCGAATCGCGCACGCGCGCCCGATTCCGCCGCTGCCTCCGAGCACTACAGCCCACCCGTCCGGGAAGTCACTCACGCGTTTGCTCGCAGCTCTGCGGCTCTCTCAAGCAGCTTGAACTTCTGTACCTTACCGAGCGCGTTTCGCGGAAACTCGTCTACGAACTCGATGGAACGCGGCACTTTGAAGTTCGCCATGTTCTCGCGACACCATGACACGCACGAGGCTTCATCCAGCGTTTCACCGGCCTTAACGACCACAAACGCAACACCCACTTCTCCGAGGCGTTTGTCAGGGGCACCGACAACTGTGGCCTGCGCGATCGCCGGGTGCCGCAGCATCAGCGTCTCGATCTCGGCGGGGTAGGCGTTGAATCCGCCCACAATGAACATGTCCTTTTTGCGGTCGGTGATCTTGATGTAGCCCCGCTCGTCCATGACGCCGACGTCGCCGGTGTGAAGCCAGCCATTGTCGTCGATCGCCTCTCTGGTGCGTTCCGCTTCTTTGAAATAGCCGAGCATCGTGTTGTAGCCGCGAACGACGATCTCGCCGGCTTCGCCGCGAGGCAACTCTGTGCCGTTGTCGTCGACCACGCGGACCTCGACGGCATCGATCGCGCGGCCCGAGGTGGTTGCGATCGTCTCCGGGTCGTCATCGTGACGGCACATCGTCGCCACGCCGCATACTTCGGTGAGTCCGTAGCCGGTAACGATGACATCGAACTTCATGCGGTCGCGCATCTCGTGGATCAACGACACCGGAATCACCGCCGCACCGGTCACGGCAAGGCGCAGTGTCGACATGTCGTAACTGTCGAAGTCCGGGTGCGCGAGAATGGTCTGATAGAGCGCCGGCGGACCCGGCAGCATGGTCACTCGATCGGTTGCGATGCGCTTCATGACCTGCGCGGCGTCGAAGACGGCGTGCGGTAGAATCGTCGCGCCGCGCATGAGCGCAGCAAGGATTCCCGCCTTGTAGCCGAAGGCGTGAAAGAACGGGTTTACGATCAGATACCGATCTCCTGCGCTCAGACCGATGACATCGCTCCAGCTCCAGAAGGCCTGCAGGTTCTGCGCGTGGGTCGTCATGACGCCCTTCGGGTTCCCGGTGGTCCCCGACGTGAAGAGAATGTCCGAGATGAAGTCGCCTTCAACAGCGCTTGCGCGCGACAAGACCTCACTCATCTCGGCGCGCTTTCCATCGGCCAGGAAGTCCGCCCAGCTCTGGGTGCCCTGGGGGGCGTCGCCGCGCAGGAGAACGATCTCCTGAAGCTTCGGCAGGCCCGACACCGGCACGGAGTCATTCGGTTCACCGCAGGCACAACGGAGGAGGTGCACATACTCCGTGTCGAGGAACCCGCCGACGGTGAAGAGCATCGTCGCTTCGCTCTTCTCCAGGATGTAGCCCGCCTCGGCGCCCTTGTATCGGGTATTCAGCGGCACAAGCACGCCGCCGGCAGCGTGCAGGCCGAGCACGGTGACGATCCACTCCCAGACGTTCGGCGCCCAGATTCCGACAGCGTCGCCTCGCTTCAGGCCGGCGGCGATAAAACCGGCGGCTGCTTCCAGCACCGCGTCTTTCAACTCCGAGAAGCTCATCGTCCGCTCGGCGTCTTCTATGGCGACCGCCGTCGGCCACTCCCGCGCAGCCGCAGCGACGACCTCCCAGGATGAGCTGAATGGAACTGCGTTCTCGGGTGCGAGTTGAGGCAATGCTGCGTTGTCCATCGTGGCCCTTTCTGTGCGTGGTTCGTAGCGCACGGCCCGGGGGCGTGCTCATGACTGATCGATAATTCGGGCTTCTCCGGGAAAGCGGAGCTTTCCTCCGGGAGTCCGGAGGGCGAAAGCCCTCTGGCAGAGCGCGAGACGGAGTCTCGCTGCCCACCGGTCATGTGTCCACGGCCGGCGAGGATCACGGATATACTCGCCTTGCGCCTGAAACTGAAACATGTTCTAGTTCCGCCGCTCAAACGCCGGAGATGCCGATGGAAGCGACACGTTCTGATATCTGTATAG
>JAUICO010000188.1 GCA_030427825.1 bacterium | reverse complement strand
CCGGGCGTCGTGGTTGCGCGGGCACACGGTAGCGACCAGGGGGGCCGCGTGGAATCTGCGGACCAAAGAGCGGCACATGTGCTGCGGGCAGTGTACTTCTGCTATCTCGCGGCGATCGGTATCGCGGTGACGTGGTGGCCGCTACACCTGAAGGCGCTGGGCCTCGTGGGCGCGGAGATCGGTCTGCTGTTTACTGCGCGCACCGCAGTGACAGTGATCAGCCAGAGTACGCTGCCGGCCCTCGGCGACCGGATTCGGCGTCCGATCGCGATTCTGCGGCTGGCGTTGTTGTGGGGCGCGATCATCCCGCTGACCCTGCTCGCCACTCGGGTCCCCTTGCTTGTGGGGATCGCGATCTGCACGAGCGGAATGATGACCAGCTCCATCATTCCGATGATGGACGCCACGATCGTGCGACGGGTCGGTACGGTGGGATTCGGCCGCGTGCGGCTCTTCGGCTCCCTGGGGTACGGGCTCGCGGTTGCCGGTTTCGGGTTCGCTGTCGCAGGCGTCAGCCATGCCCGTGCGGGGTGGCTCGCGATCCCCGGCTTCTGCATTCCTATGTTCCTGGCGGCGGCGATTTCTTTGATGCTGCGCGAGAGCCCCAGCGACGTGGAGTCGCGAGGTGAGACGGCAGAGGGCAGCCTCCGCTCGTTCCGTTTTCTGGGCTTCTGCTTGATGAATGCGCTGCATTGGGCGGCGATCATGACCTTCAATATCTACCTCTCGCTGCACACCGAGGCGCTCGGCATGCACCCGGGAGTCCCGGGTTTTGCCGTTGCGATGGCGATCGGCGCCGAAATCGTAGCCCTGTACTTCGCTCGTCATCTGTTGGATCGCTTCACCGCATGGCAATGGCTGCCGATCGTGTATGGCGTGGGTATTCTGCGCTGGGTGGTTACCGGCTCAGCCGACAGCGTGGCGCTGATCGTGCTCGTGCAGGTGCTGCATCTGCTCTCGTTCGGGGTCTGGCTCGCGTCCGTCATCGAGCTGCTCTCCGAATTCGCGACCTCTGAGCAGCGAGGCCGCGCACAGGGCCTGCTCGGCGCGGTTGTGTTCGGAGTTGGTGGCGCGCTTGGTTCATCGGTTTCGGGTTGGGTGCTGGACGCCTGGAGCTCGGCTGCGGTGTTCTACGGGGCTGCGGTCGCAGAGTGCCTGGCGTTGCTGGCGTATGCGGTAGTGTCGCGGTTCAGGCAGCGGGACGCGACGCGGACGGCCCGGCGCTAATCGGAGTGTCGGGAGCGGGGATCGCGGTATTGTTTCGGCTCTGTGCTTCGCCCAACCGCCATGGTTGGCTGCGTGAACCGGAGTGTCGGGAGCGGGGATCGCGGTATTGTTTCGGCTCTGTGCTTCGCCCAACCGCCATGGTTGGCTGCGTGAACCGGAGTGTCGGGAGCGGGGATCGAACCCGCACGGAGCATCGCTCCGGGAGATTTTAAGTCTCCTGCGTATACCAATTTCGCCATCCCGACGGCGCGTCGCGCAGACACAGGCCGCGACGGAGCGGCGAGGGTAGTCTGTGGGGATTTTTGCGGCAAGCGGGCGTGCCGCTGACTCTACTCTACCGTGACCGTTGCGCTCACCAGGGCGAGTCGGATTCCCATCGATATCCCGTCGTTCACTCCGTTACCATCGATGTCGACGTCGATCAGATTGCTGACGACACCGAGCGCCGAGCAGACGGTGCCGATGTTGCCGCCGAGGCCGCCACAGATGGCGCCGTCGGCGTCTGTGCATTCCGCCGAAGAGACATCAACGTCGGGGTTGCAGCTCAGCACGTAAGCCTGTGCGTCCGCGTCTTCACCGCCAACGATCAGGTCGTGTTCCGCCAGGTCCGAGCTGATGCAGCTGCAGTCGCCCACCAGGCCGTTGATCAGGTCGACGATCTGGTCTGCGCCGACGGCGCCGCCGAGCTCAATGCCCCCGACGACGGCGTCCTCTCCGTCGATGGTAACCGTGGGGTCGACAGAGCACACCGAGTCGCCGCATTGGCTGATATTGCCGCGCAGCCTGGCGTCGGTCACAACCAGGTCGAGGGTTTCCATCCCCAAGTCCACGTCTCCCGCGAGGTCCCCGAGGGGAATCGACAGAGGAAAGGTGTCCGGGCCGGCGGCGAAGCTTCCGGCTCCGATCGCCGCATCTTCGAAGGTCGCGGTAGGGTCGCTGATGGTGAAGCTGCCTTCTCCGTCTGCGCGCATTTCACCGGTGTCGCCTTCGGCGGCTTCTGCGATGTGAATGTGGACGGTTGCGTCGGTGCTGCGCTCGTCGGATTCAACGTCCAGGGGTATCCCCACATGCTCCAGAACAAGTGCGAGGCTGCCGGAGTCGATGGCGTCGACGATGGATTGGTTGATGTCGACGTCTTCAAGGAAGGTGCCGAGGACGCCCAGCAGCGCAGCAAGGTTGTTGTCGATCGTGGGTTCCGGGTCGTCGTTGTTCGGGTCCAGGTCGGTGAAGCAGCAGGCGTCCCCGCCGTTTGTTGACGGGATGTGCAGGCCGGCGACAAAACTGAACGCCGTCGTCGTCTCGTCGGGCTCGGGCACGTCGATGGCAGCGTCGCTGTCCGTCCCAATGTCGGTGTCCGCGTCAACGTCCGGGATCGCGTCGCTGCCCCCGTCGAGGCTGGTATCCGAGCCGGTGTCGTCGTCGCCATCGCATGCGCTGATGAAGCACAGGCTGAGCGCTGCGCTGAGGATGAGCAGGGATTGGGTCTTCATGTGGGTTCCCTCCTATGCGCTCACTACCCCTGCCAGTGCACCTTCGCCCGGCTGTTTGTGGGCGCCGCCAGGATATTTGTGGGCGCAAAAACGAGAAGAGGCGTCACCGAAGCGACGCCTCAAGCCTCAGCCGAAGCTGAGCCTTTTTACATTGCTGCCGGGGTAGCACCGACGAGCGAAAGGCGAATGCCGAGCGAGATGCCGTCATTGATGCCGTTGCCGTCGATGTCGACGTCGATCAGGTTGCCGACAACTCCGAGAGCGGAGCAGACGGTTCCGATGTTGCCGCCGAGGCCGCCACAGATTGCGCCGTCTTCGTCGCCGCAGTTGGCCGACGAGGTGTCCACAGCCGAGTTGCACTCGAGCACGTAGGACTGTGCGTCAGCGTCTTCGCCGCCGAGGATCATCGGCTCGGTAGCGAGGTCAGCGCTGATGCAGCTGCAGTCAGCGACGAGGTCGTTGATGAGCGTAACGATCTGGTCAGCGCCAACAGCGCCGCCGAGCTTCATGCCGCCAACCTGAACGTCTTCGCCGTCAACGCTGACGAGCGGGTCGACCGAGCAGACGCCGTTGTTGCATTCGACGATCTCGCCTTCGATGCGTGCGTCGGTGACCGTGAGGTCAAGCTCTTCGATGCCGAGGTCGGAACCACCGAGAGCTCCGAGGGGGATCGTAAGCGGGAAGGTGTCGGGGCCTGCAGCGAACTGGCCTTCGCCGACGGTGACGTCGTCGAAGGTTGCGGTGGCCTCACCGAGCGTGAAGGTGCCGTCGCCTGAGGCGCGGTCCGCAGCGGTGTCGCCTTCGTCAGCCGTAGCGAGGTAGAGGTTCACGGTGGCGTCCGTAGCCTGTCCGCCGGTGTTCACGCTGTCGGGAACGTTGACGTGCTCAAGCACGAGAGCGAGGTCGCCGGCATCGACGGCTTCCTGGATCGACGCGTTGATGTCGACGCCGTCAAGGAAGGTGCCGAGAACGCCGAGAAGGGCTGCCAGGTTGTTGTCGATGGTCGGGTCCGGATCGTCGTTCGACGGGTCCAGGTCGGTGAAGCAGCAGGCGTCGCCACCGTTTGTCGACGGAATCAGCAGGCCTGCGACGAAGCTGTACTTCGTCTCGTCGCCGGTGATGACGTCGGGCTGGGTGACATCCTCTTCGACTTCTTCAACGGCGTCAGCGTCGTTGCCGGCGTCGCTGGTGTCGTCGACGGTGTCGCCGCCGCCGGTGTCTTCGACCGGATCGACGTCGTCCTCGCCACAGGCGACGACGAAGCCGGCTGAGAGCATGACTGCAAGAATGAAGATGAATTTGCGCTGCATACCTGTTCCTCCGAAATCGCCAGCGATTTGCGGCGCCCTTCGCCGCAATTCGGTGCTGACTCTACTTGTCTGGATCGGCCCGGCCGAAAGGAACCGCGGCTACGTGTCGTCCTTGAAGCGGTGTAGCTGCGAGTTGCCCTGTGGTTCGAGCAGTGGCGCTAATACACCAAGCTGAAACGATGTCAATTCCTCTAAATCAGATCTCAGGCCGGAATCAGCCCGCTCTCGTGGACTGATCTCCCCGGCGTGGCGACCCGGTTGACCCGGCGCGCGGGGGGATAGAGGCTGCGCGCCATGAGTTTCGTCCATCTACATGTACACAGTCACTATTCGCTCCTCGACGCCAGCGCGAAGGTCAGCGACCTCGTCCGCCGAGCCGCCGAGTTTGGGATGCCGGCCATCGCCCTGAGCGACCACGGCAACATGTTCGGCGCGCTGGAGCTGCAGAACGCATCGCAGGGCGCCGGCGTGAAACCGATATTCGGTACGTCGGTAAACTACCGGAGCCCGCGCGAAGAGTCGTCTTCTCATCGACTCTACCAGCTCGTCCTGATCGCCGAAAACATGGAAGGGTACCGCAACCTCGTGCGACTGAGCTCGGCGTCGGCGCTGGCGCAGATGGACCGCGATCGACCGGTCACCACCGAAGAGCAATTGCGGGCCAACAGCGAGGGCGTGATCGCGCTGACCGGCGACCTGGGCGGCGAAATCCCGCAGGCGCTGCTGCGCGGTGACCGGGAGC
>JAUICO010000055.1 GCA_030427825.1 bacterium | reverse complement strand
ACCTCGTGGTACGCGGTCTCTGCCGATTCGTAGTCACCGAGCTCGTGCTCAGCGAGGCGCGCCTGGCGGTACGCCAGCGACACCATGTCGTTCTGGTCGTAGGAGACTTCGCGAAGGCGAGCGATGATGTCGCTGAGCTCCTCCCAGCGCTGCTGGCGCGTGTAGATCTCATCGAGTGCACGCAGAGCGCGCTCGTTGCCCGGCTCGACGTCCAACGCGATCAGCCACGCTGACTCGGCGGATTCCTCGTCGTCCATGCGAGCGCCGAGGATACCTGCGAGACGACTCGCGGCGTCGGCCTTCTCTTCGTCTGCCAGATCCTCATCGAGCATCAGCGTGTAGATATCCGCCGCGTTGGGCCAGAGGTCGTTCTCTTCGGCGAGACGTTCGATCTGGCTCTTCACCACCTCGTCGCCGGGTCGAGCGGAGAGCGCGCGCCCGTATGCCGACATGGCGCCGGCGGCGTCGAGAATCTCGTTCTCACGGATGCCCGCGATCTCGGTCCAGAGCGCGTGCGCCGTGTCCGGAGAGTCGTCGGCAGCAATTCGCGCCTCGTACAGGCGCACAAGCTGCGGCCAGCTTTGCTGGGCTCGGTAGATCGGCTCCAGAATCGCAGCGATCTCCATCGTGTCAGTGTCTGCTGACAGCAGGTCTTCCAGACCCTCGATAGCCGCCGCGTCCGTCGGGTCTGCGGCGAGGACTTCGCGGTAGGTCGCGATGGCCTCATCGGCGTCGCCGAGGAAGGTCGAGTTCAGACGAGCGAGGCGCAAGCGGACCGTGTTTCGCTCATCATCGCTGCCGGCGACGAGAATACGGCGCTGCAGGATGTCGGCGAGGCTCTCCCACTGTCCGCTCTGTTCATAGAGGCGGTCGAGGGCCAGCAACGACTCGCTATCGCTGCTGTCTTCGTCCTGAACTCGCGTCCAGGCAGCGATCGCTGCGGCGGTGTCGCCAAGTCGCTCTTCCTGAATACGCGCGGTGCGCTTGCCGATGTCGCGACGCAGCGAGGGCTCGATTGCGTCTTCCCACAGCTCTTCAAAGAGCTCGACCGTGGACGGCCAGGTGTCGTTGACGTCGGCGAGCCGTTCCAGCTCCGGCAGATCCTGAGCGGCGGTACCTTCGCGGGCGGCCTCAGCGAGTGACACCGCTGCGGACGCCGTGTCTTCCAAGTGTCGTTCCAGCACGCTCGCGTTGTCGAGGTGCAGCGAGCGACGCTTCGCTGGATCATCGGCAATGTCGATGAGAACGCGGTTGAGAGCCACAAGCTGGTCCCAGCGTTCCTCGTCGCGATACAGGGGCTCAAGGAGCGCGGCTGCCTCAAGAGCGCCGTCTCCGCCTGCGACCATGCCTTCCAGAGCGCCACGTGTCTGCGCGTGCGTCGAATCCTGCGCGAGGATCGACGCGTATTCGGCGATGGCACCGCGCTGGTCGAGCAGCTCAGTCTGAAGGAGGCGCGCCAGCCTGAAGCTGAGTTCGCGCTGCTCAGACTCGTCGTCGACAAGCATGCGCTGCGTATCGATGACCTGTTGCAGATCGCTCCAACTCTCGGTGCTCTCGTAGAGACGATCGAGGGAACGGAGGGCCCGCAGGTCCTCGGGAAAATCGTCGAGTACGGCCCGAAATGCGGCGATCGCGGACATCTCGTCCTCGAGCTGCAGCTCGTGCACCTCACCGAGAGTGTAGTGCAGTTCGCGCCGCTCTTCCGGCGTTTGCGCAATTCGCAGCTTGCGGCCGTAGTTCTCGACCAGCTCTTCCCAGCGACCGGTCTCGCTGAAGAGGCGTTCGAGCTCCTGAATCGCTTCGCCGTCCTCCGGATCACGCGACACGAGGCCAAGGTGCAGCTCGATCGCTTCGCCCTGATTGCCGAGCATGTCTTCCTGAATGCGCGCGGCACGCAGGGTCAGCGCGCGTGCGTCAGCAGGCGACTCCATGCCTACAACTTCGGCCTTGCGGTTCAGGATCTCGACCAGCTCGGGCCACTGCGACGACTCCTGCAGGATACGGTCCAGGGCATCGAGCCCTTCGCGATCGCTGGGATCGAACTCGAGGACCTGGCGCCAGATGTCCGCCGCCGAGTTCACGCTGCCGAGGCGCTCTTCGCGAATGCGGGCAACGCGAACGAGGAGTCCACGTACCGCATCGGGATCGCTCTCTTCTTCGGCGATCCCCTCGAGGGTGTTGGCCAGAGACTCCCAGGTATCGAGCTCCTCGGTAAGGCCGTAAATCCGGCCCATGAGGTGATCGTCTGAGGGGAACTCGATAATGGCGCGATCCAGCGCGCTGTAAGCGCTGGCCGTGTCGCCGAGTTCACGTTCGTGCAGGTCGGCGATTCGCCCGTAGACCTGTCGTCTGTTGTCGGTGTCCTCGGAGTGCTGCAGGCGAATCTCAAGGGCCCGCACGAGAGACTGCGAGTCGTTGCGTGCCTCATACAGCGGCACCAGCAGCCCGGTCGCTTCGAGGGCAGCGTCGTCGTTGTCGAGCTGCCGCTCAAGTCCCTCAAGCGCGTCCGAGTTGTCTGCGTCTGCCGCGAGCACGCGGGACCAGATGGACATGGCTTCGCTGACGTTGTCGAGGCTTCGCTCGTTCACGCCGGCGAGACGATTCATCAGAGCAGACCATTCCCCGTCGCCGGCCTCAAGAGCGTCGATACGGTGCTGGATCACTTCAGCCCGCGCCGCGGGATCCGCCGTGAGGTCGTAGAGTCGGTCCAGCGATGAGAGCGCCTCGCCGTCGTCGGGGAAGTCTCCGAGCACGCTCTGGAATGAGGCGATGGCGTCTTCGGGCGCATCGAGCTGCGACTCGTAGATCTCAGCGCACTTCATGTGAAGCGAACGGCGTTCGGAGGCGTCTTCGGAGCCGGCGATGCAGGCGCGGTAGACGTCCAGGAGATCGTCCCAACGACCGGTGCGCGTGTAGAGATCGATCAATGCATCGTTCGCGCCGCTGTCCCCGGGTGCGAACTCCAACACACGGCGCTGCATTCGAATCGCCTCTTCAGGCTCTCCCAGCTCGGCGTCGTAGATGGCAGCTACACGGCGCGCGTAGTTACCGGCCAGTTCGACCTCTTTGGGGTCATCGCCGGGCAGCTCGTCGATGAGCGTTTCATACAGCGTGACAACGTCGTCCCATTCCCCGCGCGCAGCGGCGATCGACTCCAGGTGTTCACGCCCCTCGGACGACGAAGCGTCGGTCTGAAGCAGCCGGGACCAGGCATCAGCGGCCGCGTCGGCATCGCCGATACGGTCTTCGTGCAGCGTCGCGATCCTCTGCAGCAGCGCGGCTCGGCTCTTACGGCCGTCCGTGGTTTCGAGTTGCACCTCAAGAATGGCCACCAGGTCGGCCCACCGCTCGTCGGCGGCGTAGAGCGGCTCAAGAATTCCTGCGACACGCTGACGCTGCGACTCTTCATCGAGCAAACGCTCAAGCAGATCTCTGGCGTGTGTGTTTGCCGGATCGGCAGCAACAATCGTCGAGGCCTCATCGGTAGCGGCCGCAAAGTCACCAAGCTGGTCTGCGGCGATCGCCGCCAGATCCAGGCGATAGCGGATCACCTCGCTCTCGTCGCCACGACCTTCATACAGGGCGATCAAACTTCGCGTGGAGTCCGCGCGTTCGTCATGCTGCTCAGTCAAAGCAAACAGACGATTGAGGGCGACCATGGCACCTTCATGGGTGCCGTCGATCTCAACGATCTGTTTGTATCGTTCAATCGCAGCGAAGTAGTCCTCGCGTTTGCTCTCGTTTACGTCGCAGATGCGCTCAAGCAACGACACACGCTCGTTGTCGCTCTCAGCCCCTTCGAGTCGGGTCTCCAGCACACCGAGCAGCTCGTCCCAGTTCTCGGACCGGGTGAAAATGCGGTCGCGGGCATCGAGGGCAACCCGGTTTCCGGGGAAACGATCGAGTACATCGCCGAATACAGACAGGGCCGACTCTTCATCGTTGAGCTGTGCGTCGTATACCTCACCAAGACGCAGCGACAGATCAAGCCACTGGTCGCCGTGCGCATCATCGCCGGCGATCGCTGCGCGCGCCCCGGCGTAGCTCTCCTCCAACTCGGTCCATGCATCTGCAGCGGATGCAGCCGACTGCATCGCGTCCAGAATCTCTGTGCGTTCGGGCTTCTCGCTCAGCGCTTCGGAGAACCAGCGAAATCCCTCTGCGGGCGAACGCAGCCGGTCTGCGTGGATGCCGGCAAGTCGGGTCATCAGCTCGTGTCGCGCGTCCCTGTCCGACGTCGAATCGAGGACAATTTCCAGGATGGATGGAAGGCGCTTGAAGTCGCCCTTCTCGGTGTAGATCGGAACGAGCGCCTCGGCGGCACGCTGATTGCGCTCGTCGATTTTCAACACACGCTCGAGGCTCTTCGTCGCGCGATCCGGTGACTCCAGCCGATCGGACCAGACCTCGGTCGCACGGAAGAGAAGGTCGATCTGCGTATCCTGATCGTCCACACTTCCAACCAGGCTCTCCACCTGGCGTACGTACTCCGCCCAGGACTCGTCGCGGGCGTAGAAGGCCTCAAGACGGTCCCACTGCTGCAGGTCAATGTACGACTTGCGCAGGGCGTCCTTGGCCCGGAAGTTCTCGGGCTCAAGCTCGAGAAGCTGCTCGTAGTACGGCAGCGCGTCGTCCGGTCGATCGAGACGATCGCCGTACATCTGACCCAGCTTGAGCAGCGCGGCGGCCCGCTCGGTCTCGTCCTCGATGAGGTCGACGCGACGCCCGAGAACATCGGCGACTTCGCTCCAATTCTTGGCGCGCTCGTGGAGATGCTCCAGGGCGACCAGGGCGCCGGCGTTTGCCGGATCGATAGTGAGAACCTCGCCCCACAGATTCACGGCAGCGTCCGTGTCGCGCATACGCGTCGCGGCAATCTCAGCGGATTCACTCAGCAGGCGCGCCTGATCGGCGGTGTCATCTGAGAGCGAAACGAGCCTGGCCTTGACGTCGATGAGCTTCTGCCATTCGCGACGTCGCTCATACATTTCCTGCAGCGCATCGAGGGACTGCGCGTGGTGAGGATCGATCTCTAGAATAGCCTCGTAGGCCTTGATCGCTTCCGCCTGGTTCGAGAAGCGCTCGACAAAGAGCTCAGCAATCTCAGTCTGGATGGCGATCTTGTCTTCCTGGCCGGGCACCGCATCCGCCTTCAGGCGCAGGACCTCGACGAGGTCCGGGTAGCGGTTCATCGAGCGCAGACGATCGCTGAGATCGTCGATCACATCGACGTTCTGCGGGTCTACCTTCAGGATCGACTGCATGGTGTTGACCACCATCACGTCCTGCTTGAGCTCGTCGCGGTACAGGCGAAGCATCTCGTCGTAGATCGCGAGCTTGCGATCCCGGTCGCTGTCCGGCGCGTGCTCGGCGTCGTACTTGAGAATATCTACAAGCGCGTTCCACTTCTCGCCTGAGCGATAGAGCGGTGCGATCAACGCTCTCGCCGAGCGGTCGTCCTTCGCCTTGCGCAGAAGGCGACGCAGGGAATCGACAGCCTTGTCGGTGTTCCCGAGGCCGAGCGCGAGCCTTGCCTGGGCACGATAGGCCTCACGCTCCGCGTCCGCGTCGTCCATTCCTTCGAAGGCTTCAGCCAGCGCTTTCTGCGCCTTTCGCCAGTTGCCTTTCGCGGCGAATGTAAGGGCAGACGCATCGAGGGTGCCCCAGGCGCCGGCAGCTGAACGCAGTCGCTCGGCGCCCTCCTGGTCGCCCAGACCGTAAAAGCGCAGGGCGTATGACGCTGACCCGTAATCCGATTCCTCGAGCTGACCAGCGAGGTCCTCGATGAGCTCGTCACGTCCGATCAGGGCGGGCAGCAGGCCGCAGGCAACTTCATACCCGTCGTCGTGTGAACCGAGCGCTTCAAGGACAACATCCAGCGCAGCTTCGTCGTCGGTGGCGCGCTGCCTGAAGTCGGCAAAGAGATCGTCGCCGGCACGCGCGGTGACAGCAGCGATCAGGGTCTCTCGCTCGTCTTCAGAGACCACAATCTCCGGGGCTTCTTCCCGTCGAGCACGGCGCGCGGGCCGCGCAGCCCTCTTCGGCTTCGGCGCAGGCGCAGGCGCAGGCTCGGCCGCTGCTTCTTCAACCGCCGCCTCTTCCGCTGCCGCTTCTTCGGCTGCGTCTTCTTCCGCTGCCGCTTCTTCGACTGCCGCTTCTTCGGCTGCGTCTTCTTCCGCTGCCGCTGCTTCCGCTGCCGCCGCTTCCGCTGCCGCCGCTTCCGCTGCCGCTTCTTCCGCCGCCGCTTCTTCCGCTGCCGCTGCTTCCGCTGCCGCCGCTTCCGCTGCCGCCGCTTCCGCTGCCGCTTCTTCCGCCGCCGCTTCTTCCGCCGCCGCTTCTTCCGCCGCCGCTTCTTCCGCTGCCGCCGCTTCCGCCGCCGCCGCTTCCGCCGCCGCTTCTTCACTGCCCATCAGGTCGGGCGAAATGATTACGCCGGATGCCTCTTCGTGGTCGGCGCTCTCCAGGCGCTCCAGAGTCTCCATGACCCCGGGGCACTCCGGATCAAGCTCAAAAGCTTCTTCAAAGGTGGCGCGGGCGGCTTCCCGATCGCCGACCTTGTCGAGCTGAATGTCGCCCCATTCCTTTAGAAGTCGGGCCTTCTTGGACGCATCATCGGCCACCTTGAGCTGGATTTTGTACAGCTTCCCAACGGTCTCCCAATGCTCGGCGTGAGCGTATACCTCGCGAGCCGCAATGAGCGGAGGCTCGAAGGACGGGTCCAGCTTGAAGGACTTCTGGTAGCAGGTGATCGCACGTTCGCGGTCGAAGAGCTTGTCTTCGTAGGTGCGCCCCATCTTGTTCAGCAGGCGGGACTTCACCTGTTTGGTGGCCGCCGACTCCACTGCGTCGAGCAGGCAGGCGATCATCCCATCCCAATCCTGATTGGGTGCGAATGCGCCGTTGACAGCGTCGACCATCTCATCGCCGTTCAGTCCGAGACTCTGCGCCTCGATCGTCAGGGTCGCCGCAAGCTCCGGTGCCTCCGCCGCAAAACGGGCAAGGTGGGCCGTGCCCAGCAGAAAGCGTGCGTGCTGCACACGGTCGTCCACGCCACGCGCGAACCTCGGCATGTGCTGCGTCAGCGAGTCCCAATCCGCGGTTTCAGTCCAATGCGCGAGGATGCCTTCAATCGCACCGACGTCATTGGGGTCTTCTTCGATCCTGGCGATGAAGTCTTCTGCCGAATCTGCCATTCTCATCCACTCCAAGTTCTTCGCTGTCGATTTCTCAACGGCGGGGTGCGCATCGCGCTCCCTCGCCCAAACTCACACCCGGTCGCTCACTCCTGTGCCGACCGTTCCAATTCGATCATTGCGCTGTTGATTGAGCTACAACGCATCTGCGACACAGACGGATTGCACGCTGCGCCTGCTCGCCGCAGCGCCGCCAGCGCCGCTCGGCGGTCACTGTCCGCCTCTGTCTGCTCAAAACGCGCACGGTGCGCTTCCGCAAGGTTGTAGGCTGCGCTCGACGGGTCTGCACCCCGATCGAGCGCCTCATTCAGACGACGAATCGCCATGTCGTAGTTGCCTTCGGTCAGCTGAACGCGCCCAAGCGCCGCCAGCAACCCCGCATCGCCCGGCCGGTTCTCCAGGCCATTCTCAAACACCTGCACCGCTTCGGTCGGATGACCGAACTCAGCATAGATGCTGCCCAGCGCATTGTACGCCTGTGCAAGACGAGGCTCTGCGTGGATGGCGCGATGATACAGGTCGATCGCGTCTCGGATCTCGCCGTCCGCTTCGACCAGCAGACCAAGTCGGTACAACGCGCGCCCGTGATTCGGATCGACCGCAGTCGCTCGCTCAAAACGCTCGCGCGCCTGTGCATCACGGTCCAGCTCCGACAGCGCGACACCCAGCTGGTACAGGGCGTCTGCGTTCTCGGGTTCCAGCTCGGCGGCCCGCTCAAGGTTTACGAGGGATCCGTTCGGGTCCCGCGCGTACTGCAGTCGGGTCAACCCGAGATAGTAGTGCGCCTGCGCGTTGTCCTCGCGAACTGCGATCGCTTCCTCAAAACTCCGAACGGCCTGCGCGTAGTTTCCGTCATGGACATACTCTACGCCCTCAGCCACGCGCCGCTGAGACTCCGTCTTCGAAAAATCACACCCCGCAGCCAACACCAGGACGGACACCATGGTTGCTGCGAGAAGCCTCGCCTGCATGCAGCGACCCTCCCATAAAAATGACCGCGCAGCGGGCTGGATCGCCCGCACGCTACGGTGACTGCAGTCTAGTGGATCGTCCGTCAGATCGGCAAGCGTGCCGCCGAGCGTCCGAGGCTCAGTTCCCGTCCGCTGTGAACACGAAGGGGTAACTTACACGCACGGTGCCACCACCCCGCGGCTCGGGGAAACGCCACCGACGTACACGGGTCGCGACACAGTTCTCAACGCTGCTGTTTCCGATCGTCGAGCTCTCGATCCGCGAACCGGCCACCGACCCTGAGGGGTCGATTACGAATGCCACAACTACGCGACCGTCGAGGTCGGGGTCACGCTGCAACGCAGACTCGTAGCAGGCACGAATCTCGCGACGATGCTGGCGGATCACGCGCTGAATGATCGAGCGATCAAGCTGGCCGCGGATTGAAGGGTTGCCGGGGCGCACCGAAACGCGCCGTTCCGAACGATCCGAGATGTCGCGAAGCTCATGACCCACCTGCTCATTGCTCGCTCGCCCGCGCACCGCGATCGGTCCGCTGCCGAAACCGGAGCCGCCACGACCACCACCCGCCGACAGTCCACCGCCGTATTGTCCGAGTCCACCCATACCGTACGACGCGCCGAGCTGGTCCGCCGTACCGACACCGCCGATGGCGGTCAGGTCATCGTACCCCGATGCCTCGCTCCCAAAGATGCTGCTGGGGCCGACGTTCGTCAGCACTGCCAGAGCACCCGTCTGCAACGCCTCGAGGCGCGCCTCCGCACGAGCCAGCTCCGTCGGTGCCTCGGTGTTGTCGCCTTCAACGGCCATCCGCGAGTCTTCGTTCTCTTCGCGCTCGTCGCCGGCTCTGCCCTCTTCGCCTTCGGCACCGTCGTCCTGCCCTTCGTCCTCTTCGAGCCAGTCCGGCTCCTCAATCTGCTCCTCGATCGGTTCCTCGATTACCATCTGGACGAAGCGGTTATTCGGATCGAATCGATCGTTGTCGAAGTCTCCCACACCGCTCGGGTACCAGAAGATCAGCGCCATGAAGAGAGCATGGAGCAGAAAGGACACACCAAAGAAGACCAGCACCGGCGCAATCGCGCCAATATAGGGCGGCAGAACGAGCGCAGGCTTCGATGAACGGTGCAGGAAGACCTGCACATCTCCAAACACCAGACGGGCACGGGTGTCCTGTGCAAGGCGCACAGAACCACGCTTCCCGCCCTTGACAACGCCCTGCTCGAAAGCCTCGGCGATCGTGTACCGATCGGTTCCGACGTACAGCTCACCCTGCATCTCTGCGTTCAGGTGCAGCTGCGGCTCGCCTCCTTCGGCGGACACCAGCGTAAAGGGCGTGGAGCCCATCGAGGGGTGTTCCAGCGGAAAGGTGCAGCCCGCCTCACTGCCGAGAACGATGTTCTTCGGCGGGTTGAAAATCTCATCGTAGATTACGAAGTCGTTCGCGAGCACAGCGATTTCGACAGAGCCGTCGGTCGAGGCAGGCCGAGACAGAAAGCGGCGCGAGTATAGCGCTGAATCCGGAGTCCGTGAGCCGCGACGCACCGCGGCGCCGGCGACACCCGAGGCCTGAGCCGCCGCAATCGCCGCTTCCTCACGGGCCGCACCGATTCGGAAAACTACCTCCGTGCTGCCCACCGTGATGCGGTCGCCGGAGAAAAGCTGGCGCTTGTTGATGCGCTCGCCGTTCACCATCGTCCCGCGGCCGGATCCCAGGTCGATCAGGAACACCTCGTCGCCGCGGCGCTCGAGAACTGCGTGGACGCGGCTGACGTCCGGGTCATTCAGACAAAGGTGCGACTTCGCGTGGCTCCCTATCTTGATGACATCCAGTGAAAGTCGCTCCGTCCGGGCGGGCTGACCTTCCTGCTGTATTTCGAAAACAAAGACGCTTGAATCCGCCATGTCGCTATCCTGCTAAGTTGGACGACCGTGCCGTCCACGTGGGGTTCCGCTCGAGGTCGATCAGAGTTCTTCGACCGAACGGACCATCTCAGGCACAAAATCTGCACGAATATTGATCAGGCTGGAGGTCTTCCCGTGACGAGAGCCCGTCAGCAGGTCGCCATCCGGTGCAAGCAACGCGCCTTCGACGATATCGTCCTCGAAGTTGTAGTTGGTTTCGGCTTCGTACACCGCACCATCTTCGCCGACGATCACGCCTTCCCCTTCCGCCCCGGCGCCGTCCTGCGCGAACGCAGGGGCCGAGAGCAACATCGCTGCTACCGATACCATTGCGGCTACATACTTCATCATCCCACTCCTCCTGACCGGATCGCCCGATTGCCTTCACTGCTTTCGACACCACCGTTGTGCGGCAGTTCCATCACCAAATACACTTTTTCCCGTACAAAGCTCTCTGCCCTGCGCGGATCTACATCCCACCTTCGTCCATGAACTCCAGCAGATCACTGATCACGGTGATGCGCTGCGCCACAGATTCAGCGTGCGCTCCCGTCGGCGCGACCGACTGATACTGCCGGTAGTATTCAAGCGCAGCATCATAATTCTGCAGGAATTCCTGATTGAGAACGCCGAGATTGAAGATCGCGTCGCTGTTCTGCGGCTGGGCTGCCAGCACCGCGTTGTATTCGCGTGCCGCGCCGTCGAAATCTTCAACGCCACGCAGCGCGACACCGTATGCAAGGCGCGCGTCAAGGTTGTCAGGGTCCTGGGCCAGTACCGTCTCAAAGGACGCCTTAGCGGTCGCGTGGTCTCGCAGTGAGAGTGCCATCGCGCCGATGTTCATGTGCGCATCGAGGTAGTTGGGATCGCGCTGGACCGCGGCCTGAAACTCACCGTACGCCGCAATAACGTCGTCTTCTGCGAGGGCGATCAGCCCCAGCTGATTGTGAAGCACCGCGTCGTCGATCTGCTGCAGGATTGCCGTCTCGCAGACCAGCCGAGCGAGCTCGACGCGACCCAGCTCGAAGTACACACGAGATAGATTCGCGTACGCGTTTGCGTTCATTGCATCGCCACCAAGAGCAAAACGGAGGCGGTTGATCCACTGCTGTGATTGCTCTTCGGTCGCCGGACGTCCGGCGTTGGCACGCATCTCCAGGACCGTCAGATTGATGTTGCATCCGGGCTCGATCTGGCTGCGCTCAATGCACTGTCTGAAGGTAGCACGAGCCGCGGCTTCGTCGCCCTGCTCAAGCTGAATCATGCCGATATTCGCCAGGCCGCGGGCGAAGTAGCGGTCAACGCTGCCTGCCTGTTCGTAGGCTTCGATCGCTGCCTGCGTGTCGCCCTGCTCATGATTGAGCAGGCCCAGATTGAACCAGGCCTCCGCCTGCTGAGGGTTCACCTCCAGCGACGAATTCAACAGCTGGGCGATGCGATCATACGGCCGGTTGCCGACGCTGCCTGCGTCGTACAGCTCCGCCGCCTGGTCGAGGGCCGCGCGAGCCTCTGCGGCCCGTCGCGCAGCGATCTCCTCCGGGGTGGGCCCGGTCTCCACAGGCGTCGCATCGTGCCGCCCGCCCCTTTGGGGTGACTCTGTGACCGTCGTCGGCCCGGTCGCTTCGGTGGTCGTAGTGGTTGTCGTCGTCTGCCCACCGCCGCATGCCGAAATCAACAGCATTCCGGCAGCCACTGCGCAGGCGGCGAATCCCCTGAGATTCGCGATCATCGTCGTGTGACTGAGCTTCAGATTGTTCATTCGTTTCCTCCCGAGGGAGCGCCGATAGAGAGTTCATTCGCACCGCTCGGCGCGAGGTAGCCGCTTCGGTAGAATCCGATCGAGTCGTAGCCCGCAGGAATGCGCGCCTCACTGCCGGCGCGGAAGGCCGGATCGATCTCCTGCAGCAGCTGCGCAGCCAGCTCGGAGTAGCTGTTGAACCAGCCGGTCTCGCGCGCGATCTCGATGGCTCGCATATAGCGCGCCATCGCCTCCTGGCGCTGATCTTCGGCGATTCGCTCGATTTCGGTGCGGTATTCCTCTTCGACCAGCGGATCGAGTCCACGGGGCACCGGCGCGTCGATCACCTGCTTGTAGAATACGTGGTAGAGTTGTCCGAGGCGGGTCAGCGACGCGATCATCCAACCGGGTCGGGCGAACTCGAACACGACGGCGTCGTAGAGCCGCGTCGCCTCTGCGCCGAGCTCCTGCTTCTCGCGCACCGCTTCCTGAATGGCCTCATCCGTTCGGCCCTCAATGTCTGTCGCCTCGAATCGGGCGAACACCTCCTCGGCCAGCATGAACTGCGCCTTCGACGCGGCATCCAGAGCGCCGAAACTGAGCTCAGCGCGCGTCTCCGGGTCCAATCCGCGGATCAACTCAAGCGTGTCGTTGTAGGCTCGTCGGGCACGATCTTCACGTTCCCGCTCTGCGTAGATGTCCGCGATCTGCCCCTGGGCCTCGATCGCGCGGCTCGGAGCGTCGCGACGGAAATCATCAACAACCTTCTCGAACGCCCGAATCGCAGCGTCGTCTTCTCCACGTGCACGCTGGGTACGACCGATCTGATACTGCGCTTCCGCTTCCGCCTCGTCACCGTGGTCATCGCTGTCTTCTACGACATCGATGTAGGCACGAAGGTCGCGCAACGCGAGCTCGTGCTGCCCCAGGCCCTGGCGGAACTGCGCCGCGTTTGCCAACGCGTTCACAGCGTTCTCTCCCTCGTCTTCGTAGCCGATGTAGCGCTCGTAGTAGTCCGCTGCGACATCGTAGACGGCGAGGCGATGAAAGGTACGACCCAGCTCGTATACCGTGTCGGGAACCAGGTCAGAATTCGGGGCCAGCACCGGAAGCTGCTCAAACATCGCGATGGAGTAGTCGAGATTGTTAATCTCGCGGAACGAGATCGCCGCGTTGTAGATCCCGCGGTCGACCAGCTCCGAGTCCAGATTGTTGTTCACGAACTCAAAGAAGCACTGCGATGCGCCCTCGTGGTCGTCCGCAGTCTGCATGTCGCGACACTCGCGGAAGGAAATCTGCTCGTGCAGCAGCAGCAGGCGCGGGCCCAGCTCTGTGTTGTTCAGGCTGGAGCCCTGAATGCGCTCGATCCACTCTCGCATCTCGCCATACTTTCGCTGCAGCACCAGGCTGTCGAGCACCAGCTCGGCGGCGACCAGTGAGCGCTGCTCGTCGATGACGCCGCGAGACAACGCGAGACCACCGAAGCGGTCCACCGCCTCGTCGAGGTGGTCGTAATCGTAGTATACATAGGCCACCGCGTACTCGATCTCGGCGGCGATTGCGGGCTCCGGCTCGCTCGCAAGAAAGCGATCGCAGGAGGACATCATGACCTGATACTCCTCCGGGATTTCCCGCGGCTGCGGAATCGGTGGCAGATCGTCTTCCGCCGCCATCGCCTGACCGGTTGTCGCTGTTGTCGTACCGCTCAGGTCCACCAGCTTCGTGCGCGCCAGGCAGGAGCCGTAGTTTGCCTCATCATCGTACTGTCCGCCTTCCTGCGGCGAGCGGGCCAGCGCCGCATCATACGCGTTCGCGGCCGCCAGCCAGTCCTCGTTCCGGTACAGCATCTCGGCGTAGTAGAACCACATCGTGTACGCGTGCTCCCCATCGGGGAAATTCGCCGCGTAGTCCTCGTACAACGAGAACGCCAACGCGTAGTACTGCTCGTTCTGGGTTACCTGCCCTTCCCGGTGGTAGGTGGTCGCCACCTGCCGCAGGAGAGTCTCGATGCTCGTGCTGACCTCGGCGACCAGCGCTGGAGTCGCATCGTCAAATGAGCGCGAGGTGTTGAACAGGCGGACCAGGGCGCGAATCTCTCGCACGATGTCGACCTCAGATGCGCTCTCGTCCGGCTGTGTATTGCGGACAATCTCCGCCTGGTACTGCACGACCTTGAAGCTATCGCGATTCAACGCGATCAGCTGCTGGTACAGGGTGTTGGAGTCATCATAGAGGGCCTTGTCGCCGTAGATTCGCGCAAGGCGCTCGACCAGATCGACGTAGTCATCCGGCGCAATCTCCTCAAAGAAGGCCATCGCGCGGTCGCCGTCGTAGACCTCAGCATAGAAGAGCGCCATGTCACGGAGCGCCTGACGGGTCAGCGCCATGCGCTGTCCGGACGCGGTCTGTTGCGAGGCCTGCACGGCGTCATAAAGCAGCTGCAGGGCCTCTTCAAATTCGCCGCGCGAGGCCGCCATGTTGTAGAGGCACCAGGCCTTCTTGTAGAGCCCGTAGGGATACGCCACAGAGTTTGGCCGCTGGATTACGATCTCGTAGTATCGCAGCGCCTCTTCCAGGTCGCCGGCTTCGAAGGCGAGCTCGCCAAGCATCAGCATGCCCTGCGGCAGGTAGTCCGAGCGCGGGTACCGGGTACCCAGCTCTTCGTAGATCTGTTTGGCCGCTTCCCGCTGCTCCATGCGCAGAAACGAGGAACCCAGGTAGTAGAGCACCGCGTCCATGTTCTCGTAGGTGTCAGAGTAGGTCTGGTACAGCTCCGCGTACAGCGCCGCCGCGTCGCTCGAGAGCCGCTCTGACTGGGCAAGGTCGTCCGCCGCAGCCTGCTCGTATGCATCCGCACGGCGCTCGTTCTGCGCACGAATCGCAAATGCCTCGTCGCGGCGCTCGTAGGCGCGTGCCTCGTAGGTTCGTCCCTGCTCGAAGTAGAGCTCCGCGAGGCGGAACATGTACTCCGGCCGGCCCGCGTCTCCGGTCGGGGTCCCTTCGACAAGGTCACGCAGACGGCGGATAGCAGTCTCGCGACGCTCCAGCTCCTGAATGTCAACGTCGTCCTGCATCCAGGACATGTCGGTCTCGGGGCCGGACTGGGCCTCCTCGAGCACGCGTTCACGTTCCACCTGGTCGATCTCGAAGGATTGAACCTCCGCTTCCTCCTTCTGCTCTTCGACCTGGGCCGAGGCACTCGAAGCAAACGCCAGCAGGCCGAAGGCCGCCAGCGCAATCAGGTAACTGGATGTCCGCATGCTCATGTCCCTCTGCCTGCCGTTGCAGACGCGGTGTTCTTCCCGTCGTCGTTCTTCCCGTCGTGGCGCGGCAGGTCCCGCAGCGCTGACAGTCTCTCGATTTCTTCGCAGTTCAGCCTGCTTCATTCACCATCCTGGCAGCGCGACGCCACATGGTACGAGTAGTAACCGAGTTCATCGCGCCAATACTCCCCGTCGAAGGTCCAGAACATCTGCTCCGGGTGCACTTCGCGGGGCTCACCGTCGGCGGCACCGCCGGCGCCGGCCAGCTCGCCGCGCAGGCCGGCCGAGATCGCGTTCGCCTCCGCCAGGTCAGTCTCAACAAGAATCGCGCTGGCCTCTCGCTCCTTCTCCTGCAGTTCTCGAAGAATGGTCTCCAGTCGACCGCGCACCAGCGAACCGGCATCGCCGATCGACAGCTCGCGAATCGCGACGATCTCGCCGTACACGTAGTCAGCCAGCTCCGTGCCCGTCCAACTGGTCGCGTCGCCTTCGATGTATGCGGCTTCGCGATCCAGCTGATCGATGAAGGCCAGGGAGTCGACCAGCGATCGGTCGCTCAGCGTCGCAGCCACGATCTGGCTGAGGCGCGGGTCGAAGCCCTTCTCGGTCTCCGCGCGGGCGTCCGCGTCGCGAAGGAAGTTGAATGCGTCTTCATCCGAGAAGAGGCCGTCGAGGGTGATCTGCAGTTCCTCTCGCAACGGCACGTACACGTAGTTGAATTCATCGATGATGAGTCGCACTTCTTCAAAGCGGCAGTTGTAGAAGAAGATCACCGCCTGAAGGATAGGAGCTTCCGGGTAATAGCGATCGTTGAAGAAGGGGGAGTTCAGGCTGTGCAGATTGCCCAGCGCCCGATTGTACTCATCCGTCTGAAAGTACGCCCATGACGACTCGAAGATCGCCTCAAGCCAATACGCATCGGCCTGCTCAATGGCGCCGTAGTGCTGCAGCGCCTTGTCGTACTCGCCCGTCGAGTAGAAGGTCCGCGCCAGCGTGATGCGCGCGAGGTCGCCCAACTTCTGCATCTCCTCGTCGCTTCCTCGGGATTGCTCTGACAGCACCAGCAGCTCTCGGAGGCTGTTGACCGCGGGCTGCGCGTCGTAGCTGCGAACGTTCGTGATCGCGGCGAGGAAGAGCGAGCGCGGGTAGAAGTCCGACGTCTGCGCCACCACATCGAGGTATTGCAGGGCGCGCTCAAGGTCGCCGACGTTGTAGAAGTGCTGACCCAGCATGTAGGCCATCTCGTCGCGGTACTTGTCCTCAACCCGGTCGGGGAAGAGCTCCGCGAACACCGACACGCGACGAAGCATCTCCGTGTCGCCCGGAAGGCGACGGGCGATCAACACCATCCACGGTGCAGACTCCTGAAAGTGGGGGTGCTGCGGACCGCGGGCGACAATCTCGTCGAAGAAGAGCAGCGCTCCCTGCAGCAGCCCCATGCGCACGAGCGAGCGGGCAATACCGAACTGCGCCCGTGAAGTCGCCGGATCGGTTGCTGCCGGATCGTCAGCAAGTACCTGCCAGTACTGAATGCTCGCATTCTCGAAGTCGTCGCGCGCGAAAGCCGCGTCGGCCGCGTCCAATGCCGCAACGTCCGCAGGGCTGATCGTCGCCTGCTGCGGCACAGCGGCCGGCTCGGCGGCTTCCTGAAACTCGAAGTCTGCCTGCGCAGAGGCCGTCGTGGTCACAATCAGAGCAGGAGCGCACAGCGCCACTGCCATAGCTGACACCGCAACCAACATCCGTCTCGAGTTGCTGATCATACGCACTTTCCCCACTGTGATCGGAACACTGCGGCCTGTACCTTGCGACCGGAATTCTTGTCTTCGTCAGCGGCGCTGTGGCTCGTTCTGTGGCCTGTTCGGCGGCTCCCGAGACGCAGTGACCCGCGAATTGCCTCTGTAGACCGGCTCGTAAGCCTGTCTCAGACCCACCTGAATCGGTCCAAAGAACCGCTGAAATCCATGCGACAACTCTATCCGCGCGCCTCCTGGAGTGTCAAGACGCACCCCGGTCGCAGGAAGCAATTGCCGCCGCGTTGACACGGCGGCTGGCGCACGGCAACATTCGCCCCGCTGTAATCACCGGCGCAACGCGCCACGAAACCCTCACGGGATGCCCATGAACCGCGCTATCGCAACCGTCCTGATGCTGTGCGCGACGGCATTTGTCGCCGCCTGCTCGGAAAACTACGACGAGACCTGCGAGATGCCACGGGCGCCAGAGGTCGAACGCATCTGCCTGCCCTCGGGCGACGGCATCGCCGGCACCTGCGTCTTCGACGCAGCCTCCGAGTGCAGCAGCAGCCTCTGCGTCGTCTACAAGGGCAGTGACGCCTTCTGCTCGCAGACCTGCCAGACCACCTCAGAGTGTCCGGGCGGATCCACCTGCGAGCGGGCCACACCGTCCGCAGATGAAGGCTTCTGCGTACCCGCAGCGCGCGTGCCCGACGAGATCTGAGACGTCCGACAGCTGCCCGGCTCAATCGACACCGGCTTATCTGAACGGGCCCAACGGATCCCTGACGGCACAGCGGCTTCACCGCGCGTCGAACGCGCCGCGTATGTGAGTGCAGACCGATCTCTGAGCCAGATCAACGCCGACCACATCGAAGCGGGCGCTCACGCGACGCAGGCCCTCCCGCTGCAGCCACAGCAACGCAGCACGCGTCAGCTTCCGTTGCTTCGGAAAGGTCACGGTGTCCGCCCCGCGCGGCCCCGTCGAGGTTTCACGGGAGCGAACCTCAACAAACACAATCTGGTCGCCGTCGCTCGCGATGAGGTCCAGCTCTCCCGCGCGAAAATTCACATTGCGAGCGAGGATCTCGTAGCCACGCTGCTCAAGCCACCTGGCCGCGATCGCCTCGCCGTCACTGCCGCGCTGTCGTCGGTTCATGTCCCCCGCCCTCCTCTACTGCCTCGTAGATCGTCACGGCGGGGATTATCGTGGAGACCTCAACCGGGTTTCGCGTCCTCCGCTCGGGCGACTGCCGCCGCCACCGGGGCGAAGCTGCGCCGGTGCTCAGGACAGGCTCCCAGCGACGCCAGCGCCGCCATGTGAGCCCGCGTAGGGTAGCCCTTGTGCCGCGCAAACCCGTAGCCCGGATACGTCGCGTCCAGCTCGATCATCACCCGGTCGCGAGCGACCTTTGCGAGCACAGATGCTGCCGCGATCGCATAGGATCGCGCGTCGCCTTTGACCAGGCAGGACGCCGGCGACGCCAGCCCCGGTGGCAGACGGTTGCCATCGATCAGCGCCCACGTGTCGGCCCCTACGGCACCCCGCACCGACTCGCTCACGCGGCGCATCCCCTCCAGCGAAGCCTGCAGAATGTTGAGCCGGTCCACCTCGGCGGCCGACAGATGGAGGATGTCCCAGGCGAGCGCGCGTTCCTGCACGATAGCAAAGAGTCGCTCGCGCTCTGACAGGCGCAGCGCTTTCGAGTCGTCGAGACCTTCGCACCAGCCGAGATCGCCGGGACACAGGGCGACCGCCGCCACGGTCACCGGGCCCGCGAGGGGGCCGCGGCCGGCTTCGTCGGCGCCCACTACGCAGGTGACGCCGCGCCGATGAAGACTTCGTTCGACGTCGCCTATCAAAAAGCGCTCGATCTTCAGCTGCAGCTGCTCGTCCCGCGCCGAATCAACGGAGTCACACGTACGTGCACGTCGACCTGTCGCCTTCCGCGAGGCAGGCGCTTTCTCAGCGGCCATGAGACGATCGGATCACAGTGTCTTCCGCACTTCAGCAGGCCGCGCGAAGAAATGCGCGAGGCCCGTAGAAGCTCACCAGTCGCGCTTCTCGCGAATACGAGCCGCTTTGCCGGAGAGATTGCGCAGGTAGTACAGCTTGGCGCGTCGAACGCGACCGCGTCGCGACACTTCAAGCTTGGCGATCAGCGGGCTGTGGAGCGGAAATACGCGTTCCACGCCCGTGCCGTGCGAAATCTTGCGGACGGTGAAGGTGCGTCGGTTCACCGCACCACTCACACCGAGGCAGACGCCTTCGAACACCTGGATGCGTTCTTTGCCGCTGTCGATGATTCGGTAGTGCACGCGAACCGTGTCACCGGCGCCGAACTCGGGCAGCGAACCTTCACCTTCGGCGGGGCGCAGCTGCTGGGCTTCAATTTTATCGATCAGCGGGTGAACACTCATAAGTCGTCCTCTGCGAGTCAGAGCCGCCGTGAGGCGGGGCGCGCGCTTCTGTCACAGAAGCAACGGGGCGTCAACTCGACGATTCGAGTTTTCGCGGCTTTTGGAGCCACCCGTCTACCGGGTCGCGATCATCTGCGAGCAGGTCGAGATCATCGTCGCTCATCGCGCCTTCGGGCAGCAGGTCGGGACGCCGCTGCAGGGTCCGCAACAGCGCAGCCTTGCGACGCCAGCGATCGATCCTTGCGTGGTCTCCTGACACCAGAACCGGCGGTACAGACAATCCATCATATACAGGCGGACGCGTGAACTGCGGGTGCTCGAGGCGCGGCGTCACAAAGCTCTCTTCACGAGCCGAGTCTGCATTGCCGAGCACGCCGGGAAGAAGCCGAGTGACGGCGTCGATTACGCAGAAAGCCGCGGCCTCGCCGCCGCTGAGGACCACATCGCCGATCGACAGCTCCGCGTCGACGTGGCGTTCGACAAAGCGCTCGTCGACCCCTTCGTAACGCCCGCACACGAGGATCAGCTCGTCGAGCTCGGCGAGCTGCGCCGCCAGGCCCTGGGTCAGTCTGGCCCCCTGCGGGCTCATCAACACGACCGGCGCGTTCGGCAGGCGCTCTTTCGCCGCAGCGGTCGCCCGACCCAGCTCAACCGCACGCATCACCATCCCGGCGCCACCGCCGTATGGCGTGTCATCGACACTGCGGTGCACGCCTTTGCCGAAGTCTCGAATCTGGACCGTGTCGAATCGCAGCTCGCCGCGCTCGATGGCACGAGCGGGAATCGAGACCTGCATGGGCCCGTCGAAGAACTCCGGGAAGAGCGTGACCACGCAGACCTTCATGCGTCCTCAAATTCGGAGATCTCGACGATGATGTGACGCTCCGTTTCGTCGACCTCGACGACCCACGGGCGCGCGAAGGGGATCATCAGCTCGCGGCCCCGCACACGCAGGACGAGAATGTCGCCTGCGCCGTAGTCGACCAGCCCGCGCACCTCGCCCACCCGTGAGCCTGCCGCGTCGACCGCGTCCATGCCTTCAAGCTGCCACGAGTAGAACTCGTCCTCATCTTCGAGCGCGGCGAATACCGACGCCTGGATCTCGACTTCTGCGTTGGTCCATTGCTCTGCGGCCGTGCGGTCGGCAACACCGTCGAGAGAGATGATGGTCCGCGATCCCTGTGGCCGGATGCGTCGCACGTCGAATTCGACAGGCGGAGCCGTGCCGAACTGCAGACGCACCCGTTCGATCAAGGGAAGGTGTTCCGTGCTCGGATTGTAGAGCGTGAAGCGCATCTCGCCGCGCAGACCCTGTGCGCGACCGATTCGACCGAACTTGAGCCAGCGCTCCTCAGCCATCCGCGAGTTCGAAGGCGACAGCGTCGCCCTGCCGACCTGCGGCGAACTCAATGACGGCGCGCACTGCTTCGATGGTGGCGCCGCTCTTGCCGATCACGCGACCGGTGTCGTCGGGGTGCACGCGAGCGGTGATCGAAGTCCCCGCCGATGTGTTCTTGACCTCGATTTCAACGTGGTCCGGGTAGCCGACGATTGAACGAAGTATCGTTCCGGTCAGGTTGTTGTAGAGCTCAGTGGCGTCGGCCATGCGTTCCTCGTTGGGTTGGCAGCGATGTGCCGATGAGTTCAGTCGTCAGACTTTGCGGGCGCTTCGTCCGCAGGCGCGTCGGCAGCCGGAGCTTCTTCTGCGGGTGCGGCCTCTGCCGGAGCAGCTTCAGCGGCGGGCGCTGCCTCTTCTGCGGGCGCGGCTTCTGCTGCGGGAGCGTCAGCGGCCTCTGCCGGGGCTGCGTCGTCGGCCTTTGCCGCCTCTTCAGCCTTCGGGGCTTCAACCGGCGCCGGTGCTTCAGGCACCACTACCTTGACGTTCATGGCAGCTTCGCGACGCGCCTTGTTGCGCTCCGCGTAGAAGGCTTCCATGTCCTTCGTCGTGCGGGTCTCGCCGGCCTTGAAGCGACGGATGACCGACTTCACGACGTCCGTGGGCTGGGCGCCGTTGCCGAGCCAGTATTCCACACGCTCAAGGTCCAGGTCGACTACGTTCGGCTCTGTGAGCGGATTGTAGATTCCCAGCTGTTCGATGTACCGACCATCGCGCGGAGCCCGCTGATCGGCGGCGACGACGCGATAGAATGGACGCTTACGGGTGCCGTGACGTTGGAGTCGAAGGCGTACTGACATTGAGCTTCTCGGGGTCAGGGCGGTTTACAGAGGGAGCAGTCTCAAGAGGCCTTGCCTCACAGTACGTTGCGCACTGCCTTTTCCCAGAGAACCCGCCGAGTTTTGTACGCAGAATCTGCGCCTGCCGAAATGGCCGAAACCGGGGGACCGGACCTCAGCGCTCTTCGAAGTAGAGCAGCCATAGGCGACCGGGCGGCGCAAACTGCCCCCGTGCCTGCCTTTTGTCAACGCCGGAATTGAAGCAATCGTCGCCGGAATAGGGATCGACGTGCACAAGTTGCGCCTGGCGCCACTGATTGCGATATTCCCCCCTCACCTGCCGCCCGGGGCGGCCATGACAAAGGTACCCGTTTGTCCGATATCAAGCAGATCCGAATCCGCTGCTCTTTCTGCGGAAAAGACTCCAGAGACGTGAAGAAGATGATCGCCGGACCCGACGGGGTGCATGTGTGCGACGACTGCGTGCGCCTGTGCCGCGAGATCATCGACGAAGACGCGCCCAGAGCCGGCGCCGGAACCCTCACCTTCGCCGACATGCGACCGCAGGCAATCCGCGCCTTCATGGATGAACACGTTGTCGGACAGGATCGCGCCAAGACCGTGCTCAGCGTGGCGGTCTACAATCACTTCAAGCGTATCCGAACTGACAACCCGGTCGAAGACGACGGAGTGGAGCTGTCTAAAGGCAACATCCTGATGATCGGCGGTACCGGTACCGGAAAGACGCTCATCGCCCGCACCCTGGCAAAGAAGCTCGGTGTGCCTTTCACCATCTCCGACGCAACCAGCCTCACCGAAGCAGGTTACGTCGGCGAAGATGTCGAGAGCATCGTCAAGAACCTGTGGCTCGCAGCCGGCCGCGATCCGGTGCTCGCGGGCAAGGGCATCGTATGCGTAGACGAGGTCGACAAGATCTCGCGCGGCGGCGGGTCAGCGGCCTCCGTACGAGACGTAGGCGGTGAAGGCGTGCAACAGGCTCTGCTCAAGGTTCTTGAGAGCCAGAAGGTGCAGATCCCCCCCGAGGGTTCGAGAAACCGCCCGCAACAGGACTTCATCGAAGTCGACACCACAAACATCCTCTTCGTGTGTTGTGGGGCCTTCCAGGGACTGACCGAAATCGTCGAGCGGCGCCTCAGCAGCTCGTCCATCGGCTTCGGCTCGAATCAGGCCGCCCGCACCAAACGCGATCGCTCCGAGATCCTCAAGGAAGTGCGCGCCGAGGATCTGACGAAATACGGCCTGATTCCCGAGTTCGTCGGACGGCTGCCCGTCATCGTCACGCTGGACGATCTCAGCAGCAGCGAGATGGTCGAGATCCTGTGGCGACCGAAGAACTCACTCGTGCGACAATACCGGCGCATGTTTGAACTCGAAGGCGTGAAGCTGAAGTTTCACCATGAAGCGCTGGTGTCGATCGTCGCCGAAGCGATGCGACGGAAGAGCGGGGCGCGAGGGCTGCGCTCCATCCTTGAGTCCATCATGCTGGACGTGATGTATGAGCTGCCAAGCCTCGACAACATCCGCGAGTGCGTAATCACAGAAGAGTGTGTTACGGAGCGCGCCCGCCCACTGCTGATTCCCGGCAGGACCGCGGCCTGAACTCTCCTCCAGCAGGGCCCGCGCGCGCACGATGGCCACACGCAGACTTCCGGCAGAAAAGCGCAAGACGCAGATCGTCCTCTCGGCGATTCGCGTCTTCGCACGCAAAGGCTACCACGGCGCCACCACCCGCGAGATCGCGTCCGAAGCCGGAGTCGCCGAGGCGCTGCTCTATCGCTACTTCGACAGCAAACAGGCGCTCTTCATCGCGGCGCTAGAGGGCACCGCGTCACGCCTGGTCGGTGAGCTCGAACGCATCGTCGAGGAGGAAAAGACGCCGGAGCGCGCGATCGAGCGCCTGGTCACCTTCTACCGGGGTATCGTCGACGCAAACGCAGACTTCGCCCGCATGGTCTTTGTGATCAGCGCCGAGCTCGACGACGCGGCCGTACGCTCCACCTACCTGCCCTATCAGGAACGCGCGCTGACCTGCCTGTCCGGAGCGATACAGACCTGGCAGGCGGGCGGCCTCATCGAAGCCACGATTCCACCGCGTGCTGCGGCCTGGGTGCTCATGGGCAGCTTCCAGGTCATCGCCCTGATGAAGCACACCGGCCGCCTGGGCGAGCTGCACATCGAACCGGCGATGGAGCTGGTGCGCACCTTTCTGCGGCCGTCACAGGTCTGAGCCGCGACGCATCCGCGCGTGGGCTGCGATCCCGTGACCGCCTTCGCCGTGCCTACTGCGGCGACTCACCGAATCGCACGTTGATGGTCGTCGTGTAGCCGGCCTCGACCTGCACAATCTCTTCGCGCGATTCAGCGCCCTGCGTCTCCCAACGCAGCGTGTGCGTGCCCACCTCGGCGGGCATCCCGCTGATCGGCGTGTCCCGGCCGGTGTCGTAGCCGTCGATGTATACCCGGGCCCGGCGATCGGCCCGCGTCGAGATCCATCCGTACTCTCCCGGAATCCAGAATGGGTTGCTCCAGTTCATCGGCGATGACGACGCGATCGATGGCGCCGCTACTGCGACAACACACTCGTCGTAGACCGGTGATCCCCGCGGATACCACCGCCGATCGACCCGTCGCGGCCCCTGGACCACCGTAAACGTCACCGCTGCGTCCCGCGGCGTAGTGACCGCTTCTGATGTCTCAACGGTCTCGCCTCGTCCAAGGCACGCGTCCAGGGAGTCCAGAAGTGAGCGAAAGTACTCCACCGACACGAGGGAGAGGCCGCGAAGGTCGCCAAAACCATCGACGTTTACATGCCGCCAGGTCAGCATTGCCGACGCACCGCGGATCTTCCATTCCCAGGTGCTCCGCGCGAAGGGTGACAACGGGTTGCGAACAGAGACGATAATCTGGGTATCGGCCCACTGCGCTGTGTCGAATTCCGCTCCTGATGCATCCGGCAGTGACAGCGATTCTGAGGTCGCCTCATCGGCAGTCGCCGGTTCCAACGTGGCCGTGTCGTCTGCAAACGCGGGGCCCCCGCATAGTGCGAGACAAGCACAGGCACATAGGAAGTAGCGCATTGAAGGACATCCGAGTTCAAATCGACATACAGGATGACACCGTCGAGGCCACAGTTGTTCCCGGACCCGCGGTCACCGTCGGCCGTAGCCGCGCCTGCGACATCAGGGTCGACGATCGCACGGTATCGGGCAAGCACATGGAGCTTCGGGTCCATCTGGGGACCCTGCAGGTGCGAGACGCGAACAGCCGCCACGGCGTTTCCGTCGCCGAGCAGCGGATTCCCGCCGGCGCGTGGGTGAGCGTCGGCGCTGATGAGGAGGTGTGGTTTGGCGACGCCACACTCACTCTGTCCGGGACGCCCACCCGGGCCGCGGACAAAGCGGCGTTGGAGTCGACGGCGGACAGCGTTGTCGACGATGCTTACGACGCCTCAACGGTTGGCATCACGCGCCAGATCGGGCGGGTCGCGCGCTGGCGGGTCATTGTGCGGAGCGCCGACAGCGAAGCGGCGTTCTCCATCGCCGGGCACCTGCCCGATCGTATCGGCGAGCCACAACTGCCGAGTGGGCAGTGGCGAGAGCTTGAACCCAGCCTCCCGCTCACTGTGGCCGCGCACGGAGATACCGCGCGCCTCACCACGGCAGACGGACATGCGGTCGTCGCCGGCGAAGAGATTTCGGTGAGGGGAACCACGATACGCCTCGTCGAGGCGGAGCTGCACGAGCTTGCCAGCGTAATCGCACCGGCGCCGCTGCGCTCTCCGGCCGACGCCGGGCACGCGGCAAAAGCAGCCCCCGGCGCCGCGGTGCCCGACGCGCGCATGGCAGCAGCAGCTCCGCAGCCGGCAGCGTCGGAGACGTCGGGGCATCTGCCTGAGAAGTCGGGACATCCGCCGGATACGAACAGACGTAATGACACTATGACTCGGGTCATGCTCCCGATCGGCATCCTGGGCCTGCTGAGCGCCCTCGTATTCGCCGCGTGGGTCCTCGGCGTCTTCTAATTCAGGACGTTGCGGCCCCGATCGCGGCGAGGGCCAGCTGGACCGCTTCGGCAGCGGATGAGGCTCCGGCTATCGCTTCGTCCTGACGATCATCGAGCACCCTGTCTGCGAGCTGTTCCGCCCAGCCGCCCGCACGCAGCGCGACGACCGGTTTTCCAATCTGCCAGGCGAGCGCAATCTCGCTCAGGGTCCCGGCGCCTCCGTTGACCGCAACAACCACGTCTCCGCTGGACACCAGGACCATGTTCCGCGCGAATCCGATTCCAGTGGGAATCACCACATCTACCCACTCATTGGCGTCATCCGCGCCGTAGCCCGGGAGCACGCCGACCACATCCCCCTCTCGATACCGGGGCGACGAGTGGGCTCCGCGGCTGACGGCAGCCATCACACCGCCACGGCCTCCAGTGGCGACGCGAAAGCCCGCATCGACGGCGCGGCGACCGAGCTCTTCGCACAGCGCGGTGAGTTCATCGCTGATGAGGCCCGCCTTGCCGGCGACAGCCATTATCGGCCTTCGGCCGGTGGATTCTTGACTCATGAGCACTGAATACAGCCTCGCCCCGTCCAGGAGAACCCTCGCGACTTGCTGCTCTTCTGGACGGGGCGATCATGTATGGTCGGGTAACCCGACGCTGGTACCAGCATCGTAGGTTGCTTTGCCGATCGCATCCTTCCGCAAAGCTCTCGAAAAGCTTCCCTCGGCGCTTTCGCTACTCTGTCTCGATATCGATTTCCCTGGCGTGTGGGATCGCCCCCCGGATCTCATCTTCGATCACATCGATCTCGTCACCGAGGGCTTCGACGACCTGTTCGGCGAACTGGCCGAGCCAGGTTCGCAGGGCCTCACCTTCGCCCATTTCGGCTGCCACGCTCTCTATCGAGCGATCCCCGAGGACCTTCTCGGCGATTACGCGCCCGTCGAAATCGATCTCGGCAGCGACGCCATAGCGGTCCAGTCCGTGAAGAACCGCCTGAAATTTCGTCACATCCTCGACCGACGCTCGGGACTCGATGACGTCAAGGACCCTCTTCGCGATGTCACCATCGAGGCTCTTGGTGAGCAGAAAGATGCGGTTCTTCGCGACGAGGAAGATAGCTACGAAGGCGAGGAGGATGCCGATCGCGATGGACGCCATGGCGTCCCAGCGCGGGTTGTGGGTGATCGTCGCCATCGCAATGCCAATCGCCGCGAGAATGACACCGAGCACGGCCGCGCCGTCCTCAAGCAGGACCGCAAGTGAGGTTGGATCCCGCCCTTCCCTGACGTAGCGGCCAAAGCTCACGCCGGCCTTCTGCGCGTCTGCGCTCATGCCCCTCGCCGCGATCGCCAGCGCCCCGGTTTCGATGACCAGCGCGATCCCCAACACAATCCACGCGGTCGCGCCGTAGTGAGACTCGTGCGGGTGAACGAGGCCGAGGATGCCGTGGTACAATGTTACTCCGGCACCGAGAAAGAAGATGCCCATCGCGCTGACGAGCCCCCAGAAAAAGCGCGCTTTGCCGTAGCCCAGGGGATGAGCCGCGTCGGCCGGCTTCTCAGAGCGCCGCAACCCGAAGAGCAGCAGCGCCTGATTGCTTGTGTCGGCCGCCGAGTGAATGGCCTCAGAGAGCAGTGCGCCGGATCCGGTGATCGCAAAGCCGATGAACTTGGTCACGGTGACGATCAGGTTAGCGCTGATTCCGGCGACGACGGTCGCCTTTGAACTTCCAGCCACACGGCACTCCTCGCGATACGATCATCGCTCTGATTTCGAGATTGTGGGCGCCACTACTGGCGAATTGTCGCGCACCGCACAAGCGAATCAATCGCGGTAGGCCTCGCTTCCTGTTGTGATGCATGCGTCCAGCTGTGGCACGTCCGTCGCGTCGGCGACGCAGCCGCTGAAAGCAATCCAGTCGTCGGACCCGATGCGACCTCGAAACGTGTGCATCAGGTCGGCGCATTCATCAACGGAAGGCGCTGCCGCGGGATCCACTGCAAGCATCCGCTCGCACACCCGCACGAGCTCGGCGTCCTGCTCGCGGGCGCGATCGACACCGGGCATTTCTCCTTCGCATGTCCAGTAGGCTTCGGGGTCGCAGGCGTTGAGTTCGTCGGTGGTCTGCGCCCGGTTCATGCACTGGGCCCATCCCTCCCAGCCACAGTCCTTCATGGTGTCTTCGGCGCCGCCGACGGCTTGAATGCAACGAACCATTGTCTCTGCGTCCATGACCTGGCCCATGGTCACGGCCATGTGCAGACACACCTCATTTACCGAAACTTCAGGGTCGCAGCGCTCAAGCGCGAGGGAGTCCTGCGCGCGCTGAATGCAGTGCGCCAGCGCCGTCCAACTCGAAGGGGGCATCTCGCTGCGCTTGAGCTCCAGATTCGGCAGACAGTCATCGACGCTGATCTCGGGACGCAGGGGGTGGGTGCGATACACACGGATCACATGTTCACAGACCACCCGCGGCTCCTCGCTCATCTCTTCGGTTTGTGTAGGCGGTCGAAGATCTGCCTGCGCAACCAGATCGCCGTGATCCGCCTCAATGGAGTTCGCTGCTGTACGGTCACTTGCGGGTACGTCGCCTGCGGGCCTGCCCTCGGCGGCCTGCGAGGCGGATGAACCGCCGCAGCAGGCCAGGAACAGCGAGAGCAGCGAAGGGAACAGCATCGGCGACTTCGCAGCCACCGCTCGTACAGGTGCAGGATTCATCGATTCTTCCTCTGCTGGTGGGCCCGGAGACGACAACACGCGATGCCTGCGCGCTGTTCCTGTGGAGGATCGACAGCCCTCGAAATCGGGTAGTATGATACCTCGAATAGTCGACCGGGCGGCGCTGTCACGAACGGTGACACTTTTGCTGACACAACAATGACACTCTTCTACCTAAGCGTGACGGCAGCCCTCTGCGCGGGTGGTTATACTTCGCATGCACCTACTTGGAGCATCAACGATGACCACACGAACCCGCAAAGCCCATTCTACCTCCAGTCACGGCGAACACGCACTCGCGCTGCGCAGGGGCGCCGGGCGACTCATGCGCGACTTCGGCTCCCTGATCGGCAACATGCTGCTCGGCGTCGGCGTCAGCGCGGCCGCACTCATCGCGGCCCGCGCAATCGGCATGTTCATCGCCCTGTAGAGCACCAGCGAGCGCGGCAGACGCGTCCCGACGTCACGCCGGGACGTCCTGCGGCGCCAGCGAGATGGACTCGCCTCCGACTGACACCCATACGATTCCGTCTACCATCGTGACATGCCAGACATTGCGCCGTTCGATCGTGGCCCCGAGCGCCTCCAACGCGCTGACCTCGAAGGCCTTTGCGACGATTCGATCTCGAACACCTCGCAGTTCGCGTACCGCCAGGGCGCCCTGAAGAGCGTCAACACCGCGGTGCGAGTAGATGATGAAGCGGTCGGCTTCGCGCAGGGCCCTCTTGATGATGGTCGTTGAAGGCAGGCCAATCTCTATCCAGAGCGCTCGAGAACCGGAGGCGTCGCGGCACCACACCGCAGGCTCGTCTCCGACGCAGACACCCTGCGAGAACTCGATGCCCGGCTCCCAGTGCACCAACGCCGCAAGCAGGCGACAGCACAGGTACTTTGGAGTCTCAGACGCGTGCTGTGCGACCCGCAGCTCTATCGTCTCATAGATCCCGCGAGAGGTATCCGCGAGCTCGATGGTGAACTGTAGCAGGCGGCTTCCGATCGCCATCGTCTCTCCGGGTCGGGCAGGTCGTTGAGGCAACCTGGTACCGCGCGCCGCAGAAAGCGACGATCGCGCAAATTGTTGACGTCGCGCCCTCACACGGCGCATTGTCTGAATTCAATCCGACCAGTCATGGGATTCCGGGGGGAAGCGCAACTATGGATCAAGGTAAGGCCATAGCGGCAATGCTGGGGCAGGCGTGCGGTGGAGCCGTGGGCGTGTCCACAATGCATCGCCGTCGAGGTAGCTTCGCCCCCGTCACCGATATGCGCGGTGGCGGGCCCTTCGGGCTGATGCCCGGCCAGTTCTCGGGCGACGTCTCCCTCTCGCTCTGCACCGCAGAGAGCCTGATCGCCAACCAGCCCTTCGATCCGACGGCGACGATGCGGAGCTATCTGCGGTGGTTTCGCCGCGGGCACCTCAGCAGCAATGGCCTCTCTTTCGGGTTCTCGCCTGCAAGTCGTAGCGCGCTTGAGACATTCGAAGCCAACCCGAACGCTGTCCCCGGCAACGCAACGGTAGGCAGCGACGGAGAGCCCCTGCTCCGGTCGGCGCCGGTCGCAATCATCTACCGAAAGGTTCCGCCCACCGCGCGCGACATCGCTTCGCGTGTAGCGAAGCTGACCCACGGACACCCGATGGCTGCCGACGCGACAAAGCTGGCGGCGATCTACACGCACCGTGCCTTCGAAGGTACAGATCGCTTCGACATTCTCATGCTGGACCGTGCGCCGGACGGGCTGGACTCAAGGTGCACTGCCGTCGCTGAGGGAGCGTGGCTGGACAAGCGCGAATGGGACATCTCAGCCGACGGAAGCGCCGCCGGCGTTCTCGAGGCCGCACTCTGGTGCGTCGCCACAACCGAGTCCTTCAGGGAAGCCGTGCTCCGCGCGACCAACCTCGGTCAGGCCTCACACACGACCGCTGCCCTCGCCGGTCAGATCGCCGGCGCCTTCTATGGCTTCGAAGCGATCCCGAAAGAATGGCTCGCAAAACTCAGCCAGGCAGCCTCCATCCAGGCCCTCGCAGTAGCTCTGTACCGCAAGAGCCACACCGCAGCGGCCCGCGCAGAGCAGCCCTCGGCATAAGCAGCGGGGCCCCGTCCGCACAGCGCCGCGCAGCCCGAACCGCAGCGTTGGGTACAGCGAGCCTGTTCTCGCTCGACATTGCCCCGCGCAGCAGCTGCGCTCCGCCGAGCGGACGCGGCGTCTCGGCAGGCGTGGCTACTCGGCAGGTTCCGGATCCACCGCGCGACCCAACACACGCTGAACGACGAAGGCCACCGGCGTCAGCACCCCGTAGCTGACAAGCGCAAAGAGCATCACGCTCATTACGGCAACGGCACCGAAAAACTGCTGTGCGAGCAACATCGACAGCGACACGTTGCGCGTCGCGCTCATGAACGCAATCGACAGTCTGGTTTCGCGATTGGTCGGCATACACGCACCGACGCAGAGACCAATGCAGACGAAAATCGCCGTGGCTACGGGTGGCTTCCAGCCGTTCTCGCCGATCAGATGCCCCTGCGCTGCACCGAAGCCGACGACGATAGCAACGAGGAAGCCCGTCGCAGCCCGTGTTGCCCACAACTCGGCGGTGTCTGCTGCCTTCGGGGCGCGATCACGAAACAGCATCCCGATGACCAGCGGAAGTATCTGAAAGAGCATGATGCTCCCCAGAACGGAGGTCGAGTCAATCCGGCCCACGTCCGAGCTGATTGCGAAGCGCGCCGCGACGGGAGTGAGAATAACGCTTGTGAAGAGCAGCAACAGCAGGAGGCCGACGGCCACAGCGACGCTACCGCCACCGATACGGCAAAGCACCGCGCCGATCGTCGCGCCGGGAGCGCAGCAGCAGAGGAGGACGCCGGCAGCGGCTCCTCCGCTCAGCCCAAGCGCCGCACAGATACCGAAGCCCACTGCCGGCATGATGAGGAAGTTTGCGACGAGCGCAAACGCGATCAGGCGCCCGTTCTTCGCCACCTCCTTGAGCGCACCAACGGTCAACCCCAGGCCCATCGACAACATCATTGTCGCGACCATCGCCCGTATCAGAATATCCTGCGCCAGCTGTGACATCGGTCTCGTACCCGCTCTCAGCACTCTTTCCGGCGCCGCGCCTGCCACGTCGGCTCAAACGCGGCAAGCAATGATGAAAAACGCGGCTTGCAATTGCGGCAGAGTGGCGTACGGGGCGTCCATGAATTCACTGTCGCTGACGGCGCACAACCCTGCATTCATCACGGCCTTTTTCCTTGCCGCGGCAGCCGGGTGCCTCGCGGCTACCATCGCGGCCCCAACGGCGTCGGCGTGCACCAGCTGCAGCTGTCCGGACACGGCCCTCGCGTGCGTCACCGACGCACCACGAACCGACGATGGTGCGCACCTCTCAATGGGCGCCACGTTCACCGTCGGAGCCTGGCGATATGGTGCCGGTGCCGGTGCGCTTGAAGTAGGCGAAGCCGCACTTGACCTGACGGCAGGGCTGCGGCTGTTCGGCGGCACATCCCTGGCACTGCGGGCCCCCGTCATTCAGCGGCGCCTGCAGCAGTTCGGTGTAGAAAGCGCGCGGGCAACGTCGATCGGCGACATCGAACTCTACCTTGCACAGCCTCTGGTCGAGTCGCAGTCGGGTGCGACGCGGCTCGGGCTCATCGCAGGCCTTGGCGTGCCCACCGCCCCTGCAATTCGCGACGACAAGGGAGCCCTCCTTCCGGCGGAGGTCCAGCCCGGAACAGGCGCCTTCGTTGTTGGCGCAGGGCTCGTGGGCGAACAGGATCTCGGCGCGGTTACTCTGATCGCGTCTGTGCTCGGTCGAGTTCCCGCAGAAGGCCGCTACGACTGGCAGGCGGGCGCTTCTTTTTCTTCCGATCTCGGTGCCCGCTGGCGCGCGCTCTCCTGGCTCGAGGCCGGTGCCCGCGCAGGCATTCAATGGGATGGCTCGGCACTTGAAGATGGACAGCACAGCCACGACAGCGGCGGCCTTCTGGTGACGATCAAGCCATCTGTGACATTTCGCGCCGGCAGCCGGGTGGATATCAACGTATTCGCCAGAATTCCCGTGATCCGGGCGCTGAACGGCGAGCAGCGTGCGTACACTTTCGGGGGGCTGGGACTGAGCTGGCACCGTGGATTCGCGAAGCGCCGGCCCGCGCCTCCGGCACC
>JAUICO010000054.1 GCA_030427825.1 bacterium | reverse complement strand
CACAATCGACGGCCGCAATCGCTACGACATCACGATGCGGTATCCGCGCGCGTTGCGCGATGATCCAAACAGCATCGCCGAGATACTCATCGACACGCCGAACGGAACACCTGTTCGCCTGAGCGAAGTCGCCGATATCGAGTTCGTGCGAGGCCCACAGATGCTGCGTTCAGAAGACGGCCGTCTGACAACCTTTGTCATGTTTGACCGCCGCGAAGGTACCGGAGACGGCGAGGTCATCGCCTCGGTGTCTGACGCCCTCGATCGGGCAGCACGCGACGGCGAGCTGCAGGTCCTGCCGGGCGTCAGCTGGTCGTTCGCCGGCTCCTGGGAAAACACGGAGCGGGCAAACAAGCGCCTGTCGCTGCTCGTACCTCTGGTTCTGCTGACCATCTTCATGGTTCTTTATCTGCAGTTCCGCTCGATCATCACTGCGCTGATCATTTTCAGCGGCATTGTCGTCGCTCTGTCGGGCGGCTTCGTGTTCATCTGGTTGTGTGCTGACCCGCAGTTCATGAGCTGGTCGGCTTTCGGCACACCGATTCGTGACGTCTTCAACCTGGAGCCCACGAACCTCAGCGTCGCTGTGTGGGTTGGCTTCATCGCGCTCTTCGGGGTCGCGACAGATGATGGCGTTGTCATGTCGGAGTGTCTTCGCCGCGAGTTTCGCGAGGACCCGCGCAGCCTCTCCGAAATCACGGACAAGGTCGTACAGGCCGGCACGCGGAGAATTCGCGCGTGTCTGATGACAACCGCGACGACGCTGCTCGCACTCCTTCCGGTCATGACCAGTCAGGGCACCGGCGCCGACGTGATGCGCCCCATGGCGCTGCCGATCCTGGGCGGCATGTCCATCGAGTTGATCACCCTCTTCGTGGTCCCGACCCTCACGTCATTCAGCGAAGAGCTCAAGTTCAGAATTCGCCACGCCGGACAAACATCGGTCGTGGCGGCAAACGAAGGCAGCGGACGGTCCGCCGCCGAAACACAGGGAGAAGAAGGATGAGAATCAAAGCAATCATGGCAACCATCGCGTTGGTGCTCTTCGCAGCCGGCTGCGACAAGAGTGAGGACTCTGCGAGTGAGGCGAACGTTGCGCAGCCTGTCACTGACAACAGCGCAGCGAATGAAGCCGAGCACGCCGAGCACGCCGAGCACGCCGAGCACGCCGAGCACGCCGAGCACGCCGACGCACAGCAAGAGGCTGCAGACTCTCAGCCGGCCGCTGCCGATGAAGCCGAAGCACACGCAGGGCACAATCATGCGGACCATGCACACAACGACATGGACCATGTACTGCGGCAGGGACAATACGATCCGGCAGACCTCGTGGCCCAGCCCGGCGCAGCGATCGGCGACCTGACACAGTGCCCGGTCTCAAGCGAGGTGTTCCGCGTCACCGAAGACGCGCCCTTCGTCGAACACGAGGAGCAGAACGTGTACTTCTGCTGCCCGCGCTGCATTCGTACTTTTCAACGTAACCCTGAGCAGCACCTGAACCCCTGAGGGGCCAGCTCACGCCGGAACGACTCAGGCCCAGCACGTCAGATCAGCGAGTACGTCGTCATAGGGGCTGAGCATTGCTGCGCGCACACGCACACCGGTCGCAAAACGTCCGGCGCGAGTGAGCGGGAACTTCACTGTGTAGTGAAACACTCCGTCACTGAGCCGTGACTCCAACTCCAGCGCGATGGTGCTCGCGTCGCGCAGCTCGCCATTCCTGTCAGCATATCCATAGACAAACTCCGCCCGAATGTCCTCTGGAGCCAGGGGCCCAAGACGTACATTCAGGCCGACACGAACCGTGTCGCCTATGGTCAGCGAATCGGTTTGCGCGTGCTCTACCGTGACAACTTCGAGCTCAGGGAATCCCTCACGAATCCGGCGATGGCGCTCAGCGAGTTCGCGGGATCCCGCGTGGTCGTTTGCGCTGAGGTCGTCGGCCGCCGCGCTGAGCCGAGAGTACCCGATGCGCACGTAGTCGCCCACCATGCGCTCTGAGCTGAACTGCGCCGGCATGGTCGCCAGGTTTTCACGAACCCGCGCCACCCAGCGGGTGGGAGCGCCCTCTGCGTTGCGGTCGTAGTACTCGTTCACGACCTCGTCTTCGAGGAGGCGATACAGCTCTTCGGCATCATGGGCGTCCTGCACCTCGGAGCGATCAAACATCCGACCGCCGATCTGCCAACTGTTCTTCTCGTTGTAGCCTTCGGCAAACCAACCATCGCGGGTCGAAAGGTTGAGGACGCCGTTGGCCGCTGCCTTCATCCCCGAGGTCCCACTGGCTTCGAGCGGCGGCCGCGGCGTGTTGAGCCAGAGATCCACGCCCTGCACAAGCAGGCGCCCGAGGAACATGTCATAGCCTTCGATAATGACAACGCGACCTGAAAGCTCCGGCCGCTTCGATGCTCGCACTGCGTGCGCGAGAATGTCGGCGCCCGCCTGGTCCTGCGGGTGCGCCTTACCGGCGATGTAGATACGCACCGGGCGCTCCGGATTGTTGACCAGGCGCGCGAGACGATCAACGTCGCTGAAGAGAAGACCCAACCGTTTGTATGGAGCCACACGCCGCGCATACCCGATCGTCAGCGCGCAGGGGTTCAGGTAATCCAGCGCATCGCGCAGGTAGGAGGAGGCGTAGGGCCGACTGCTGAGGTAGTGCTGAAAGAGCCTGGTCAGCTCGCCGACAAAGTGCCGGTGACAGCTCTGCCGCATCTGCCAGATCTCTGAATCTGACATCGACTTCGCTGCGTCTTCGTAGTCCGGGCCACACAGACGATGCCCGTCGGGCGCCAGGCGCCGCGAGACCTCGCGGCTTGCCCACGAGGGCACGTGAATCCCATTTGTCACCGCAGTGATCGGCACCTCGTCAACAGTGAGACCCGGCATCAGGGGGTGAAAAATGCCCTTCGATACCCGGCCGTGTATCTCGCTGACTCCGTTGATGACCGCGGCGAAGTTGGCAGCAAGGTAGCTCATGTGCAGCACCCCTCTTTCGCCGGGTGCCTGGCCGAGGCCGATCAGCTCGCGCCACGAGATACCAAAGAGGTCCGTGTAGTTCGGGCACCAGTAACGAAGCAGGGACTCAGAGAAGCTGTCGTGCCCGGCGGCGACCGGTGTGTGTGTTGTGTACAACGTAGTCTGACGCACGAAGCTGACGGCCTGCTTGTAGCTGAGACCGGCCTCCTCCATATTTCGTGCGACGCGCTCAAGGCTCGAGAAGGCAGAGTGCCCTTCATTGAGATGAAACACACGAGCCCCGACACCGATTGCACGCAGCGCGCGCACGCCGCCAACGCCCAGCAACAGCTCCTGTCGCAGCCGCATCTCACGGTCGCCGATGTACAGGCGATCGCAGAGGCGTCGATCAGACGCGCTGTTCTCGTCAATGTTTGAATCGAGCAGGTACAGCGTGATCCGGCCCACTGCGACTCTCAGGATTCTCGCAAACACAGTGTTGTTTGGCTGTTCAACACTGATAATCACGGGCTCGCCGTCCTCGTCGACGACCTCCGTCAACGGCAGCGAGGCGAGATCGTTGGATTGTGGCAACGCGATCTGCGTGCCGTCTTCGTTGATACGCTGGTCCGCGTAGCCCGACGCATAGAAGAGGCCCACCCCTACCAGGGGCAGGTTCATGTCGCTCGCGGTCTTGAGATGATCGCCGGCAAGGACGCCCAGCCCCCCGCTGTAAATCTTGAGCGATTCGTGGATTCCAAACTCCATGGAGAAGTATGCCGCCGGTTTCTCAGGCGACAGATCGTGCGGTGGACACGGACGGACCGTCGTGTCGGCGGCCGACATGTAGGCGTGAAAGCGGGAGACAACCCGTTCAACGCGCGCCATCAACGCGACATCGGCGCAGATCTCAGCCACACGCTCGCTGCTCAGATTTCGCAGCAGCACCGTCGGGTTGCTGCGGGCGTCAGCCCAGCCCTGCTCGTCGAGGTCGTGGAAGAGTTCGGTGGCGTCGGGGTCCCAGCACCACCAGAAGTTGGCGGCCAGCTCGTTGAGGGCACTCAACGCGACGGGGAGCTGCATCGCGACGTCTACGTAGACCAGGTTGGGACGATCGCCGTGCGGGGTCGCCTCGACTTTCATGACGGGCAACGACAGAGTCGCAGCACCGGGGCGACCGCCCGTCGCCCGCTGCCTGGCAACCGCGATCGCCTCGGCGGAAGCCTGCTCGTAGTTCGCCAGCAGATAGGGCCATGTTACCTTCGTGACGGTCTCTCGACAGGCGGACTTCAGCTCCGCTTCACTCTCGTTGAGCATCGAGATCATGCGGTCGATCAACGTACCCAGTTCGGCTCGGCAGACGGACTCCTCCACGCCGTGGCGCTTCAACACGGCCACCCCGTCGCGAGGCGTAACACCGTCTTCGAGCGCCCATCGCCCAAAGCCCGCGAGATCGCTGGTGATCGTCGGAACACCGACAGCGATGCTCTCCTGAGGCGTATAGCCCCAGGGTTCATAGAAGGACGGGAACACGCTGAGATCTGCCGCGCTGAGGACAGCTTCGTACGGCAGGTTCACCAGGCCGTCATTGCCGTGCAGGTAGATCGGAATGTGCACAACCCGCACGCGGCTGCCGAGTGCGTTGTCGAGGCCCAGCCGGCGGCAGCGCGCCGCGATCGGGTCGTTGCATTCATCGTGTAGTTCATGCGTAGAGATCCCCACCGGACCTTCGAAGGTATTCGGCGGGGCGGCCATGCGCTTCAGCAGCTCGCGACGCGGCCCGCCGGCGCCGGCCGGAACCAGGATCAGCGCGACAATCGGCTCACCGGGGCGACCGTTGAGGTCGGCGAGCGCGTCGAGGAAAAGGTCGATACCCTTGTTGTGAAACTCGTAGCGTCCAGATGTGGCTACGAATCGATCGCCGTTGATCCCGGTGCCCAGGAAGCGGGCACAGAGTTCGCGCAGCACCCGCCGGGAGCTCGCGACATCGTGGCCCTTGAGGAGCTCGTCGATCACCGCCGTGTCGAGGCCGTTTGGCACCACAAGGTCCGGGCGTCGCCGAAGAACCGCTGTCGCTTCTTCAGCGGTGATGCGACTGACTGTTGCAAACACATCCGCACGCCTGGCTGCTGCGGTCTCCATGGAGTGCTTTGCAATGACGCCCATCTCGCGTGCTGTGTCGGTCGGCGACGGAAGCTCACCGATGGAGTCGACGATGTGACCCCGTGAAGCGAGGGAGCGACCAACGACCGTCGCGTGCGTTACAAACACACGGCCGATGCCGGGGCGGAGCCGCGCCAGCTCGAACACGCCGGCTCCCGAGAGCCATTCATGAAAGTACGCGACCGCGTCCGTCACTCCATCGTCGGCGAAGTAGCCGTGCCAGGCGTCGATGACGTTTGCGGCTGCCACAGAGAAGAGCGTCGGCTCAACGAATTCCCAGGAAGCTGCGAGTGAGTCGATCCCGTCACTCTCCCACAGCTGCGCCAGAATCTCGTCCTTGCGCTCGAGCAGGCGTGAGGAGTCGACAAGTATGGTGCGCGGACGGCCGGGAATTCGCCAGCGACCCACGCGAACGGCGACGCCGCGCATCGAGCAGGCATCGACGACTCCCTGCATCGAAGCGTCGTCGTCGAAGGGCAGGTCGCCATCTTCACCCGAAGGCAGCCAGGGCCCGATCGCGACGTAGTTGTCTCCGAAGCGACCAGTCATCAGCATTGCACGGGAGCTGATGACGGTGTGTATGCCGCCCACCTTGTTGCATATCTCCCAGCTGACCTCGAAGAAGCGGTGATCGTCCCGGTTTGCGGTTGGGTCTGCCTGCGACAGATCTGCCATTTGACTTTGCCTGTGTCTGAAGTTCGAATCTGAGTGTAACCCGAGAACGGCCGCGCTGCTATTGTGCCAGTTGGCGGCGAAGGTCTCCGAGCACGCTCATGAACGCGATGTAGGAATCATGGGGCGTCTCCCGGTGGGAGAAGTAATTGTGGACCTCAGCGTCCGAATGGTCCTTCGTCGCCATGTAGTACACGTGATCAGAGGTCGTAAGGAGGCGCCATGCCTTCAGCAGCTCAGGCCTGCCCCTCGCTGCCGCTTCGTGCGCGAGCCCGGCGAGATCGTAGAGCGCGTCGGTGGCGGCGCGCTGCATCGAGTTGCCCAACCAGGCGCTCAGATCACGTTCAACATCGGCCCACGAGAGGGGGTCATGGCTGTCGATCTCACCACGGGGAGCGTGGGTTGCCAGCGCCTCAGAGGGGGTCATGAAGCCGCAGTTCCCCTGGCCGAGCAGAGAGCCCGGGAGGTGGCGCATGAAGTCGAAGATGCCCGTGTCCTCCCACTGATGCTCACCGAAGGTCTCGTAGTCCATGAACAGTCCGACGACCTGGTCCGTGTCCCGCTGCGCGCGCACCCAGTCGGCGAACTTCTCGCTTGTAAGGGGGTGTTCCTGCCAACCACGGTTGCTGAATCGAAACGCGATGTCATCTGAGAGCTGATAGCTGCGCAGCAGAAGCGGCAACCCGGAGCCATGCGCGCTGTACACCTCACCGGGGCTGCGCCCGTTGAGGACGTGATCCGCGCCCTCGGCCATCATGCCCGCGAACCCCAGCTGCTGAACACGCCAGGCAATGTGGTTGCTGTAGATGAGCTCCGTGTTGCGGAACACACGCGGCGTGACACCGAAGATGCCCTCGACGGTGCGCCGATGCTGCGCAACCTGCGCGGCAAACTCGTCCTCATCATAGAGCGCGGACAGGGAGTGGTAGTAGGTCTCAGAGAGCAGCTCCACGCAACCCGTATCGACCAGCGCGCGGAATGAATCCAGGGCCTCCGGGGCCCAGTTCTCCATCTGGTGTATGGCTGTCCCTGAGATGGACATGGCGAAGCGGAAGCGCCCCTCATGCGCGCGTATCTGCTCAAGAAGCACACGGTTCATCGGCACGTAACACTTCTGAGCGACGCGCTTGACGACCTCTTCGTTCAGCTCGTCGTCAAAGTATCGATGGTCGTGCCCGATATCGAAGTAGGAATACTCGCGCAATCGGTACGGCTGATGGACCTGGAAATAAAATACGACCTGCTTCATGAGAGCACCTCTGTGTAAACGTCTATCAGCGTGTCGACCATCTCTGCCCAGCTCAGGCGCGACAGGTCCCGGTGCGCGGTCTCGACCAGCTGCTTTCTGAGCGCCGGCTGCTGCAGGACCGCGATGATCTTGTCCGCCATCGCCTCGACGTCCCAGAAGTCGATCGTAAGCGCCCCAGACACGACCTCGGCGACTCCGCTTTGTTTGGAGATAATGACCGGCGTCCCGAGGGACATCGCCTCAAGGGGAGCGATTCCAAAGGGCTCGCTCACTGACGGCATCACATACACATCGGCCTGGTCGTACATCTCTCGAACAGCGTCACCGCGAAGGAATCCGGTGAAGTGCACGTTTCTCGCGATACCCAGCTCGGCTGACAGTTCAACGATGTACGAGAGCATGTCGCCGGAGCCCGCGATGACAAACTGCGCGTTTGGAATCGCCTTCACCACTCGCGCCGCAGCCCGCAGGAAGTACTCCGGGCCTTTCTGAAAGGTCACGCGACCCAGAAGCAACACGATCGGGTCGTGTATCGTCCGGCGATTCACTGCAGCCTCCGCACCGTCGAAGGGAAGAAAGCCGTTGTGCGCAGTCCGAATCTTCGCGGGGTCAGCCGCATATTCATCAACAAGAATTCGACCGAGGAAATCGCTCACCGCGAGGATTCGGTCTGCCGCGTCGAGGCCCAGCTTTTCGATCTCGCGTACCTGCGGGTTCGCCCCACCCTCAGGGCTTCGATTCACTTCGGTCGCGTGAACATGCACGACCAGGGGCCGTCCCGACACCGCCGCCGCGACGATACCTGCTGGGTAGGTGAGCCAGTCGTGAGCATGGATGACGTCGAAGTCTTCGTTCATCGCCGCCTCACCGACCACGACGGCGTAACGTGCGACCTCGCTCATCAGGTCAGGACCATAGCGGCCGGTAAACGCCGAGGGCGCGAAGCTCTCGATGAATCGACGTGCGCGACGTGCGCCGGTCAGGTCTGTACTATGCATCGCGAGAATCTGTCGGATCTCGCTCATCGTCGTGCCGGGAACCGACAACAGGTCCGAGCGCATCCCCTGCTCTTTGGCAAGGCGCCGTCTGTACTCCTCTTCGTTCAGGTAGGGTGTAAGCAGGCTGTCTACCTCGACGAGGCGATGAACCCCCGGGTCGTCCGACTCCACCGCGTACAGCTCGGCCGCCATCCCTTCCAGCCGTGTCGGGTCTCCTGCGCCGCCTTCTGCCCGCAGCGCGGCGGCAACATCGTTGCATCCAACGACCCGCACGAAGCGCGCATCTTCATCGCCGTACGCCCGGGGAACGACAAATGTCACCTCGACCCCTTTCGCCGCCAGCGCCTCAGTCATTCCGAAGCATGCGGTACCCAGACCGCCGGAAATGTGTGGTGGAAACTCCCAACCAAGCATCAATACTTTCATTCAAACACTCCATTGGCGAGGCGCCAGCCCCGCAGCAGCTCAGCGACACTCCATGCCTGGGCGATGGTGCCGCCCGGACGATGAGGTGCGTCGCCGTCGAAGACCTCTGAAATCTGTCCGATTCCCGCCTCGGCGAGGTGCTCTCCGAAGCCCAGAATGTGTGCCTGCGCTTCGGCGTCCCGACGCCGCGAACGTCGATGCGAGCGCAGGAGCGCTTCGACATAGAAGCCCGACAACCACGGCCACACCGTGCCGCGGTGATAGGCGGTATCCCGTTCGTAACTGCTTCCCGCGTAGCGCCCGATGTAGTTCGGGTCGGAGGGCGACAGCGTTCGCAGGCCACGGGGCGTCAGCAACTCCTGCCCTGCACGCTCGACGACACTGCGACGTTGCGCCTGCGTGAGGGGACTGTGCTCGAAGGCCGCAGCCAACACCATGTTTGGCCTGACGCTTCGATCAGGCCGGCCGTTTACGTAGCGGTCTGCCAGGTAGCCTTCGTCTTCGAGCCAGAAACACTCGATGAATCGGCGGTCCGCCCGGCGACGATGTTCACGCCAGCGCTTTTCCTCTGCGCGGTCTCCGGCGTCGGCGGCCCATGTCTCGATCGTTCGCAACAGGACGATCCAGAGCGCGTTGATTTCGACCGCGTATCCATCGCGTGGGGTGACCGGTGCGCCGTTGACCATCGCGTCCATCCACGTCGCGTTTCGGGTCGGATCACTATTGAGGAGCAATCCGTCCCGGGTGCGGAGACCGAGATCGGTTCCTTCGATGTGTGCTTCCGCGATATCTCGAAGCGCCTTGAAGAAGCGCTGTCGCATCTGCTCCCTGCGTGGGCCGGCTACCGCACGGTCAATGAGGGAGACGGCGCGAGCGAACCAGAGCGCCGCATCGGCGCTACCGTAGTGACTGTCGTGCGTGTCGCTGCCGAATATGTTTGGAACCAGTCCACCGCGAATGAAGCGCAGCGTCGTCTCGGCGATCTCCCGGGCGGCGTCGACACGGTCGCGAGCCAGGAGGAGCCCGGGCAGGCTGATGAAGGTGTCGCGGCCCCACTCGTCGAACCACGGAAAGCCCGCGAGAATCCCACGACCGCCCGTTGGGCGTTGATAGAGGAAGGCATCTGCCGCCCGGTCCAACGCGCGAATCAGCGGCGGCACCGTTGCGTCACGCGCCTGCGGCGCCTCCCCGGCGACCTTCGCTTCACCGCCTGGTTGCGCGGCACAGGGCCTGGGTGTCACCGGTGCCGGAGCACGTTCCGCCGCCCGGCCGATCGATAACTGCAGGGTCACCTCTGCGCCGGGTTCGAGCGCAACCCGAACCACGCCGGGACAGAATCGATCCTCGCGAAAGTCCTCTCCCCGAGCCTCGTCCTGCGGCAACGCGACGTCTCGATACCATACAGGCGCCGAACTCCACTCCCAGCCCTCGGATGAAACCATGACAAACACCGGCGGCAGCTCGGCGTATGGCTGCACCCGTAAGCCGGAGCCCTCGGCGACACCCTCTGCAGCAATCACAGCCTGCGAGTTTTCAAATGCGAGCCTGTTGAATGGGCGACAGGAGAACATGGGGCGCAACGTCAACGTGATCGCCCGGCTGTCCGGTCCGACGGCGTAGGAGATCGCGGTGCCCTTCGGCGAGGTGTGTACGCGTCGTCGCAGAGCGGTTTGGTCATCCAGCGCAACCCGCGCTGTGAAGTCTTCGCCCACACAGACTTCTGTCAGCATCGGCACCGTAGGGATGTCCTCGTGTGCCCCATACAGGGCGGGCGTAATCAGCGTCTGCCCGCCCTCCCACTCAGCGCTCTCTTCGATATGCGAGACGAAGACGTGACGCAGGGTAGAGCCTTCAAGCGGAGCGACAAGCAGCCCGTGAAAACGGCGTGTCGGGCACATCGCCAGAGAGCTGCTCGCGTATCCTCCGCGCCCGTCTCCGAGCACCCACTCCGAGGCGAGCGCCGCCCCGGCGCTGCCGATTTTAAGACCTGTATGTCCGTTGATACTATACACGTGCGCCTGATTGATTCGGGGTTGTTACCATTTGCGTCGTAGGGGTCGCGTTTCGGCTCACTGTTCCGCCGTGTCCCCAGCTCCCTGGCTTTGGAGTGTTACGATTCTGTGACGGTTGTGTGCCAACTCGCACATTGCTGAGGAAATCTGGAATCCGTTCCCCTGCCCCTTCATCCTTTACCCCGATCGTCGGCGCGCAAGGGTTGCGCAGTCGATAGTTTCGGGGAATTCGGATCCCGTCTCACAGCCACAAAACCGGGGTCACAGCGCTGTCGACAATGCCGGTCGGCGCCGGCACTGTTGCGGTGTGAACACGCGTCCTGCGAGCCTCCCCGCAGCGCTGCGCAGCCCTGACAATTCCGAGATTCAACCGAATGAAAGACGAACGTCTCGCCGACCTCGAAGCACGACTGGATGCCGCCGCCAAGGCGCATCTGCAGGACGTGATCTCGCTGCGTCGACACATGCACCAGAACCCTGAGATCGGCTGGCACGAGTTCCGAACGCAGGCCTATCTCAAGGACTGGCTCGCTGACCGCGGCATGACGCCGCGGGTGGCTGCAACCACGGGACTCTACGTCGACCTGGGCCCGACGGCGGGCTCGCGAGTTCTGTACCGCGGCGACATGGACGCGCTGCCCGTCGTCGACACCAAGGACCCGGCGATCGTGCCGTACGCGTCGACGAATCCCGGCGTCTGCCACGCCTGCGGGCACGACGCGCACACCTCGATCGCCGCGGGCGTCGCGGCGTCCCTCAAGAGCGTTGAAGACGAACTGCCCTGCGGCGTTCGCGTCATTTTTCAGCCGGCAGAAGAGGTGATCCCGTCGGGCGCCGCGGCGATGGTCGCAGACGGGGTCGCCGAGGACGTGGTCGCGGGCCTTGCGGTGCACGTCGACCCATCACGCGAAGTCGGGACCGTGGGCGTTCGTTCCGGCGCCCTCACTTCGTCCACCGACACCTTCGACATACGCGTTATCGGAAAGAGCGGACACTCTGCTCGGCCGTATCTGGCGCGGGACGCGGTCCTCGCAGCCGCCGACATCATCCGCGCGCTGTACACCCTGATTCCACAGCGGGTTGACCCCCTCGAGACTGCGGTCCTCAGCGTCGGGACCATCCAGGGCGGCAAGGCAAAGAATGTGATCTCGGGAGAGGTGCAGCTGGGTGGGACCGTACGCTCGCTCTCGCCGAAGACCCGCGACTTTCTGCTCAGTGAGATTCCCATTCTTGCAGACGCCCTCGCCCGCGCCAACGGATGCGAAGTATCCGTGACCATCGCACGTGGTGCGCCGCCGGTGATGAACGACGCCGGTCTGATGAGGATTGTGGCCGGCGCTGCCGGCGATGTTCTGGGCGCCGATCACGTCGAGACGATCGAGTTCCCGTCGACGGGAGCTGAGGACTTCGGCATTTTCGGCGACCACACGCGCATTTTCATGCTCCGCCTGGGCTGCCGAGTGCCGGGTACGGAGCCCATTCACCTGCACGCGGCCGGTTTTGACCTGGACGAACGAACGCTGGGGCTCGGCATCCGAATCATGGGTCGAGCGATGCTGCGCAGCGCGGAAGACGCCGTGTCGTAGGCGTCGGCGGCAATGGCGGCCGCCAATGCCGCAGCCGCAGCAGCCTCAGCGCTGCTCCGACTGCAGGCGCCGAATCCCGAATACAAGCCCGCCCAACAGAATCGTCGCCGCGACAACGAACACCGCCAGACCCGACGCCGGCACCCCATCGAAGCGCACGGAATACGAGCTTGAGCCATGGGAGGTGTCATCGGAGCTCGCGGACAGGACTGCGATGCCCGGGTGGCTCGGCGTCCACTCCACCTGTCCGGCGGCGTCTGTCGTGCCGACTTCTACTTCGCGCTCGACCTTTGAGTTGGGAAAGTAGAGGGCGCGCACAACGCCATCGACGACCGGGGCACCGGACTCATCGACAACCGTAGCCGTAACCGCTCGGCCCCGGGTCAGCACCTCCTCGCTCACTGAGACCTCTGCGCTCGCGAACGGTCCGGACAGCAGCGTGGCCGCGACGACGAAGATGCATCCCGCGATCGATGCGAGGCGGTTCGTTGGCTGTTTGAAGTACCTACTCACCATCGGCTCCTTTGTGACCGGGCGTCAGCGCGAGCGCGGCGCCGATTCCCAGAGTCATCACCAACCAGACCACAGGCGCAATCACGTCCAGGGCGTCGAACCCCTTCATGACGTAGTCGGCGCCGTAGAGCCCCGGCGTCGCTTCCTTGCCGACGTCGAAGACATCGGTGAGCAGAGAGTAGCCCAACACGAAGATGAGAATGGCGGGGACGACGAACTTGATCATGATGTCGAACCACCGTCCGAGCTGAATCGACGAGGACGAATTGAGGGTCGCTCGCAGCTTTTCGACCGGCAGCCCCCAGCCGACGATCAGGCACTCCACCAGGCCGACGATGATCAACCCGTATCCAAAGGCGTAGTGGTCGATCAGATCGAGAATCGTCAGCCCCAGAGTCCCATTCGAGTCCAGGCCGCCGTCGATGACCATTGGCAGCGCAAACATCACGCTGCCGGCGATCCCGACCAGGGAGACTGCAAGGACGGTGGTGACGCGTCGTGTCTTGAACTTGTCGATGACCGCCGAAACCGCGGCCTCGATGAGTGAGATGCTGCTTGAGAGCCCGGCGAGCAGCAGAAGCGTGAAGAACACGGCGCCGGTGAGCTTCGCGGCGGCACCGAGCTCGGCGATGGCCGCCGGCATGATGAAGAACATCATCGAAAGCGTGCTGGCCTTGGGTGTCACGGTAAACGCAAAGAGCAGCGAGAACACCGCGAAGCCGGCGATCATCTCGAAGGAGCAGTTCATCATCGAGACGACCACCGCGTTCGTCGTGTGGTCGGACTTCTTCGGCAGGTAGCTGGCGTAGGCCGTCATGATCCCGAACCCCAGCGACAGAGTGAAGAAGATCTGCGCGAAGGCGCCGTGCCAGACGTTGATGTCGCCCATGACTGAAAAGTCGGGCGTGAAGAGCAGAAAGACACCGTGAACGCCGCCGGGCTGGGACAGGCCCTGGATAATGAAGCCGACCATGATCAGCCAGATCATGGGAACCATCACCTTGACCGCGCCCTCAATCGTCTTCGTCCCGCGGGAGACGAGGCCGATGTTCAGCAACCAGACAAACACCACAAAGATGATGTTTCGCGGACTCGATATCAGGTCGAAGAAGCTCGCGATGGCGTTCGGCAGCGCGCCCTCGGGAACGTCGAAGGCCGGTACCGCCACCGAGGTCTCCGCCCACAGGTCACCCGCCAGCGCAGACCACCACATCCCCACGGCCCAGCCGAGAATCGCGATGTAGTACATCGTGATCATCAACGCGTTGACGACAGCGAACCAGCCGGCGAACTCTCCCGCGCGACCGCCGATACGCCCAAGCGCGAGTGGAAACGAAGTGCCTTTCTCTCGGCCCAGCCCGAACTCCACCATCATCACCGGCACGCCGACAGCGAGCAGCGCGATCAGGTAGGGCAGGTAGAAGGCGCCGGCGCCGAATTTATAGGCGTTGGCGCTGAAGAAGACGATGTTGCCGAGCCCGATGGCGGACCCGGACGCCGCAAGGATAAACCCTGCGCGCGACTTCCATTGCTGACGCGCTTTGCTCACGGCACCTTCACCCGGGAATCTGTGGTCGACTGCGCTGCTGCCTGCGCACACTGTACCGAGCCGCTCCGACTTCGCAACCTCGGCGAGGTCCGCCGCTCCACCTTCGCGTGAGGCGCTCTTCGACGTAGATTGAAGCCCTCGGGGACTGCTGGGATTCCAGAGCTTGAGGCAGTGGAAGGCCGTCCGCCGGTGCCATGCCGCGTCGGTACCATGCCGCGTCGGTACCATGCCGCGTCGTGGCCCGGTTGACCCGCCCCGCGAAGTAGGCGCCTTTCAAAGATGCCGAATTCCGCGTAGCGTACCAAACGCAGCTCTGAACGACAGCTGGGGGGAATTGATGCGATCGATCACGAAGTTGATGACTGCCGCAGTGCTTCTTGCGCTGATTGGCGCCTGCGCCGACGACAGCAGCGATACCGGCGACACCGGCGACACCGGCGGCACCGATTCCGGTGAGCTTGATGCCAATTCGCAGGACGCGGGCGATACCGGCGAACTCGACGTTGCAGACACTGGCACCTCAGACGGCGACACTGACGCCGAAGTGAGCTGCAGCTCCGCGCCGGCCGTGATGGTCGGCGGTACGACGGCCACCGATGCGGTTGCCAACGCGCCTGCGAGGTGCGGTCAGCCCGCTCACACCTGGCTCAGGGACGACAGCCTGGGGACTCTCGTCGACATCGAGTCCACGAGCTCCTTCCCGGCAACAGTCATCGACGCGCTCGCACAGGCAGCAAACCTGGATCAGCCGCGTCCCGCCGACTACGGCGCCGCGATTATTCAGTTCTCGTACGTCACGCAGGATCGAGGCGTGCTCGTCGAGGCGACCGGCCTCATGGGTTGGCCCATAGGCGTAGAGTCCGGCACGGAGCTCGACGTCATAGCGATGCCGCCCGGATTCAACGGGGTGGCAGATGACTGCGCGTGGTCAAGAAAGGTCGATGCTCAGGGGCTCGTGGCGATAGTAGCGTCCTACGGCTACCTCGCTGTGATGCCGGACTACGTTGGCAAGCGAGGTTTCGGGGTGGAGAGCGAATTTGACCACCCTGCACTGGCTGGACAGCCTGAGGCGATCAGCACCCTCGACGCCGTGCGGGCTGTTCTGAAGTTTGACCCGGCTGAGCGCGAGGACCTCTGCGCGAGTCGCCGATTTGCGGTGATCGGGCCCTCGCAGGGCGGCCATGCTGCGCTGTGGACTCAGCGCCTGGCTCCCTACTATGCGGGAGAGTTGGAGTTTGTGGGTGGCGCCGCAATCGTTCCGAACGTCGACCTGACAGGTCAGACCAGCGTCGGCATGACGACTTCGGGCTTTGCGGTGAAGAACGCTGCTTTCATGGCTCCGCTCGCGGCATGGTACGGCACGGACCTCGCGACGGTCGCGCTCGATCCGGATGCACTCGTCGCAGCGGCCGCCGACGAGTGCCCTGCAGCCGGCGCCTATCCATCACTGGCCGACGAAACAAATGAGACGGTGTTTGAACAGGACTTCATCACTGCGGCCACAAACGGAACGCTGGGGGATTTCGGCACCCTCGGCTGCATATTTGTAGAGAACTCCATCACCAGCACATCCATCCCGCCCCTCGGTGAGCAGGCGCCCATGCTTTTCATCGTGGCGACCGACGACGATGCGATCGACACGGACACTCAACGTTCGTCCTTTGACACGCTCTGTGATGGTACAATCCCGCTTCGCTATCTGGAATGCAGCGGTGTGAACCATCACAACGCCACTTTTGTGACGGCGGACTCCGCGATCGACTTTGTCGACGCGCTCTTTGCAGGCGACGATGTTGGGGCTGATTGCATGCAATCGACGGCGGTCGCCTGCGAATGAGTCGCAACGATTGCCGGATCACGACCGGATAAGAGCGCTCAGCGGTGGAACGACCGCAGCTGAGTTCGACGCGCTTGTAACTGGCGCGTACATTGCGCGCCCAACGCCCTTTTTGACACCGCGCCCCCGGTGGACCAGCATCGCGGCGCACGCGCGGGAGTCCTGATCAGCAACCGCGCGATAACTGTCCTGTTCACGAAGGCGCTATGTTCGCGGTCCTCGAAAAAATCAGTGCGATCCTTTGGGGGCCGTGGACGCCCTTCGCCCTGCTGGGCGCCGGCATCGTCTTCACCATCGCGACGAAGTTCTCGCAGTACAAAATCCTCACCCACGGTGTGGCGGTCGTGCGCGGCGACTACGACGCGGATGACGACACCGGCGCGATCTCCCACTTTCAGGCTCTCGCCGCCGCTCTGTCTGCGACGATTGGACTCGGTAACATCGGCGGGGTGGCGCTGGCGATCGGCGTCGGCGGACCGGGCGCCCTGTTCTGGATGTGGGTCGTGGGACTCCTCGGAATGTCGCTGAAGGCGGTCGAGATCACCCTCGCGATGCTCTACCGAAACACCGATGACCCGGAGAATCCCAGCGGCGGCGCGATGTGGGTCATTCGCGAGACCCTGGGCAAGCGCGGCCCGAACGCGCACAAGCTGGCCGTGTTCCTGGGCGGGCTCTTCTCGGTGACGCTGGTCATCTCGACCATCACCGGCGGTAACGTGTTCCAGGCCTGGAATGTCGCGCGCCTCACCGAGACCTACTTTCACGTACCGCAGATGCTCTCGACGGTCGTGATGGCCTCAGTCGTCGCGATGGTGATCATCGGCGGTATCAAGCGCATCGGGTCTGTGGCCGCGGCCATCGTGCCGATCATGTGCGTGCTCTACGTCGTCGCAGGCCTCGCGGTAATCGCGGCGAACATCGGCGCCGTACCCGGCGTGCTGCGCCTGGTCGTCACCTCGGCGTTTTCGCCGACCGAAGCGAACGGCGCGTTCGTGGGCGCGGGGCTCTATTTCGTATTCAGCGTAGGGCTCAAGCGGGCCCTCTTCTCGAATGAAGCCGGACAGGGCTCCGCTCCGATCGCACATGCTGCCGCGAAAACCGGCGATCCGGCACGGGAAGGGATTGTGGGCGGCCTCGGGCCTTTCATTGACACGATCGTTATCTGCACCCTGACCGCGCTCGTCATCCTCGTCACCGGCACATGGAATCGAGACTCGATCGGTTCCATCGACGGTGACGTAGTCGTCAGCGCTGCGGTAGACGCCGAGGGCGCTGAGATCGCAGATGCCTGGGACGTGACCGCGCCGACAAACATTGAGGCGCTTCCGCCCCGCGGCGACGGGGATTGGGGACCCGGCGACGGCATCTTCATCCTCGCCGAGACAGACGGAGTGCGCCTCTCGGCAAACGGCGGCACATCGCGCGTTCAGCTGACGGGCACGGTGGTGCGGGGCGACGCGGACAACCCCGAATTGACCGTCGCCTGGTCGCCACTTGAGCTGGACCGCTCACGGTGGCGGGACCAGCCGAGTGTGATCACTCCGTTGCCCGACGAAGTGCACCGAACCCTCGACGGCGCGCAGCTGACCGCGCACGCCTTTGACAGGGCCTTCCCGGGCCTCGGAAAGTGGCTGGTAACCCTGGCCGCATGGCTCTTCGCGATATCAACGATGATTTCCTGGAGCTATTACGGAGAAAAAGGCGTAACCTTCCTTGTCGGCGAGCGGGGCTCACTTCCGTACAAGATGGTGTTTCTTGTGTGCGCCGCGATTGCGCCGGTGCTTGCTGCCGACGCCGACAGGCTGATTACGATCATCGACTTCGGAACCGGCGCCATGCTGTGGGGCAACCTGCCCATCGTATTCCTCACCGGTTACCTTGCTGTTCGCGCCATCAACCAATACTTCGCTCGCCTGAAAGCCGGCGAGTTTACGCGACGAGATCGAAGCGCATGAAAGTCATCGCAGTCTGCAGCCAGAAGGGAGGCGTCGGAAAGTCTTCGGTAGCACTGAACCTCGGGTTGGCGCTCGCGAGGCGAAACTGGCGAACTCTGATCGTAGACGCCGACCCACAGGGCGCGATCGGGCTGTCCCTCGCGCAGCAGAGAAACCGACACACGGGCTTTGCCTGGTACCTGGCAAACAACGCTGACCTTCCGAGTGTCCTGGTGCGAACAAACATGCCGACGCTGGGCCTGGTTCCCATCGGAAATCTTCGTATCTCAGATACGCCTGCCTTCGACCGCTATGTAGAGGACGGCGTAGCCTTTAAGCGCCTCGCCGAGGAAGCCGAAGAAGACTGGGACCTTGTGATCATCGATACGCCCGCTGGATTTGGCGGCGCAAGTGTCGGCGCGATGCGGGCATCCGACCACATCATCTCGCCGCTGCAGGCCGAGCCGGTGGCGATGCGCAGTACGCCGCAGATGCTGAAGATGGTCGCAGCCCTACGCGAAGAAGGCGTCGAGACTGCCCTGCTCGGCTTCATCCTGACGATGTTTGATCCCGACAACGAGGTCAGCGTGCAGGTGTACAAAGAAGCGCGGGAGCAGCTCACCCATGAGGCGTTGTTTGGAACGGTGATTCCCCGTGACAAAGCCTTCGGCGAGGCCGGTGCTGCGGGGGTTCCTGTCGCGATGCTGAGCCGACGTCCACCGCCGATCGCGGCGGTGTTCAACAACCTCGCCGCAGAATTCGAAGAGAGAGCACAGCTTTGGGGAGACGTCTCTGGTGACGGACCGATTTCACTCATTGATTGACGCCGCCGAGCTGCGGGATCTGCTTGGACGCGCCGGCGTGGTTAAAACGGCACCCGTCGTCGAAAGCACGACTCCCGAAGGCGACCCGGGCGACGACGCAGCGCCGGCAGAGTCCTCGGAGCCGCTCAGCGACGCGCTCAAGCTGCGCCACGTTGAGTTCCCTCTGCTGGACTCCCTCGGACTCACCGACGCCCTGGAACGTGTGGCGACCTATTGCCGCGAGATTACCCGTGCCCACTCTGCCTTTGTCGCAGACACAAGCGGCCTCACCCTGGCAAACATAGGAGCCGACGAAGAGCTCGTGGCAGCCGCATCCGTGATCGAACGAAGCGCGTCGTTGTTTGTTGAATCCGCCGAGCGTGGCGACACAAGCGTCGGTATACAGATCGCGGCCAAACGGGTTGTCACGGTGTTTCGCGTATCCTGCGCCGTGGGCACCTTTCTCTTCGGCCTGGTGCACGAGGACTTCGTCGCGGCGGCGACCATCAACGGATTGCGGAAGCAGATCGCAGCAGGGCTGGACTCGGCCTAGCCGATCACCGTGCGCGGGCTACGGGCCGCTATTGCCCGCGGCCGGCGCCGATGGGTGCCAGGACCACGCTCGGTACCAGCGCCACATTCGTCGAGCCGTTGCCCACCTGGCCGGATCGATTGATACCCCAGCACTCGGCGACGCCTATCGATCGGATTGCGCATCCCGTGCGGGTTCCGGTGATCACACGCTCGGCGTCGATGATTCCGGACACCGGAGACGGAACGTCCCGGTCCGCGACGCTTCCGTTGCCGATGTTTGCCCAGTCGTTGCGCCCCCAACAGTACACATGCCCCGTCTCTTCAACGGCACACGAGTAGTCGACGCCAACGCTGATCGCCGTGACATTCTCGACGCCCTCAACCAGACGGGGCCAGCCGTAGTCCCCGGGTCGTTCGAGGCTTACGTCCCGCTGCACCCGCGCCGCTGCGCGCGCCGCAACCACCCGCGGGTTCCACGGCTCCTGGCGTCCCCAACACACCACCCGGCCGTCCGTACGACGCACGCAGTAGTGCCGCCAGTATCCTTCGATCTCTGCGACATCGCCGCCGATGCGATGCACCTGGCGCGGCGTCGCTGACATCGAGAGCGCCTCTGCTGTCACCCCCTGCCCCAGCTCTGCTTCCTGGTTCGTACCCCAGCAATACACCGCGCCATCCTCGCGAAGGATGCATGTCGACGCCTCGCCGCAGGCGACGTCCGCCACGCCCCACACCGCGGTCACTTCAACCGGCGTGTGTGACTCGTCGATGCCGGGCACGCCCAACTGCCCCTGCAGGTTTTCGCCCCAGCACCACAGGGTTCCCCGCTCTCGAATCGCGCATGTGTGGTGGTGTCCCATACAGATCGACTCGGCGTCTGAGATGCCCACGACCTCGACCGGAGTGGTTCGGTTGTCGTTTGTGCCGTCGCCGAGCTGCCCGTGAAAGTTGTTGCCCCAGCACTCAATGCGGCCGTTCTCGAGACGCGCGCAGGTCGAGCCGCGGCTGGATCGGAGCTCGGCTACGTTGCCGCGTATGCGCAACGGCCCCGATGGCAGTGATCGCTGCAGATCCGCTTCGTCGCTGATCCCAAGCTCGCCGAATCGCGAACGCCCCCAGCAGTAGACGCGCGACGACGCGTCGACGCCGCAGGAGAAGTGCTCGCCCAACGACACGTCTCTTACGCCGAGCCAGGGCGCGGCCGCGCTGCCTGCCGCTGCGGCACTCGCGGCCCGCCGCCGCTCAGATTCTCGTCGACGCTCACGCTCGCGATCTCGTCCGAACGGCGACTCTTCGTTCGTCGGTTCACTGACAACTTCCGGGTCCTGTTGTTTGCATGCCGGCAGAACACACAACGACACCAGCAGAATCAGCAGCCACGACGGCAGGACACGCCTGCCCCGCTCTGGATGCCGTTGCGGCCTCTGTTGGCCGGGCGCGAAGACGCGGGCATCGGCACCGACGCGCGCTCTCAACCTCGACCTAGTCAAACAACTTGCCCGGGTTCATGATGCGGTCCGGGTCCACGGCCGCCGCCGCTGCCGACAGTATGGCCATGCCGAGCCCGCCTTTTTCGTCGCGCATCCAGGGCAGATGGTCCGCGCCGACTCCGTGGTGGTGCGAGATGGTGCCGCCGTGTTCACGCAGGACGCGCCCGGCGGCCACCTTGATCGCCTGCCACTCATCAAGCTCGGCGCCTTCCGTCATGGGCCAGCCGAAGGTGAAGTAGAGGCTCGCCCCGGTGCGGTAGGAGTGCGAAATGTGCGCCATCACCAGGCTGCCGCCGTTGCCGAAGGACTCGATGGTCTCGGTAAGGGCCGCGCTGACGCGAGCGTGCAGGTTGGCGATGTTTGACCAGCTGGTCGAGGTCTCAAGCGTCTCCACACCCAGCCCTCGGGTCAACATCGAGTCTCTGAGGTATGGCATCTCAAAGCGCCCTTCGTACCACTTGTCGCCGGGGCGTGTTCCAAGCGGGATCGCGCCGTGGCGCAGGCAGATCGCGGTGGCCGCTGCGGTCGCGATGCGAACCTGACCCGCGCTGCCCTCGGAGCCGAGCAGCATGACGCATGCGCCGTCGCCGAAGCCTCCGCGGTCGAGCGCCGCGTCCGCCAGTCGACGAACGCGGGATCGCTCTTTTCCGATCTCGGCGAAGGTTGAATAGAACTCGGTCTCGGGTCCGTCCGAGAGGCGAATCATGCTCAGGCCGATCTCGTCCTGAACCAGCGCGCGAACAGCGTCCGACCCACGCTCGAAGCTCTTAAAGAGGAAGCCGCGGTAGTCCCGTTTTTCGGGCAGCGGATGGACCTGCACCGTGGCGTCTGTGATCACACCGAGCGTGCCCTCAGAGCCGGCGATCAGGTGGTTCAGGTTGGGGCCCGCCGCAGAATTCGGGAAGCTGAGCGTGCGCAGCTCTCCCTCAGGTGTGGCCACACGCGCAGAGACAACCCACTTCGCCGCCGCGCCGTAGCCGTTCGACTGCTGGCCTGCGCCGCGCGCGGCGATCCAACCGCCGAGCGTCGAGAACTCAAAGGACTGGGGATAATGGGACAGGGTGTAGCCGCTCTCACTCAACTCGGCTTCCAACGCCGGACCGTACATGCCCGCCTGAATCGTCGCCGTATGTGAGATCGTGTCTACATCCAGCACTCTGTTCATGCGCGTGGTGTCGAGGGTGATGACGCCCTGCTGACCGGTGCCACGAAGCGCCTCGACGCCGCCTACGACGCTCGACCCGCCACCGTATGGGACGACTGCGAGGCGGTGCGCGCGGGCTATCTGAATCACGCGGATCACTTCGGCCGCATCGCCGGGGTACACTACGGCGTCGGGAGCGCTGGTGATCTCGCCGCGACGAATGCGGATCAGATCGCGAAAGCTCTTTCCGTAGGTGTGAAATGCACGCTCGTAGGCGTCTGAGCGCACGTGCTCGGCACCGACCGCGTCGTTGAGCTCGGCACGTGCCTGTCGCGGCAGTCTGGAGGCCGGCAGTCGCAGGTCCTCGAGAGCGATCGGCGCAACCGCTTCGAGGGACTCGCGGCCAATCTCTGCTGCGATGTAGTCCCAGAATGCATCTTCACGATCGCCCAACTCGAAGTCGTGGCCGGCAAGCCCCCAGCCATTCCACTTCAGTCCTTTTCGATCCAAACTCATTGCAGACTCCTATTTGCCTGAACTGTCGGCGTCAGATTGCTCGGCGACTGCGGCTGACATCGCGCCGATCGCCGACTTCAGCACAGCGACATCCACCGAATAACTCACACGAAGCAGGCCTTCGCCGCCACTGCCAAATGCCCGCCCGGGGATCGTAATCACGCCGGCCTCGCGCATCAGGTGGCGACACAGGGCCAGGTCATCGCTCCAATTCGGGTGCCGAACCATGAGGTAGAACGCGCCGTCGCCCGACACGATGTCCCAGCCGCCCTCTTCGAGCGCGGCGATCGCGATCGCTCGTTTTTCCTTAAGACGTGCGCTGAGCGCCTTGATCGCGGCCTGCCCCTCTTTCGTGAGACCCGCGATGGCCGCGCGCTGCACGATGGTCGCCGCGGAGGTGACCAGATGCTGGTGTAGCGCAAGGAATGGCTGCACCAGCTCGTCGGGCACGATGAGCCAGCCCAGGCGCCAGCCGGCGATGCCGTGCGTCTTCGACATGCCCGACGCGATCACCCCAAAGCGTGAGTGTCGCCACATGGACATGTGTTCATGCTCGGAGTGCTGAAACGGGATGTAGATCTCGTCGCTGAACCACGGAATCCCTCGGGCCTCGAGCTCGCACCCGATACGCTTCCACTCGTCATCCTCGGCGACCGCGCCGGTTGGGTTTCCGGGCGACGCGAGAACCACGAGGCGGGTGTTCGGCGTCAGCGCTTTTTCGACGTCGGGCCATGTCGGCCGGAAGCGATTCTCGATCGTCGGGCACCACTCGACGGGGTTGCCGCCGGCCATGCGCGCGAGGGTCGCGTACACGGGAAAGCCGGGGTTCGGCACGAGCACGTCGTCGCCCGGATTCACGAGTCCAAACATGACGACGGAGATCGCTTCCTGGACTCCGACGGTGACGATCACCCGGTCCTTGTCGACCCGGTACCACTCGCCGATTTTTTCGCGAAGCTCGGCAAAGCCGGCGTTGAGCGCGTATCCGCCGCTGCCGTAGGCCGCCTTCGCCGCGGCTTCGATCATCGGCTGTGGGATCGGCTCGTTCGTTTGTCCAAGGCCCAGGTTGATCGCTCCCGGCGGGGCCTCGGCCATGATCCGACGGATCAACGTTACCTGGACGCCGTCGAGTCTCTGCGCGGGTTGGATCTTCATGGGGTACTCAACGCAGGTCGCCTTCCAGGGCGGCTCTGAGGTCTGTTTTGTCGTCGCGGTACTTCACGATAAGCGGCGCGTACATGTGCAGGTTGTTGTCGGCGGCAAATGCAGAGCTCGAGACCGGCCGGCTGCCGGGAATCACGACCGCGTTGGCGGGAACCTCAAGGGGGCGCCCCTCTTCGCTGCGGTACACCGTCTCGCGCACGAGATCGTAGACCGGCGTCGACGCGGTCAGGATGACGCCGGCACCGAGTACCGCGCCTTCGCGAACCAGTGTGCCTTCGTAGACACCGACGCCGCCGCCGACGAGCACGCGGTCTTCGATGACTACCGGACGCATGCCGATGGGCTCGAGCACGCCGCCGATCTGGGCGGCTGCCGACAGATGTACAGACGCGCCGATCTGCGCGCAGCTGCCTACCAACGCGTGCGAATCGACCATGGTGCCGTCGCCGACCCAGGCGCCCACGTTGATGTACATCGGCGGCATGCACGTCACGGACTCACCGACATAGGCACCGGAGCGAATGCTGGAGCCCCCGGGGACAATTCGGGTGCCACGGGCAGCAAAGTCGGGCCGCGCTGTGCGAAAAGTGTCCTTGTCGGCAAACGGAAGAATCGAACCCGGATCTGTCAGTTCAGTGATTCTGCCGATGCGAAAACCGACCAGAATCCCCTCCTTTACTGCGGCGTTTACGTGCCACTGGCCGTCACTGCCTTTTTCGGCCGCCCGCACGCTGCCGGACTCGAGCGCGAGAACGAATCGATCGAAGAGTGCGCGAATCTCGGGCGTGCTTTCGCGGACGCCCTGCTCGTACACATCATGGATTTCACTCAGCAATTCAGCTGTCATCGGCAAGCTCACCATTGGGGTAGGCGGGTATTACCCATGCGCAGGCCAGAGGTCTACGGCGTGGTCGGCCCGATCTTCAGAATGTCAGGCGCTAACGGTGACTCGATCGCCGGATCTGAGTTAGGAGTCTTCACAGGCGTGGTTGTTCGCAGGCCACCTCGCGACCCGCGACGCGCCGTGCAGCGTGTCTCGAATTCCGGCCACGGCGCCGGTACAGCCCGGGCTCCGTGCCCGCATCGAGCGCGACAAGGAGGACAACATGAGCAAGTTCGAAGAGGCCCTGCAGCGCTACGCAGCCGAGATGGAGGCTCTGGGTATCAGCGACGTGGATCCTGCGATGCTACGCAAGATCACCAAGGGCCTCGGCCCCACGATCTATGACGCCGACGCCTCGGTCGTAGCGACCTCAGACGCGGAAGAGGTCGAGCGCGTCAAGAGCGCTTTTCTCATCAGGAAGCTGGGCCTCAAGGACGGCCCGAGTCTCGACGCAGCTATCGCAGACGTCGCTGAAGAGATGGGCTCGGACAACCGCAACAAGTACCGCGCGATCTTCTACTATCTGCTCGTGAAGAAGCTCGGACAGGAGTCCTTCTACGGCTGAGTCTGCCCGACTGAGTCTGCCCGACGCCGATGCGGAGAATCGGTCTGACGAGACGGACAATTCAGCGGCAGTCAGCGGACGGCCGGCACCGGTCACGTCGGCGCCCGCGTACGGTTGACAGTGTATTGTGACCGCCTTAGCCACCCCCGCGTCGGGCTGGACTTGTCAGCCGACGAACTTCAACGATTGCACCCGCAACTATCAGGAGAATCAGAATGACGATGATCGGAGAGAAGGCACCGGAGTGGAGCGCATCAGCCTACGTGAACGGAGAGCAGAAGACGGTCTCGAACAAGGACTTCGCCGGAAAGTGGTACGTCCTGTACTGGTACCCGCTCGACTTCACCTTTGTGTGCCCGACCGAGATTCGTGGCTTCCAGAGCCTGCTTGAAGACTTCGAGGACGACGGCATCGGCGTCATTGGCGCGAGCACGGACTCCTTCTTCTCGCACGAAGCCTGGTTCAAGGACCGCGAGATCTTCGCAGAAGAGATCACCCACCCGGTGCTCGCGGACACCGGCCACGCCGTGACCCGCGCCTTCGGCGTCCTCAAGGAAGACGCCGGCATCGCGTACCGTGCGACCGTCATCGTCGACGACAAGGGAATCATCCGCTCGATCTCCGTCAACGACACCGGCGTCGGCCGCAGCCCCTCGGAGACCCTGCGTACTGTGCAGGCCTTCCAAGCCGGCGGACTCTGCGGCGCAGACTGGAAGAAGGGCGACACCTTCGTCGGCTGATTTGACGGCACAGCATCCGACGGCGGCCGAGGGAAGCTCGTGCGGCCATTGTGTGGCTCCTCTGCGGGCACACTACGAATGCGGCGACACACTTTCGCGTCGTCCTGCGGCGCACAGGCACAGGGGACGGTCATGAGCGAAGAAAGCACCCGCCTGGAAGCGATCGGCGGCGAGAACTGGGAAGCCCTGGTAAACACGGGGCTCTCGGTCCTCGTCATCGGCAAGTCGGACTGCGCTGCCTGCAACACCTGGTCAGCAGAGCTGACAGAGCAGCTGGCCGGCGACGAGTTCTTTCCGAGCGTAAAGTTCGGAAAGATGCTGCTCGATCAGCGTGGCCTGATCGGCTTCAAACGAGCCAGCCCGTGGCTCGCTGAAGTCACCGATTTGCCCTTCAACGTCATCTTCCGTGACGGAGAGCCGGTCAAGAAGTGGGCCGGCGGCGGCGTCGAGCGACTTGAGAACCGACTCCGCCGCTACGTGGACTGAACCGTACGTTTCATTCAACACAAGGGGAGGCCCACATGGCGCGCCGAATTCTGGCACAGGAAGACCTGCACGAAGCCGTGCGAGACACTGTCTACAACCGCTTCGCAGAGACGGTAGACGAAGTCGCAGCGGCCGTAGAGCGCGACGCAATCGTCGTCGTGGGCATGAAGCACAACCCGCACTGTGGTCGGGCACGCCGAGTGCTCAAGGCCGCCGGGCAGCCGTTTACCTACCTCGGCTACGGCAGCTACACCGGCGAGTGGCGAAGACGAAGCGCGATCAAGATGTGGGTCGGTTGGCACACCTTCCCCATGGTCTTCGTTCGTGGGACCTTTGTCGGCGGCGCCAACGAGATCACGGCGCTGATAGAAAGCGGCGAGCTGGCGCGGATGCTCAGCGAAGGCTGAGCCGCCGGGATCGACCCGCTCAGGATCGGTCTCGTGAAGTGGTAGGAGTCCCCGCCGGGCTGGACGTAGCAACTGAAACGTGTTCTATCCGGCCACCACTGGATTCTGGGCGATTCATGGTGCTCTGATGGTCCTCGATATGCACGCGCTGCACCGGGGCCCACAAGACGGTGGAGCGATACACGGTGGCAGATCTCGAGACATTTCGGACAGAGGCGCGGCTGTGGCTGAGGGCCAATGCGCCGCAGTCACTCTACGGTACTCGCGAAGGTCGCTTCGACGGCTTCTGGGGCGGTCGCCGCAGCACCGAGACGGACCCGGACATCCTTCGCTGGCGCGACGTGATGGCGGACAAAGGCTGGACCGCACCGACCTGGCCCGTAGAGTATGGCGGCGGCGGCTTGTCGCGAGACGAAGCCAAGGTGCTCGACGAGGTGATGACCGAGCTCGAGCTGCCCCCTGCGGTGGTCGGATTCGGCCTGGTGATGATCGGGCCGACCCTTCTCGACTATGGAACCGACGCACAAAAGGCGGAGCACCTGCCAAAGATTGCCCGTGGCGAAACCCGCTGGTGTCAGGGCTACTCTGAGCCCGGCGCAGGCTCTGATCTGGCCTCGTTACAGACCCGGGCGGTAGCCGACGGGGATGACTTCATCATCAACGGTCAGAAGGTCTGGACCTCGCACGCGGACAAGTCCGATTGGATTTTCGCGCTGGTGCGCACAGATCCGGACGCGCCGAAGCGCAAGGGGATCACCTTCATCCTCGTCGACATGGACACCCCCGGCGTGTCCACGCGACCTATCGAACTGATCAGCGGCTCGTCGATTTTCTGCGAGACCTTCTTTGAAGATGCCCGTGTCCCGGCCCGCCACGTCGTGGGCGAGGTCAACAATGGCTGGACCGTCGCGAAAGCGCTGCTGGGCTACGAACGCACCATGATCGGAGCCGCCATCAGCGGCCAGATGCTGGGCGTCGAAGATGAGCTCATCGAGCAGGCGAGACACTATCTCGGCTGCCCCGAAGGCCGGCTTCCGGACCCGATGCTGCGCGACGACATCGTCCGCGCTGCGATGAACGACCAGTGCCTCAACCTGACCGTCGAACGCATCCGCCAGAGCCTGCGGGAAGGCCAGGCGCCGGGATCCGAGAGCTCCATTCTCAAGGTCGCCGGCACCGAGGCCAAGCAGGCCCGCTGGGAATTGGCGATCCGCATCGCCGGCCAGCAGGCCCTCGGTTGGGAAGGCCCCGGCTACACCGACGACGAGCTGCAGCGTACCCGCAACTGGTTACGGTCTCGCGCGAGCACCATCGAAGGCGGCAGCTCTGAGATTCAGCTCAACGTCATCGCGAGCCGCGTGCTCGGCCTGAAGTTTCCGGGGACCTGACATGCAACTCATCCTCAACGAAGAACAGGCAGCGCTGGCGAAGACTGCGACCGATTTTGCTCGCAAGCGCTCGCCTGTCGCGCGCATGCGAGCCCTTCGCGACAGCCGCGACGAGATCGGGTTCTCGAAAGAGCTGTGGAAAGAGATGGCCGAGTTGGGCTGGACCGCAGTGCACATCCCAGAAGAGCACGGCGGCATCGGCCTTGGCTTCTTTGAGCTCAGCCTCATCCTTGAGGCTGCGGGCCGTACGTTGATGCCCGAGCCCTTCACCTCGACGCTGCTGCTCGGCGCCAACCTCCTGATCGCCTCCGATGACGCTCATTCTGCCCGATGGCTGCCCGAGGTCTGTACCGGCGACGCGCTGCTCGCGCTCGCCTGGGACGAGCGCGGCGCTCGGAACCGGGCGAACCGCTGTGCCACACGGGCCGTCGCCGTGGACGGCGGGTTCCGAATCAGCGGCTGCAAAGAGAGCGTGCTCGACGCGCACACCGCTGATCGCATCTTTGTCTCCGCACGCACCGGGGGACAGGACAGTGACCCCGACGGCATCACCGTGTTCTCAGTCGACCCTGCCGCAGCCGGGCTGACCATCGAGCGCCAGACCCGCATCGACCATCGCAACTGCGCCCGCGTTCTCTTCGAGGATGTCCGGGTCTCGACGGACGACGTCGTCGGTACGTTGGATAGCGGACTTTCTCTTCTTGAGGGGACGCTGGACCGGGCAACCGCCGGCACGGCTGCAGAGCTCTTCGGCACTACCGACGAAGCCTTCGAGATCGCCGTCGCGTACCTCAAAGAACGCAAGCAGTTCGGCGTGCCCATCGGCTCCTTCCAGGCGCTACAGCACCGAGCGTCGAGGCTCTTCATTGAGCTGAAGCTCGCCGAATCTGCAGTGATCGCGGCGGCGAAGGCAGTCGACGACGCGCCGGACAACGTCCCTGCGCAGGTCTCGCTGGCGAAGGCGCGCATTTCGGACGCCGCGATTCACGTATGCAACGAAGCCGTGCAGTTTCACGGCGGCGTGGGAATCACCGACGAGTACGACATCGGCCTCTACCTGAAACGCGCGCGGGTCGCCGAGCTGAGCTTCGGCGACGCTGCCCATCATCGTGACCGGTGGGCCACATTGAAGGGTTACTGAAATCGGCCTGAGGGCCAAAACGCGGAGGACGCAACATGAGTGAGAAGACACACGTGATGGTTGCCATTGTACGGCGCCCGACGATCGAGCAGGTCCACGCCGCCCTCGAGAAGGCCGGTGTCACGGACTACGTCTGGCAGCGAATGGAGGGGCCGCGTACCGACAACGGGCTGAAGGACTACGGTCGCTTCGAGCTGATCGTGCCTCCGGAGCAGGAACCGGAGCGCCTCGCAGGGCTGATCAAACGCTATGCGCACGGCTACAACGACGGAGACGTTGTTGTGACCTGGCGTGAGGTGTACATCACAAAGGCCTGAGCTTTCTTCACAACCAGAACCGAGGAAGAACTATGAAAGCGCTTACCACCATTCTCGCCGCCGCAGCCGTACTGGCCTGTACGGCCGCATGCTCCAAAGACGCCGAGGAGGCCCCCGCAGAGCCACAGCGTCCCGTCGGGGCAACCTGCGACAATGCTTCTGCCTTCACACTGCCCGCCGCCGGCGCCGCAGCGTGGGAGTTCGAGGGCGACCTCTCAGGAATGGGCAGTGACTACAGCAATGAAGTCCCGACGACGGGCTACAGCTGGGTCGGCCGCGATATGTTCTTCAGCTTCGAAGCGAGCGAAGGCGACCGCATCGAAGTCTCGCTTGATGACAGCAGTGGCTTCGACGGCGGTGTCTACATCGTGCACGACTGCAGCGACATCGACGGCTCGCAGGGCGACGGACACGACACCACGACCGGAAACCCGGCGGTGCTCACGATCAACCACACAGGAACGAACTACCTCGTCGTCGACGCCTGGGCCGACCCGGAGGCCGGCGGCCCCTTCACGCTGACCGTCGCGCGCGCCGTCGAGGTTCCCTCCGAGCCTGCAGGTGTTATCCCCGCCAATAACGTGTGCTCGGGCGCCGAGGTTCTCAACATCGGCGAGAACATCGCGGCAAACACCTCCGTCGCGACGAGCGTTTCCAACGAGCGCATCGAAGCCAGCGGCTACACCTGGGCCGGCCCGGACCTCTTTTACAAGATGGACCTCACCGAAGGGCAGTCTGTGAACCTGCAGCTTGATGACCGCGGCCAGTGGGACGCGGGCCTCTACATCTTTACCGACTGCGACAACATCGCCGGCAGCACCGTCTGGGGACAGGACACCAACGCACAGAGCGGTCCGCACACCTTCACTGCACCGGCGGCGGCGACCTACTACCTTGCGGTCGACGGATGGCAGGATGCGCACCGCGGTGCGTTCGTGCTTCGCCCGACGGCTCCCTGAACAGGGTGCGTTGATTCCGGGGCTCTGGTCACAGCGCCCCGAGTGAATGCGGCGACGACTTCTCAATCCATCGCAGAGAAGTCCGGCGCCCTCTTCTCGAAGAACGCTCGAATCGCCTCGGTGTTCTCCGGGGTTCCGAGGCGTTCGCGGAAGGCCGCAACCTCGCGGTCGCGAGCATCGCGCACGGCCTGAACGTGGGCGTGTCGCAGCAGCTCCTTCGTACCGCGTAGCGCAGCCGGCGGCTGCTTCGCGATCGTCTTCGCGAGCGTCAGCGCGTGGTCGAACACGTCAGCGTCATCGAGGACGTCCAGCACCAGACCCAGCTCTTTGGCTTCGTCCGCCTTCACCCACCGCCCGGTGAAGAGAATCTCGGCGGTTCGTTGATAGCCCATGACCACCGGCAGCAGATGGCTGCTGCCGGCTTCAGGAGCGACGGCGAGAGGAACGAAGGGCATGCGAAACCGAGCGGAGCCACCGGCGAAGTTGATATCGGTGTGCAGCAGCATCGTGGCACCGATGCCGATCGCGACTCCACGCACCGCAGTGACGATGGGCTTTCGGTATGTCGAGATGCAGTCGAGCAGCACCTCAAAGCCCGGCTCCCCGTCACGTTCGGTGTTCATCTCGGCCATGTCCTGGCCCGCAGAGAATGAGTCGTCGGTGCCGGTGATGAGGACACACCGAACGCTGCGGGTCTCGTCTGCTTCTCGCAGCGCCCCGGCCAGGTCGTGGTACATCTGCTCGTTGAAGGCGTTGCGGCGATCGGGTCGGTTCAGCCGAAGAACGCGGACTCCTTCTGTGTCTTCTTCGAGAAGGGTCGTTCGTGCCATCAGTTCATCCTGGTCTGTCGGAGACGAAGTACGAAGCGTGCCTGTTGCCGGCGAATCGCGCGCGAAGCCTCTCACGGAGTACCCTCGCCGGAATCAGGCAATGCCCGTCAGGCGCAATCAAACTATGCGAAGAGAGACTGTGCCGAGGTGTTGGAACTTCGCGACAACGTTGTCGCCGGCGCGCAACTGTGGTGCGGCCGTGATTCCACCGGTGAGCACAACGGCGCCGGCGGGAATCGTCTCCCCTTCTTCGGCGAGCATGTTTGCCAGCGCGGCGACGCTCTCGCACGGGTCCCCAAGGACGGCGGCACCGGCGCCGAGCGCCTTCACCTCGCCGTTGACCTCAAGGACAACACCGAGGGTCGCGAGATCGATGTCGGTCGGCGATGCGCTGCAGGAGCCGAGCACAAAGGACGCGGCCGATGTGTTATCGGCGACCACGCTCGGCAGGTCGAAGTTGTAGTTTTCGTACCGCGAATCGATGATCTCGAGCGCTGGGAGCACAAAGTCCGTCGCAGCGAGCACAGCGCCCGCATGGCAGCCGGGGCCCGCGAGCTCGGTCTTCAGGACAAACGCGATCTCGGGCTCGACTTTGGGCGCAATCAGGCCGTCCATGGAAAGCACATCGTTATCGGGAATGACCCCACCGTCGACGAGGAACCCACGGATGGGGCGATCCATGCCCATCTGCTTCATCTTCGCCGGCGACGTGAAACCCATCTTCAGTCCGATAACCCGTGCGCCCTCGGCTTCAGCCCGCCGGCGCAGCTCTGCGTTGACGCGATAGGCCGCGGCCAGATCAAGCGCGGGAAAGTCGTCTGTGAGCTTGTACGTCGGGGTCGCGCTCTTTCGAGCTGCAACCAAGCGGTCGGCCATCGCTGCGATGTCGCTGTCGGTTACCTCGCTCACGCCGACTGTTCCGACGCCGCGCCCTGCTCTCGAGCCATCTCGAGCGCGAGGTCTTCAATCATGTCTTCCTGACCGCCGACCGTTCGCCGCCGCCCGAGCTCAACCAGAATGTCGCGTGCAGAGACCCCGTACTTCTTCGCTGCGCGCTG
>JAUICO010000187.1 GCA_030427825.1 bacterium | reverse complement strand
CGCCGACTCCTTGACTCGCTCATGGGACTACGACGCCCTGTACCGACCGCTGCAGATGCGCGCCGAAGCGGCGGGTGTTGTGGACTACGGCTACGACGTCGCGAACTCGCTGGTGTCGCGACGGCTCAGCGGTGGCGTGTGGCTGAGCGACTTCACGCGCCGGCAGCTGGACGCGGGCGAGTTTGGTATGACCGGCGATGCCGCGAATGGCCTCTTCGCCGGACCGCATGACGTTACGACTGTGGGCACGCGCAGCCTGGGCTACGATCGCGCCGGACGCCTGGTGCTTGATCGCGCCGGCGCGGACGAGCGGAGTCTGGAGTGGGACGGCGCCGGCCGCCTGCGCGCGGTGGTGTTACCGGGCGGTCGTTGAGTCGAGCACGGTTATGATGGCGGCTATGATCGCATGACCCGCGTGCTGCGTGGGTCCGATGGCGCGGTAGAGCAACAAAGCGTGTATCTGTCGCCGGAAGAAGAGCTGCGTTTCGACGGCGACCGTGTGGAATACCGCAAGACGGTGTTCCTCGGCCCCGAGCGGGTGGCTGAAGTGCGCATTGGCGGCGACCTGGGGGCGCTCAGAGTATGTTTGAAGCGCCGCGTTGCTGCGCAACCCCAAATTCCGCCGGCCAGTTCCCACGCTGGCACTCGCGTTTCGTGGTGCGTGCCGGCAACACGCATGCTGCCACCTGGCTTCAGCACACCGGACCACCCGGTCACGCGGGCAGAAAGCGTACTTCGCCGCTGCGAACTGCAATCTCACCGGGTCCGTCGAAGGCGACGACAAGCGCGCCGTCGTCCGCGATACGCAGCGCGGTGCCGCGGCCGTATTCGCCGTGTTCGACGACTCGGCCGACGGTGCAGTCGTGCTCGCGAAGCTGTTCGACCAGCGCGCCCGCCTGCGCGCTGAGCAGTTGGTCAGCGTGGTCGAGCATCAGGCGCCGAAAGCTCGCTGCAAGGCGCGGCACGTCCTGGGACGCACCGGTGAGTGTCAGTAGGGAGCAGGCTGTGTCTCGCAGCTCTTCAGGCAGACTCTCGGCGGTGAGGTTCACGTTGACGCCGATACCGACCACGACGCCGATGATGCCGCTGCGGTCGCTGACGGCTTCACAGAGGATCCCGCCCAGCTTCCTGCCATCAACGAGCAGATCATTGGGCCACTTGATGCCGACCTGAACGCCGCACTCCCGTTCGATCGCTTCGACCGCGGCGACTCCGGCAGCGAGAGGCAGCAGGGACATCACCGGCCGCCACTGTTGACCGCGCAGGGCGACGCTGAGGTAGAGGTTCGTTCCAGGCGGCGAGTGCCAGCTGCGTCCGTGCCTGCCTCTTCCCGCGGTCTGCTCGTCGGCATATACGGCACAACCGTGAGCGCAGCCGTCGAGCAGCGCCTGCTGCATGACATCGTTTGTAGAAGTGACCTGCGTCCGGTGGTCGAGAAACTGGAAGAACATGCGCGATTCCAAACAGCAGGAGATGCGAGTGAAGGAAATCTTCGTCTACGCCAACGGTCTGCGTTTTTCATGCCTTGAAGCCGGCTCCGGCGAGAAGCTGGCGCTGCTCCTGCACGGATTCCCGGACGACGCGGGCTCGATGCGTGGTCTGATGCAGCGATTCGTCGACCGTGGCTATCGCGCGGTGGCGCCCTACCTGCGCGGCTATGGGGCGACGGCAAGCGCGCCGGACGGGCGCTACCGGCTCGATGATCTTGGCGCCGACGCGCTCGAGCTGATCACCGCACTTGGCCACGATTCTGCGCTCCTCGTCGGCCACGACTGGGGCGCGATGTCCGTGTACAGCGCGTGCACGCAGGATGCGGCACGCGTCGATGGCGCGGTCATGATGGCGCTCCCGCCCTTTGCGTGTGTGCAGGCGAACTGGCGCCATGCGGCGAAGCAGGCCCGCAACAGCTGGTACATCGGCTTCTTCCAGGTACCTGCGATTCCCGAGCGGGTCATTCGACGGAAGGACTTCGCGTTCATCGAAAAACTCTGGCGGGACTGGAGCCCGGGCTGGGCCTGGGATCCGCAGAGAATGCGCGAGGTCAAGCGGACCTTCGCCACCGCGGGAACACTGGATGCAGCGCTACAATACTACCGTCAGCTCAAGCCCTCGTCCGGCGCGCTGCGCGAGTACGCAGATATGCGTGAGCAGATGATGGCTCCGGTTGACGTGCGCGGCCTGGTGCTGGCGGGACGCGACGACGGTTGTATGTGCGTCGAAGTGTTTGACGGCGCCGAGTCTTCCTTCGCACCTGGCAGCGCCCTGCGGATCATCGATAGCGCGGGCCACTTCATGCACCTGGAGCAAGAAGAGGCGGTGTGGTCGGCGATCAGCGACTGGCTCAACTGACGGAAAGAGCGAGAGCAGGCCGCCGACGCGCCCTCCGCGGGACCGGCTCAGGCGCGGAGCAACATGCTGATGTCGACGTTCGGCGCCGAGTGGGTGAGGGCGCCTGATGAGATGGCGTCGAGGCCTATGTCGGCGAGCTCAGGCAGGCGTTCGATAGTGACGTTGCCTGAGGCTTCGAGGCGAACGCGGCCGGCTGAGACGTCGACTTCGGGAATGACCGCTTGTAGGGTCGCTTCCCGTCGGAAGCCCGCAAGCCATGACCCGCCGAACGCGGCAGCACTTCCCAGCGGATGAAGAAGGGGAGGGATCTTATCTCACACAGCTTTCGCACCACCTTCTCTCGCGGACTGCTGCGGCGCATGCTGCGACGTCGCGCCCTGAATGAGCATAGTGACGCCGACGCACGCACCTCCCCCATGCTCCACCGGTGGCAGGACGGCCTGCACCCGGCCGTAATCGCCGAAGCCGAGGATCTGGTCAAAGAGGGCGCTCTGCCTCTCCATGACTACGCACGCGCCCTCAACAGCTCCCAGGTATTCGCCCTGAACCTGTTTCTACCCCTCCGCGTGGGCGATTCCCTTCCATTTGCGGCGTTCATCTCGCGCCGCATCGGCCGCCCGGTCACGATCACCGGCGTCGACTTCGAATACTACGGTTCAGGCGACCTGTTGGCTGAGATTCCATCGGCTGTCCCGGGCCCCGATGACAGGTTCACCCAGGCCGACGCAGCCCTGCACCTCGCAGACGCTGAGGGCCGCGTTGGCCTGCTGCTCATCGAGGTCAAGCTCACAGAGGGCGGCTTCACGCCCTGCGGCGGAGCCCGTAGCCGAGGCAATCGCGACCGCGCCCCGTGCGAGGACGAGGGCGTCTTCTTCGCAGAGCCTGCCCGCTGCTACCTCCGTAGGACATATCGAGCCCAAAGGGACCGTCGTTACTGGGAGATCTTCGCCGGCGCCCACGGAGGCCTGCGCGAGGCCTTTCCGGAAACCCCGGAACCCGGCCCGTGTCCCTTCGCCAGAGACTGGCAGCAACCCATGCGTAACCACGCCCTCGCCCTGGCTGCCATTCAAGCAGGCATCGCAGACTTCTGGGCGCTGGCCCTGGTCCATCATGATGACAACCCGGATGTGGTCGGCCCATGGGAGTCCTACGGTCGAGCGACCATCGATCAGCCGCACATCCATCGTTGGCCGGCCTCCTCGCTGCTCGAGTTCATCGGCGCGTCGCTACCGACGTCCGTCCCGGCGCTGCGGCCCTGGCTGCGCGAACGCTACTTCCTTGCGGCGTCGTGACGAACTCCTTCGATCAGCAGATTTGCGAACCTGTTCGCGTCCACCGGGCCAACCCACGGCTGCGTTTGCCTGCCGTCGGTACCTGGGAGGTCACGACGGACCGTGGAGCGCCGCTTCTGTCCCTTGAGCTCTCACGGGAAACCCTCGGCAGGAATCTCCAGGAGGACCCCGCCGCGGCGCCGTACTTCCTGGTCTGTTTCGCCTGGTGGCATGCTCGGATCACGAAGAGTGACCCTCAGCTTCGCCTCCGCGTCGTGGGAGACCCGCCGAAGACACCGAGAGCCGTACGACACTACCATCGGTCGCTCATCGCGCTCGAAGCGCTCACGGAGGCTCTCGGCGGCAGGCTCAGGATTGTTGGAGTTGATGAGGAACCATGGCCTGACGCTCCCGTGTTGAACAGGGCTCCGAACACGGAACGGAGCAGCGACACGGGAGGCAGGGGTGTCGAGCACCGGGTAGAAGTTCAACTCACAGACGAGCCCGAGCACGCCGGAAGCCTTCCAGCATCAGCCGCGCCAATCAGCCGCTTTCACCGACAGCTTCCCCTCGGACTCTTCGACGGGAAAGTCGCGCGCGACGCCCGGTGGACGCCGGGCAACGGCGCTCAGGCAGACCTGTGGGCTACGTCCCGCGACGAATCGGTGTTCCACCTCTTTGAACTCAAGGTGAAGAACAACGTCAAAGTCGGCATCTTGCCTGAGCTGCTCGCCTATGCCTGGCTCATTCATAGCGCGAAGGTAGGTCTGCCCGATGGTCGCGCCGTGCTCGATGGCGGAAAAGGCGAGGGCAGGGGGTTGAAGGCCGCGAGGAATGCGGAGCGCATGGTCGCGTGGACGCTGGCGCCCGAGCTGCATCCCCTCCTTGGCTCAAGGAAAGACACGCCCCTGAGCTGGTTCGCGGATGGGCTGCGTGGACGCATCGACCTTGGGATGCTGTTCTACACGGAGGTCGCTGGTACGAGGCCTTTCGGCGGCTGGCAGCCGGAGCGAACCTGGCGCGGTTGGCAACCCGGTTAGCGCCGGTCCCGCGAAGGTCGAGCGACTCACCCGAACACGGTGTCGGCGGGATGCCGGCGCGCTCGTCGCTCTGCCGGTCGGTCGTCCGGTCCCGTGTTGACGACCGGGAGACGTGGTCGGTCTCTGCGCTGCTGCTCAGGC
>JAUICO010000053.1 GCA_030427825.1 bacterium | reverse complement strand
CGTATGCGTGGCGCGGGCGATGGAAAAGGACCTGCGCCTGCGTGCCACACCTTGACCTGCGCATCGGTTGGGGCGAATCCCCCGACGCCTGCCTGCGATGGTGGCCGCGCAATTGATATCACCGCATCCTCTGCTCCTGAGCACACATCATGTCTGAGATCATACTGAATCGCTTCAGCTCACGTATTACCCAGCGTCGCTCACAGGGCGCCTCGCAGGCCATGCTCTACGGCACCGGCATGACCGAAGAGGACATGAACAGGGCGCAGGTCGGAATCTCAGCGGTCTGGTACGAGGGCAACACCTGCAACATGCACCTCATGGACCTTGCAGGACATGTGAAAGTCGGCGTCGAAGCCGCTGAGCTCGTCGGATTCCGCTTCAACACAATCGGCGTCAGTGATGGTATCTCGATGGGTACCGAGGGCATGGGCTACTCGCTGCAGTCACGGGACATCATCGCCGACTCCATTGAAACCGTCATGTCGGCCCAATGGTACGACGCAAATATTGCGCTGCCCGGTTGTGACAAGAACATGCCCGGCTGCATCATGGCGATGGCGCGCGTCAATCGTCCCTCGCTGATGATCTACGGCGGCACCATCAAGCCGGGCTGTCACAAGGACAAGGCACTCGATATCGTCTCGGCGTTTCAGTCCTACGGCGAATACATCACGGGACAGATCACGGACGAAGAGCGGCAGGCAATCGTGCGTAAGTCATGCCCCGGCGCCGGCGCCTGTGGCGGCATGTACACTGCCAACACGATGGCATCGATGATCGAAGCGATGGGCATGTCACTTCCATACAGCTCAAGCACACCGGCTGTTGATCCCGGCAAAGAGGAAGAGTGTCGGCGTAGTGGCGCCGCAATTCGGCGGCTGCTGGAGCTGGACCTCAAGCCCCGCCAGATCATGACGCGCGAGGCCTTCGAGAACGGCCTGACCGTCGTGATGGCGCTGGGCGGCTCTACGAACGCCGTTCTGCACACCATCGCGATGGCGCGCTCGGCCGGAGTCGACCTCGGCTTGCCGGACATACAGGCGATCAGCGACAGAACACCGCTGATCGCAGACCTGAAGCCGAGCGGTCGCTTCGTGATGGAGGACCTGCACAACGCGGGCGGCACACCGGCTGTAATGATCGAGTTGCTTCGAGCCGGATACCTGCACGGCGATTGCCGCACGGTGACAGGAAACACCGTGGCCGAGAACCTCGACGGCCTGCGACGCCTGGTCACCGGCCAGGAAGTGATTCGCCCGCTGGATGCGCCTCTGAAGGAGTCCGCCCACATTCAGATTCTCTTCGGCAATCTGGCCCCGGAAGGTGCGGTCGCGAAGATCACGGGCAAAGAAGGCCTCAGCTTCGAAGGCACGGCAAATGTGTTCGATTCTGAGGAGGACATGCTCGCGTCCCTGGAGGAAGGTGGCATCAAGAAGGGAGACGTCGTCGTGATCCGCTACGAGGGCCCGAAGGGTGGCCCCGGCATGCCCGAGATGCTCACGCCGACCTCGGCGATCATGGGTGCCGGCCTGGGCGGCGATGTCGCGCTGATCACCGACGGTCGCTTTTCAGGTGGGTCCCATGGTTTCATTATCGGGCACGTGACACCCGAGGCCCAGGATGGAGGTCCGATCGCGTTGGTCAGGAATGGCGACCGCGTTGTAATCGACGCGAATCGTCGCGCCATCGAATTTGATGTCGCCGAGGATGAGATTGCGCGCCGTCGCTCGGCATGGACAGCGCCGCCGCTGAAGGCGACACGTGGAACACTCTACAAGTACATAAAGAACGTTCGGTCCGCCTCAGAAGGGTGTGTGACCGACGAGTAGGGCGCGCAGGCGGCGTACAGCGTGCCGCCTGTCGCCGGACCGGACGACACGGCCGAAGCAAACTGGAGTGATGTGATGAAAGCGATTGTTTGTTCCGCGCTCGACGGAGTGGACGGCCTGGCGGTGAAGGACATCGAACGGCCGGAGTCGGCAGCGGGACACGTACGAATTCGTGTTCGTGCTGCCGCGATCAACTTCGCAGACACGCTGATCATCAAGGGCCAATACCAGGTGCGCCCCGAGCTGCCATTCGTGCCGGGGATCGAAGGCGCCGGCGAAGTGGTTGAGGTCGGCGACGGCGTCTCGATACCGGTCGGTACCCGCGTAATGTTTGTTGCCGGTGTCGGCGCATGGTCCGAAGAGGTGGTGGTTGCAGAGCCGATGGTGGTCGCGATTCCAGACGCAATGTCCTGGGAAGACGCGGCCTCTTTCCCGGTGGCGTGGGGGACCTCGCACATCGCGCTGGACCACAGAGCGCAGCTGCAGCCCGGCGAGACGGTCCTGGTGCACGGGGCCGCAGGTGGCGTGGGCCTTACAGCCGTTGCGATCGCAAAGCAGATGGGCGCCACCGTGATCGCGACCGCCGGCAGTGACGCGCGGCTACAGGTCGCGGCAGCGGCAGGCGCCGACCATCTGATCAACTATCGGAGCGACGACTTTCGTGCCCGTGTGAAAGAGCTCACGGGCGGACGCGGCGCTGACGTCATCTACGATCCGGTTGGTGGCGACGTCTTCGACGCCTCGTTGCGATGTATCAACTGGTGCGGGCGGCTGCTCACGATCGGCTTCGCCGCCGGGCGAGTTCCGAAGGCACCGGCCAACATTCTGCTGGTCAAGAACATTGCTGTGATCGGAGTGCACTGGGGAGCGTACGCAGAGCGCGACCCGGCGACAATGCGCTCTTCTCTGGAGACGCTGGTCGAGTGGTTCGCCGACGGTGCGATTCGGGGTACCGTCTCGTCAGTGCGACCTTTCGAAGCGGTACACACGGCGCTGCGAGATCTGCTCGCGCGCAAGACCACCGGCAAGGTGGTGCTGCGTTTGGAGTAGCGCAGCCCGCTCGAGGTCTTCCGGGGTCCCGGCCGTCCGAAGCGCCGTCCTTCGCCTACATCTTCTTTGCACGGGCGCCGCTGTTCTTTGACGCGCGGACTTCGTCGATTCGAATCGCCTCGAAAGTCCCGGACTCTACGGCGTTGGCCGGTCCGGTCACCGGTCGTCCGGGCATCGTGGGATTCACAGCCGGGGGCCCGGCGGCCTTCTTCGTAGCGGCGGCCTTCTTCGCACCTGGAGGCTTCGGCGCCGCTGCGACCTTCTGAGGGACGGAGGTCTCGGCCTGTTGTGCTTCCTGCACGATATGGGCCGCGACGGGGTTGTCCGACGTCGACTCTGACGGTGTGTCGAGGACGTAGTCCCACTCCCTGCTGTCATCCAGGTTGCGTGCAAGCAGCAGTCGGTTCTTCACCAGAGTGCTTTCTTCGTGGTCCTCTTCCAGAGTCGAGATTTCGCGTCGTCGCACTGAGATTTTTGAGAGAAGCCCCTCGATTTCAGCGTCGAGCCTGCTGATGCGGCCTTCAATCTCTACGAGCTTCTTATCTGCGTCATCGATAATCTCGTTGATATCGACGTCGACCGACTCAAGCGTCTTCTTCACGACATCTACAACCAGCTCGACGTTCGTCGATGGCAGGGTGCGCATCAGGCGAATCGTATCATCGATTCCGTAGCGTCTGCCGTCTTTGCCGTCGCTGTCATTGGAAGCCACTGTACTCACCTCGCGAAGTCACTGCTCGATCGATAGCACAGGGTCGGCATCGATTAAAGGGAACGGGTTGACGGGCCGTCGCTTTCGCGCGCATACGCTACCCGTGATTACCGCCGATATACCGACGGTTCGCGCGGCTCTCATGGCATTGCGTGACCGCACCGCCGAGCAGGGCGCCGGCGATAGTGAGGACGGCGACGCGGCGCTTGAGGCCATCATGTGGCACCCCACCTGGCGCACCGCAGGCGGTAGCGCTGACGAGGGCACAAGCCTTGCGATTCACAGGATCGGGGAGCGCCGTATCCTTGAGATCTTCTCAGATCTCGACGCAATTCATGACGTCGAGCGGCGTGGCGACGTGGCACCATCGAACACCGTTGCGTTCGGAGGCTTTGAGCTCTTCGAAGCGCTCGAGGGTGTAGCCATTGACCGGGTCTCTATCGACCCCGCCAGCGATCACACGGTGTACTATGTGGGCGAGCAGGTGGACCTGATGCGCGCCTGGGCGCGTCAGATCGCCGTCGAAGCAGCGCTCCATGTGCCCGATCGACTCTCCAACCCTTTTGCAAAGCTCGCCAACTACGACCGCTACAGCATCGTCCTTGTCCCCACGGCGCAGGCGACCGTGTTCATGCTCGCGCCGGATGACGGTGGCCGGGACCTGGCTGCGCTCTTTACCCGAGAGAGCTACGCTGAAGAGTTTATCGCGTCCCTGGGCGATGCCGCCGCAGGCGCATTCACGCAGACCATCACGGGGATCGAGCTCTTTGATCGTCTCAAAGAGATGCAACTCGACGGAATGGTGTTCAACGCTCACTGCAGCGCCGACGCGCGTGCGCTGAGCATTGCCGTCCTTGAGCGGCTGCTGCCGGACGTACTCAGCTCGTAGGACGCTCAGAGGAGTCAGCGCCGAAGCTGTCGACGACGGCACGAATGGCCGCCTCGCAGAAGTCGACGGAGACCATCATCTGCCGAGGATCCAGATTCTCCGCAGTGTCTGATGGTTGGTGGTAGTGGCGTGCCGCCCCGAATTCCGGGTCCACACACGTGATAGCGGTTGCGTGAAAGCCGCGGTGCATGAAGACTTGGGCGTCTGTGCCTCCTGCAAAGAACTTCAGACCGCGAACGTGGCGAAAACGCGGGTCGGTGGCCGCGGCGCGCTGCATGGTACGACGCAGCTTGGACGAGATTCTGCGCTGCGTAACCTCACCTTCTTCTTCGACGAAGCGTGTGTTGCCGTTGCTGAGGGTGTCGATTCCGATGACGACGGTGTTATCCGGGTTCCAGTCGCTCTCATGCGCTCTCGCCAGGGCGTCCGCACCGCCCAGGCCGGCTTCTTCGGAGCCGGTCGCGACGAATACCAGTTCGACGTCATCCGGTAGATCGGCAAGGCGTCGCGCAAGTACGGGCAACGCAGCCGCTCCACTCAGATTGTCATTGGCGCCGGGCACGACTCGATCGCGAAGCACGACGTCCAACGCGAGCGCGAAGGTGATGATCGTCGGCAGCGCGAGAATGTGCTCAGCGAGTCCCGCAGGACGCAATCTGCGTCCGGACACGGTTCGGGCGAAGGCCACGGCGGCCAGCGCCATCTGACCCTTGAGTGCCGCCGAGATGGGTTTCTCCAGAAAGCGCAGGGGGCCGGTTGGCGGCGAGGATACGCTCGACTTGAGCACCTGCGGGTGAAACATCAATCCGGTGAACGCGGCGTCCACGTGCGCAAGCAACACAACACGCAGCCTCGGCTCGCCGGCGGCATGTCTGGTACCCAACACGTTTCGCGACGGTCTGAATCCGAGCGCCCTGCGAAGGATGTAGGCGCGCCGGGTGCTGTCCGCCCAATACGAGACACCGCTCAGCAGCTGTAGACCAGAGGCGAGAGCCGGTGCGCGCCTGCGCAGCGCCCAGCCGGCGGTGGCCACGCCGAAATGCAGCGCCAGATTGCGATAGAGGCTGTCGTTGAACTGAAAAGACTCCGTGTGAGTATCCAGGCCGGCGCGGCGCAGCTCCGCTTCCAGGATCTCATGAGCGCGCGCCTCTGATGCGCTCGTCGCGACCCGTCGGGGGCACTGGTCGATGATGTGCTGAATCAGGGACATCATGTACGCGCATTCGTCGTCTGCGCTGTTCAGCTCGATCGGCGGTGGGGAGACAGTCATATGCACCTGTATTCCGTGTGAATCGGCACATCGCGGAGTACACCTTCTGAATACCTGCGTACAGGCGGCGTCGAAGCGAGGCATGGCGCTCAGAGAGGCGTTGCCCGGCCCGCTTTGGGGCCTACATTGGTGGCGGCGCTACGGCGCTGCCGGGGTCCACGAAGTGACCGTGGACCTGTACCCGCACCCCAGGAGAAGCAGTGAGTACTTCAACAGCGAATTCCGGAAACCGCGCGTCGAGCCCGCATCGAAGCTTGCGGCTCGCGGGCCTGCTATTGGCATCGGCGGCCCTTCTCGCGATGGCAGTGGCCTGTGAGCCCGCGGTGTCAGATGACGCCGAAGTGACGATCTCAGGCCGCGTTCTCGACGACAGCGGAGCACCCCTCGCCGGCGCAGAGGTGAAGCTTTGGAAGTCCGCCATTCCGGTCTTTGAGCTGGACGCTGTCCTCGCCGCCGTTCTCGACGCGGATGACAGTGATCCCTTTCGTACGACGACCACTGCCACCGACGGCAGCTACTCCTTCACATTGACCGGTGCCGACGCAAACAACGTCGGCGGTTCGGCCGCGGCGTACTTCGCCGTCTCTACGCAGCGCGGTGACGGGCAGTCGGCCGTCGCTTCGGACAGCTTCCTGTTTTCCAACGTTGATCTCGTCGAGGATGTCGGTGATATGCAGTTCTGGAGCGGCGGCAGCGCGACGTCGGATGCCGGCAGCGTAGACTTCGTCTGGGATGACGCGCCTACGGCGCCCAGCGGCGGCGCGTACAACATCGCCATTCGCGATCGATGGTTTTCGCCGTCGACCGGAAATGCGGCCTCGCTGCCGACAGAAGTGCTGGACCCCGACGCCACGAGCGCTGAGTACCAGTTTGTCGCCATCAGCTCGGGATTTCGCTATCGCACGGCGCTTCAGACGCTGACGTACGATCCGCCCCAGGCACCGATCGAGTACACACAGACGGACAACAACAACATCTCAGCGGTGGACTGCGAGGGACAGAATCTCTTCGATCTGAACGACGGAGAGGTCGTCGGCGTTGAAAACGTGGAGTTCTTCCAGTCCGCATCGGCCACCGGGCGCAAGTGTTTCACGATCACGCTGCGCGAAGAAGCCGAGGTCTCGAAGATTGTCATCTTCAACGCAGGCATCCTCAACTTCGAGGGCGCTGCTGTCGAAGCAGAGGTCCGCGGCCCGGGCGAAACAGAGTTCGTTTCCATTGGGACCATCGACCGGACCACGAACGACTTCGACACCGTGTATGGTGTGTTTGAGGCCGACCGGGCGGTCGAAGAAATCCGATTCTCGCTGACCAACGACGACGCATCATTCAACTTCGTCGGCGAAGTCGCAGTGTTTGCGTCGGAAGACTCGTAATCGTCGCGTTGTCGCGTTGTCGCGTTGTCGCGTTGTGGCGCCAGTCGGCCCGCGCTGCGGCGCCGGCCTGCGCGCGCCGCGGCGCCGACTTCAGTTGTTGCAGTTCCAGGCGAGATACTTTGCATCGCCAATGTAGGTGCCCGGTGTCATCGCCTTGAGCCGCGTCTTCTCGTCCGCGGGAATCTCCAGCGAGTCGACGAACTCGGCGAGCTCGGCAGCGCCGACTCTACGGCCGCGTGTGAGCGCCTTCAGTTTCTCGTAGGGTTCATCAATCCCGTAGCGACGCATGACCGTCTGGAAGGCCTCGCCCAACACCTCCCAGTTGGCGTCGAGGTCTTCTGCGAGACGCTGCTCGTTGACCTCTACGCGGGACAGTCCTTTGAGTGTGGAGCGCCAGCCGATCAACGTGTGTCCGAGGGCAGTGCCGATGTTTCTGAGCACGGTAGAGTCGGTCAGGTCGCGCTGCCAACGTGAAACCGGGAGCTTCGACGCAAGATGCCCGAGCAGTGCGTTTGCGACGCCGAGGTTGCCCTCGGAGTTCTCGAAGTCGATCGGGTTTACCTTGTGCGGCATCGTCGACGAACCGACTTCGCCGGCGACCACCTTCTGTTTGAAGTACCCCAGCGAGATATAACCCCACATGTCACGGTCGAAATCGAGAAGGATGGTGTTGAAGCGACTCAGGGCGTGGAAGAACTCGGCGATGTAGTCGTGAGGTTCAATCTGTGTGGTGTAGGGGTTGAAGGTGAGTCCCAGCGAGGTAACGAAATCCTCGCAGTGCCGGCGCCAGTCGTACTCCGGCCAGGCCGACAGGTGTGCGTTATAGTTACCGACAGCGCCGTTCTTCTTGCCGCGAATCGGCACCTTCAGAATCGCCTCGATCTGATGGTTCAGGCGGGCAACCACATTCGCCATCTCTTTGCCGACCGTCGTGGGCGACGCAGACTGACCGTGGGTCCGTGAGAGCATCGGGGTCGCGGCGTTTGCTTTGGCCAGCGACGCGAGCTCACCGACGATACGACCGGCAAGGGGCAGCAGCACCAGGCGTCGGGCGTCCCGAAGCATCAGCGCATAGGACAGGTTGTTGATATCCTCAGAGGTGCAGGCGAGGTGGACGAACTCCGTCAGGGCCGCGAGCTCAGTGTTGTCTGCGAAGGCTTCCTTGATGAAGTACTCGACCGCTTTCACGTCATGGTTGGTGGTCGCTTCGATGCTCTTCACCCTTGCAGCGTCTTCGACGTCGAAGTTGCTGATCAGCTCTTCGAGGGCCGCTGTCGCGCCGTCTGAGAGCGCTGGAATCTCGGCGAAACCGGCGTCGGCGAGCGACTGAAACCAACGCACTTCGACGACAAGGCGCGCCCGAATCAGGCCGAATTCACTGAATATGGGTCTGAGGTCGTCCACCTTGGAGGCGTAGCGGCCGTCAACAGGCGAGAGCGCGAGCAGGGCGTCGGTCATGTAGGAATCTCCCGTGGTTCTTCGAGTCTTAGATCGGCGGCGTCATAGCGCTTCCAGGCGCCGAAGTCGCTCCCGTTCCAGTCTGCAACGAGGTGAGCGGTCGCTCTGCCCGGCGCGAGCTCGTGAATCGCGACCTGGCCGGCGCGATGCGGGTCGCCATGGCGGGACGAGATGCTGCTTGAGAGGCCAAAGAACACCGCGTCTTCAGCGCGCCGCGCTTCGAAGTAGTGGTTGTGCCCATGCAGGAGCAGACGCACCGAGAATTCCCGCACGAGGCCGCGCAACGCAGCAGCGTCTCGAAGGTTCCGATGATGGTCGCGCTTGCGATGCATCGGGCGGTGCGGGTGGTGGTGCACGGCAACAACAAGCTCGCGGTCCGCATCGCGTTCACGCCGAGCCAGGTCGCGAGCCCGCTCCAGCTGGGCGGTCCCAACTCTGCCCCACGCCTGGATTGGAGCGGTCGGCACCGCGCTGTTCACGCACAAGACCGAAACGTGTCCCGCTCTGGCGACGTAGGGCCACGGGTCCTCGGTGAGCCGCTCTCCGCGAACCTGTTCGGCAAACACGCGCTCGAAGCGGCCATCGATGCTGTCGCGGGTATATGCGTCGTGGTTGCCCGGAATCACCTGCACCCGGATTCCCGCCTCGACAAGCGGTTGCAGCATCGCGGACGCCGCACGCAGCTCGCTCTCGAGCCCGATGTTGCTCAGGTCGCCGGTAACGACGACCATGTCCGGCGCCTCTGCCACCAGCCGCTGCACCGCAGTTGCGAGCACCTCGGGACGGTACTCGTGACGTCGCTTCGCCATGTAATTGGCCACACCGGTAGCGCGCTTGCCGAAGAAATCCCGGGGACGGAGATCGCTCCATCCGCGGACGTGAATGTCGGTCAACTGTCCGATTCGGATCACGGGGTGCCCTCGTGCTCGCTGTCGCTGAAGCCAATCTTCAGTGCGTCGATGATGCACTCGTTGAGTCTTGAGCGCAGAACGGTGGCTTCGATACACTCCGTCTTTCCCTTCGCGAGCGCGGACGCAAGCGCGTCGCAGCAGAAGGCCAGCTGCTCAGCGGGGAGACCGGTCTCCGCTTCTTCCAGCAGGGGCTGTTGTTGCATGTCGCCGATCAGAGGGATGCAGAGCTGCACCGCACGGCTGCCGGTCACTGTGGCCACCGGTCCGATCGCCGAGTGCTCGCTGACGCGAACGGAGCAGGTCGCCAGAGCGTCGACATGTTCGCACACCGTGAATCCGTGCTGCACCGGAGCATGCTGCGCGAGAGAGCGTATGGTCGTCGGCAACATGTCCGGCATGGCGACATCGACGACAACCTGACGATCGGCTGAGATGATCTGCAGGGGAAAGCCGATGTGTGAGGCGGCGAGCTGCGCATCTTCAAGGTACGCGATCTGGCGCCCACGACGGGCACTCAACCCAAGCGCAGAGATGACTTCGAACTCCGCGTTGCAGCGTGCGAAGTAGCTGTCTGCGCTCTGCGGCGCTCCGGTCAGTGTTCGGAGCGATCTCAGTGCCGCGCGAAGTCGCGGAGGATCGCTGGGACGTCGAGCGGCGCTCGCACGTTTCGGCGTGCTGCGCTCTTCCCAGGTGTGCGCCGCACGGCACGCTCTTCGCGCTGCCGCCAGATCTGTGGTGACAAGTGCACGCCAGGGCTGGGCCTGCCTCCGCAGGCGTGCAGACCATCGATCACTTCCGATCGGGACAACGATCAGTACCTGTGACGAGTTCTTTCGGCGCCACGCTGACACCTCAGCGACCACACGGGACTGCTCGCTCATCGCCAGCTCGGGCGCAGCCACAACAAGCACATCAGCGCCACGCTGCGCGGCACGGGTAAGCCCATCAACGAGCCCGTCCTCGGCCTCAGCAGACGCGACGATCACGTCTGCGCGCCGCGGTGGGCGCAGGCAGTCCTGCCACACGGCTGCCAGCTCTTCGGTCGGCGTGACAAAGCAGAACGCGTCGCCTGTGGGCGCATCGATGCACGAGAGCGCGGCGCCGAGGCGGACCGCAGAGTCGAGCGATTTCGCCACCAGCGCCCCGTGTTTGGATGCCCAGGCCCCGGCGTAGGGATCGCTGACCGCAGAGGGGGAGGTTACGATGATCAGAGGAACGTGTCGGGCAACGAGGGCGGCGACGGAGGCAAGCTTCGCGTCCAGCTGTGTGCACCGCACCGCGAGTACGACCGCGGTGGTGCGCGGGGCACGTCCGGCGGCGTCGAGCCATTGGGCGGCTTCGGTCCAGAGCGAGGGTACCTGCGCCCCGGCCGGCTCGCCGCTGCGATCGTCGTCGCCGTCCTGCGCGGTCGATTCGTCCGCGTCTGATCTCTGCCTGTTCGGTGACGCGGCGAAGGAGATCCCGGCGCCGGCTCCGGCAGCGACAGCCACAGCGTAGCGGGTCGCGACGTTGGATGCGCAGAGTATAGCAAGCCCCCCGGCCACCGTATTGAAGGGTGTCAGCGCGAATCCGGCCACGCTCCCCTGTTCGCTGAAGATCACAAACTCACCCGCCTCGCGGCTCAGCTGAAACTGGCCGCCTGTCGCGGCGACTCGTGCTGTGTACGCGGCACCGTCTGCGCGGCACACAAGGTCATGGCCTTCAGCGTTGCAATCGGCGTACTCCGTGTGGCGCCCCACCAGCGCCGGCGCGTCTTCGCCACAAAAGCTCGCGGTCTCCGCCGCGACAAGCGCGGCGATATGTTCGTGCAGCGCGGTCAATCGACGGCGCTCACAAGCGACAGGGTGTACTCGGCACTTATGGCGCTATCGATGGATGTCACCAGGATGAACGCTCTGCCGTCGCTCGGCATCCCGAAGTTGAGCCGTTCGTCGTCCGTGTTTGTGTCGCTGACCTCGATCAGGTTCAGCGCGCTGTCGTAAGCGCGCAGGTCAATGTCTCCGTCAGCGTGCGAGAATGTGGCGGCGACGTCGACCGAGGAGCCCGCGGTCCCGACGACGTCGAACCAGTCGTTGTCGCCGGTGCACAGGGTCAGCGTTGTGTCGGCATGGTCTTCGAGAGGTCGCGCATCAAGGTGGGTGTTGTTTGGTTCGGCCGTGTCGCCGTCGCACGCCGAGATGACACTCAGGGTGGCGATTGCGACATTGTTTGTTTCGACAAATTCGCTGATATCGTTGTCGGGATCGATGCGTAGGATGACGTAGTACAATCCGCCGTCAGCAGGCAGCGCAGGCACGGTGAACTTACGGCCCTCAGCGCGTTCACTCAGCCCTTCAAGGGGAGGGGCGAGCTCGCTGCGCACGATGATGTCGTCCGCCGAGGGTACCGGGTCTGTCGATAGTGACACCTCGTAGCGGCTCTGGGGTGCCGTCTCGGTTCGTGTGTTTGACAGGTCAAACGTGAAACGCACGTCCTGCCCGGGGGTCGCGCTGGTGGGCTCAACGTTGAAGTTTGTCGGCCTGAGGTCCACCCCGGTGATGCCGTCGATAGCGATGCGGTACTCCTGCCGTCGCGGGCCGTCGCCGTTCGAGCGGACACGGAAGTAGTAGGTTCCGCTAACCGCAATACGGGAGCCGTCGAGGTTGAGCACCTCGGTGGCGGTGACCGTATTGGCTATGAAGTTGCGTGCCGGGCCATACACCGTAATGCGCAGGTCCCGGGGCACGGTCAGTGCGTCACCTGCTGGGACGAGGTTGACCGTGATGTTACTTCCCGACGTGAGGGAGAGTGCGAAGAAGTCTTCGTCGCCGTCCGGGCACACCGCCAGGTCGGCGTCGAGCCAGTCGCGGAGAAGGGCGGCGGCGCCGAAGGAATCGTCAGGCTCCGCTCCGTTCGGGCACTGCAGCTCGTCCGGCGCGCGCCCCTGCTCTACTGTTAGAGAGTAGGGCGCCTGTCGGTTGTTCCCGGCAATGTACACCTCAAGAATGTAGCATCGGTCGCCGGCGACGTAGTCGACGAAGATGCGCTCAACCCCCGAGACGCCTTCGCTGCGAGAGACTTCGGCGAGCGCATCGTCGTAGAGCTTGATGTCGATGTCCCCGTCGGAGGTGTCGAAGCCCACCTCAAAGCCGAGGAAGTCCCCGTCTTCTGCGCAGACCTCGTAGTAGTCGCGGTTGCCGGTGCACACGAGGAGGTCGTCGTAGAGCACGGGTGGCGCCACGAAGAACTCAAGAAGTCGTGGTGCCTCGATACTGTTGTTTGGTTCGAGGCCGTCGAAGCACTCCGTAGTAACCTCGAAGGCACCGGAGAGGCCGACGTTGTTTGTTTCGCTGATCTCGGAGACCACCGAGGTCGCGTCAACGATGACTCCGATGTACCAGGTCCCCGCCTGGGTAGTGGCGGGAACCTGCACCGTGCGCTCGATGGTCACGCGGCTCGACGGAGCGATCGCCGGGACCGTCACTTCGCCGAGTGCGGTGTCAAAGGCCGGGTTGATGTCGATATTGTCGGATAGGTACAGACGCGCGAGCGACGTGCCGGCGGGGGTGTCCCCAAGGTTCACGATGTCTGCGGTTAGCGGAATGATGTCGCCGAGCACGTGTTCGCTCCCGTCGGCATCGACGTTGACTGCGATCAGGTCGATTCCGCTGTCCGGCGGTGTGACCGAGAACGAGAGGTCATAGACGTTGCGGTCGGCGTCTGCGCGACCGGCGACTTCAAGCACATACGAGCCGTTTTCCGGTACCGCGAAGTACACCACCTCTTCCCGGTCGCCCTCGCTCACGCTTCGGTCGAGGATCGTGACACGGTCCGGGGCGTAGAGCGTCAGGTCGAGGTTTCCCCGGGCGCCGTCGAAGGTGATCGCGGATTGCACGGTGTCGCCCTGCAGCAGGTCGAATACATACCAGTCAGCGCTCTCATCGAGGCAGAGGGTCAGGTCATCCCAGGGCCCTGCGTTCAGGTCGATGGGGCTCGGCGTCAGCGAGCTCTCGTTTGCTTCAAAGATGTCCGCTTCGCAGTCGCAGATCAGGCCTTCGATGAAGAGAGAGTTCAGCTCTGCGACCGTGTTGTTTGTTTCGTCTGTCTCTGGGATCACCCCGGTGGAGTCGGCGATGAAGAACACCGTGTACTGCGAAACGAAGGTGTCGCAGCTTACGATGACATCGCGCTGCACCGTGACACATTCACCGGGCTCTAGCGCCGGTACATCAAAGTCCGCGAGCACTGTGTCCGTCGCGTCGACGGTTGCGTCAACGCTGATGCGTGCCCGCGCTCGGGACGGCGTGGCTCCATTGGAGCCATCGTTACAGATCTGCATCGAGACGTTGGCGAAGGTGTCATTCGTGAGCGTCGATGGCGAGACGGTTGCAGCGGCGATGCTGAGGTCCACCGAAGCGTCCTCAGCGATGCGAAGGAGCACCGGCGCTCGGAGCACGTTGTTGTCTTCGTCAGCTTCTATGATGGCAAGGCTCGCGTCGCAGAAGAGAAAGACGTGAAAATCTCCGGTGGGGAAGAAGCCGGGGATGGACTCGAGCTCGTCAATGGATGCGGACTGTCCACCATCGATGACTCCAATATTGAAGGTCGCCAGCTGGAGATCGGCTGAGACGTCAAAGCGGTCATCTTCTGAGATGTAGGCGCGGCAGATGAACTGGCGCTCGGTGGATTCGACTCCGATGTTGGAGATTTCCGCGAGCACCTGCACCGAACCGCCGGCAAAGGTGGTGCCAGGTCGGAGCTCGAAGGAGTCGACGACGATGTCGACGTCGGGGATTGGCTGGTCCGTAACTACGATGGGCCCGGCCACCGAGAGGTTGTTCGCCTCATTGGTTTCTGTGACGTCCTCGTCGGCATCGAGAAGCAGCAGCACGAAGTAGTCGCCGATGGTGCGGATCGGCGGATCCACCAGCAGCTCGATGCCGCTCAGGGGCACCGGCAGCCCCGGGACCACCGTCTGCAGCAGCTCCCGTGATATTCGGATGTCCGCCGAGTCGAGATTGGCGTCGCCGATGCTCAGATAGACTTCATAGTTCACCTGCAGGGCCGGCTGCGTGCCGGCATTCACGATGGACCCGTCGAGCGACACCGAGGTGATCTCGTTGGTGCGGGAAGGCGTCGCGCGGAAGCCCTGTGAGAGCAGATCCGGGCCATCGATGGTGGCGTTCAGAAAAACGATCGTTCGCGTGCCCCACGCGATGTTGTTGTCTTCGTCAAACTCGCCGACCACGCCGCCTGTATCAGCAAAGGCGAAGAGCCCGTACTCGCCGCCGGGTACGCTGGTGGGGATGCTCAGCTCGCGCTCGTCGATGGTCGTGGTCGCGCTGCCGCCCTCGAAGGAGTTCAGATTCGCGCTCCAGATCTGAAAGACGGTGTTCGAGCCTGTCAGCGCGTTGAGTTCTTCGACGCTGAGCACGCTGCCGGGCTGCACTGCCGCCGTAGGCGCGACATACAGGCCCAGCGCGAAGGGGATGTCGGCAGGTGCTGCGGCGTTTCGCAGCTCGGTGGTCACGCGGAAGGTCTCGTCGCTGCGAATCGTGTTCGAGGGCGAGCTGATGATCGGCGCTGTGAAGCTCAAGTCTGCTGGTGGAAGCGCCTCGATGCTGAGCGTCGCCGACGCCGTGGACCGTGGCGTTCCGTTGTCGAGCTCAATCGCTTCGACCGAGACGACATACTCTCCGGCCTGGTCCCAGGTATGCGTGACCTGCCGACCGTTGCCGGTAGTGCCGTCGCCAAAGAACCACTCATAGCGGACGTCGTCAGCGACAACGTCTTCCGCGATCTCGATAAGCTCAGCCGACAGCGTGGCCGTGAACGGGGCAAAACCGCGCACCGGGTCGGCTTCAACAGCGACGTCGATGCGATTCGGGTCTGCGCCCTCGGGCACGCAGGACTCGCAGCCTGTCAGTGTAGTCGCCAGGGCGAGGGCCACGGCGATCGAATATCGGTGCACTTTCTGTCCTGGGGCCTTTCACAAGTAGGGTGGGCGCAGACTAGCACAGCCTCAAAGGCGCGCAACGCGCCGCGCAGGAGAGGGCGGAGCACGCACTGCTACCGCGCGGCCTGCTTGACCGCTACGGCGCCCCTGAAATACTCGTGTCGCTTACGCGACAGCGCTCTGAGGAGCGACTTCATAGTTTGAATGTTACGGGAGGCAGGTGTGGCAACACAGTCAGGTGGTCCGAATCTCAGTGATCTGAGGGCAAAACTTGGAATCAAGGAGGAGCCGGCGCAGCCCGCCGCGCCGGCCGGTCAACCGTCCGGTGAGGATGCTGAGGCCTCGGCAGACGCAGAGGTTGAGCCTGCAGCGTCGTCAGCGCATCACCACGTTGAAGACTACGCAAACGCTGTCGAAGAAGAGCATCCGGTCGAAGTGGCCGCGCCCAAGCCCGACTTCGATGTCAACGCAGTCGATCCCAGCCTGAGCGCGCCGAAGGGCAGCAACCTCGGCGTCATCGTCGCTGTGGCCGCGTGCCTGATCGTCGGGCTTCTGCTCGGCTCGGTCGCGTCGTCCACGCGCTCGAAGAATAAGCTCTACAATCAGCAGATTGAAGAAGCCAAAGGCCTGATGAGCACCGTCGAGCAATCCGTGACGGGACTCAACGCGCTCAACGGCACGCTGAGCTCGATCAGCCTTGAGAGCTTCACCGGCGAGTTCGATGAAGCGCTCGCCGCCGCGTTCGCGGAGAACCGACCGGTGCTGGAGCCCGCGGTGCTGAGCAGCGCTCGGGTGCTGATGTCCTGGCACGAGAACATCGGAGCCAGCCTGCTGGCCTTCTCAACGAACTCGAAGGTTCTCGAGGGGCTTGTCGAGCGACACATGGAGTCTACGCGCAATGACGCCGCGACGATTCGTAGCGAAATCTCCGGCGCCGAAGACAACCGAAACTTCGGCATCGTGTTCGATTCTACGGCACAGGCACGCGCCTACGAAGCCTACAACGAAAACCCCACAGAGTCCCCGTACATGCCGCCGCGCGGCTTCAAGGTCACCTACGACAATCTGACGATTGAGACCCGCGGAGAGGGCGACAGCGCCCAGCAGGTCTACAGCGTTACCAACGCTGCCGGCCAGGCGATCGACGTGCGATTCTACGAGCTGATCGCAGTCAGCCGCGAGCAGTTCGCTGAGCAGGTCACCACCGAGACAGCGCTCTCCCGCTATCAGGCCCGCGCGCGGGAGATTGTTGGGAATGTCGAACGCCTCGCCGGACAGGGCGCAGCGCTGCTGACAACCCTCGACGAAGTGGCCACCCGCAAGAGTCGTTTCGCGCTCTGAGCAGCCTCTGCTCGGGCCACCGGCGCTACTCTTGAGCCCCGCCGGCCCCCCCACGCAGGGGCCCCGGCGATCTGTGCGAGTGACACATTTTGGTCGACGTGGATGATTCTCTCGTCGATCCTGTGACCCCGCGCAGGCGTGCGGGGTCAATGTCAGCACAGCGTTGCGTTCAACCTCCATTGAAGGTTGGCCGCGGCGTGCTTCTGAACCGGATGCCCACGTGATGAAGTCTATACCGGTCGCGGTTGCTACAGCTGCGCTTTCTGCGTTCCCAACTCTTCTCGCTCTCACGTCGCCGGCCCACGCAGAAGGTAGCTCGATTTCGTCGCAGGATCAGGCTCTGGTGGGAACGACCGTGGTCTGTTTCGACATCGTTAATGCCGCCGACGAGGCGATCTTGTGGGTGGGTACCGCGGACACGGGCAACACGGGTGCCACCCTGTTAGACGAGAATCTGACGCCGCAGGGAGTGACGGTGACCTCGGGCAATGCGCTGCATCTGCCCGCAGCCGGCAGCTGGTGCCTCGAATTCGATGACGAGGACGCGCGATTCTCGGACTGGGATGTCTCTGTCGTTGATGCGTCTGAGAGTGAGATCTCCGGCCGCGTCTACTCCAAAGAGTGGACCTTCCGGGCGCCCACATTCAACGCTGATGATGCGCTCACAGGGTCTGTGTATGCCATGCTGCCCGCGGGAAATGGCGTCGACACGACCGTCTTCGAGATTCGCTTCAATGGCCTCATCGGTGCGCTCTATACGCTCGCAGGCAACTCTACAGGCCTCGCCGGGGCATACGCGGGTACGAGTCAACCGGATTCCGTCGTCGGCGCGCCCGCGCCCGAGTACCGCCTCTACTTGAACCCACCTGAGCTCGCGACCTACCAGACCGTCACCCCGACGGTGACCGACCCGGGATACGCCGGCGGTGACGAGGACTGCAGCGTGATCGTGGCCGGTTCCACCACGTCACGGTTTCACTTCGATGCGAGTGTTGAAGGCACCTACCACATCATCTGCGACACCAATCTGGATGCGGCCTTCGACATCACAGACCCCAGCGACGCGCTGCTCCTGGGATCTGCTGTGGTGGGCCCGAACGAGGTGTATTGGGACGGAAGATTCTCGGACGGGAGTGCTGTGGGGCTCGGACAGTATGACTGCGAGATTCAGGTCGTAACGGCAGAGTTCCACTACGTCGCAAGTGACGTCGAAGCGATCATCCCCGGTCAGCGGATGTTCACGGTCGACGCATCGATGGGGCGTACTCCCAACCGCATGTTCTGGAATGACGTCGCGGTGCAGACGCCTGTCGGAAGCGCGAGCGCGACGATGCAGGACGGACGCGAGTCGCCTGCACTGCCGCCGGCCGGTGGATTGGATTCCGGCGACCCTACGGATCCGACGATCGGATATTCCACGGTGCGGCCATCGCCGGATACTCACCCCGGTGTGGCAATGAACGCGCGCGCATGGGGCGTGTTTGCGAACTCCGGCAAGGGCAACAACACCCTGCTCGATACCTTCTCGTGGGGCGGCGCATCTACGCCCATCGTTGTGACCGTCGACGTGATCGACCCTTCCGCAAACAGCGACGGAGACACGATCACTGACTTCGACGAGCTGTGCGGAGAGGGAACAGACCCGCAGGTCTCGGACACAGACGGCGACGGCATACGCGACGACGTCGAGCTCACCGGAACCAACCCAACGGACCCCACAAACCCGGACAGCGATGGTGACGGACTCTGTGACGGCAGCCTCACTGCGACCGGTTGCGTCGCCGGCGAAGACCTCAATGACAACGGCCGGTTGGACGACGGCGAGACGGATTCAAGCCTCGCAGATAGCGACGGCGACGGCATTGATGACGGTGCCGAGCTGAGCGGCGCCAACCCGACGGATCCGCTTGACCCGGACAGCGACGACGACGGGCTTTGCGATGGTCCGGGCGATGTATCCGGTGTGTGCGATGCCGGCGAGGACCTGAACGCGAATGGTGCGATCGACGACGGCGAGACGGACCCGAACAGCACAGACTCTGACGACGGCGGCGTCGACGACAGTGACGAAGCCGATGACAACACGGACCCCACGGACCCGACCGACGACATCGGCTACGATTTCGACGGCGACGACGTGAACAACGAAGACGAACTGTTGCTCGGTACGGACCCGGCGAACCCCGACAGCGACGGAGACGGCATCGCGGACGGCGTCGAGAGAGACAGTCAGACCGAGACGTCCCCGATCGACCCGGATACTGATGACGACGGCATCTGCGACGGCCCGCAATCGGTCACAGGCGTGTGCGACGCAGGCGAAGACCTGAACGCGAACGGAATCCAGGACGAAGGCGAATCAGACCCCAACTCCATCGACAGCGATGGCGGCGGCACGCCGGACGGCCAGGAGGTGAACGTCGACAACACCGACCCGCTGGATCCCACAGACGACGTTGGCCGGGACTTCGACCGGGACGGTGTCAGCAACGAGGAAGAGCTGCTGGCCGGTACCGACCCCGGCAACCCGGACACCGATGGCGACGGAATCGAGGACGGAGTGGAGCTGAACTCGCAGCACGGTTCCAGCGCCCTGGACCCGGACTCCGACGATGACGGTTTCTGTGACGGGCCCGGAACCGTCGCGGGCGTGTGCGAGAGCGGCGAAGACCTGAACGCGAACGGTATCCAGGATGACGGTGAAACCGACCCGACCGGCGAGGATAGCGATGGTGGCGGAGTCGACGACGCCCAGGAAGTGTTCATCGACGGGACAGATCCCCTGAATCCCACGGACGATCTCGGCGAGGACTTCGACGGAGACGGCGTCAACAACGAGGATGAGCTGCTCGCGGGGACCGACCCGGGGAACAACGACACCGACGGAGATGGGATCCCCGATGGTGTCGAAATCGCAGCCGGCTGCCCGCTGTCGCCACTGGATCCGGACTTTGACGATGACGGATCATGCGACGGTCCCAACAGCGTCCCGGGAGTCTGCACCGCAGGCGAAGATCTCAACGCAGACTGCGTGCGGGATCCCAACGAGACGAATCCGATCATGTCAGACTCTGACAATGGCGGAGTCAGCGACGGACAGGAGACGATCGACCATACGGACCCGCTCAACCCTCTCGACGATCTTGGCCAGGACTTCGACGGGGACGGTGTCCCCAATGAAGATGAAGCCATATTCGGCACCAACGCTGCCTCTCGTGACACCGACAGAGACGGCCTCGATGACCTCGTTGAACTGAACGGGCGAGACCCGGCCTGCGCCACCAACCCGGACTGCAACAGCGACGGCATCTGTGATGGCGATATCCCGGTGCCACCGGTCTGTACTACCGCGGCGGAGTATCCGGAGGACTCGGTCCCAATCAGCGAGCTTCGCGTCAGCGGAGGCCGCAGCTTCGGAATGAGCTGTGCCACCGGGCGTCGTCCGGCGAACAGTCTGCTGGTGTTGTTACCGCTTGCTCTGGTCCTGCGCAGGCGTGGCCGCTGAGTACCGGCACGCGGGGAGCGCGCCCTGCGAGCAGGTTGTGGTGCGCGGCCGCGGGCCTAATTCGAGGCGCTAGCGACGAACACTGTGCGGACCAGTCGCAGACCCACTGTCTCACTGGGCTGATCGACGAACCACAGGCTGCGCTCGGCGTTTCGGCAGCCGGCCGCGGCGCTCGAGAAGCGCCCGCCTCGAATCACGATGGTCCCGTCGCTGTTGCGGGCCGGCCCGAGGGGATCGGTGACGGCACTCGGGTTCGGTTGTGCGGCGTAGGCGTCCCATACAAGCTCGTTCACGTTGCCGGCGGTGTCGTACAGGCCGTACCCGTTTGCCTGGCGGGTCGCGACCGGCTCGGGGCGGCCGTCGCTGTTCTCGGTAAACCAGGCGTAGGGCGCGAGCGAGGCGTTTCGCAGCCTCTCGACGTCACCGTCTGATGCGCCAAAGGACTCGCCGCTGACGAGCTCGGCGTCCGTGCCTCCGCGGGCCGCGTACTCCCACTCTGCTTCCGTCGGCAGCCGGTACCCACGGCAGTCCAGTTTCGCGTCAATCCAGTCAACGGTGGCGACGCCTTCGTGGATCTCGATATCGTAGCACTGTTCGAGGTTCTCAACGGCTGAGCGGCGATTCGCGAACGACACCGCGTCGAACCAGGTGATGCTCTCGACCGGGCAATCATCGGAGCCGCAGGCCGACGTGGACGGTTCCTCGTCGAGCATGTCGTCGACCACAGTGTTGCGAACAGTGTCGCGCCAGAAGCTCCGGGTGACTTCTGTCGACATGACCGCGAAGTAGCGGGTGATCGTGACCTCTACCTGTGCCTCGTCACTTCCTCTCTCCACTTCTTCGGGCGGTGAGCCCATAAGAAAGTGGGTGAGGTCTCCGGTCTCGGTGACCGCCGGCGCGACGATGACCATATTGTCCGGGCAGGCGCCGACGGCATCGCTCGTATCGTCACAGTCCGGGCCGGCGTCTCTGGGGACAAAGCCCTCGCCGATGCAGTCCAGAGCCGTCCTGTCGCGTACGATTCGCCCGGCAACGCCGCGCAGGCCGTCTGCGTCCGCGTCCAGGTAGCAGTCCTCGAAGCCGTCGCAGTTCTGGTCGATCCCGTCGCCGGGGCCTTCGATGGGGAGCCGTGGCGATTCAGGACGGCTGGGGTGCACCGCCTCGTCGGCGTCGTCGCAGTCATCATTGGTGAGGGAATACCCGGTCGGCACGACCGCGTCGCCGTCGACAAGCGCGGCGCAAAGCGCGAGCGGTTCGCTGTCTGCGGCGCCGAAGCTGTCCTCGTCCTCATCGTCGAAGACCGCCACCGCGACAGTGTCTTCCGGGCACGGGATCTCGATCTCAACCACTCCCTGCTCATCGCAAAAGACCAGGGTGTTCTGCGACTCGTTGACGCTGAATCCCTCGTCGGAGCACGCTGACTGCGCATCGACGCAGCCGTCGATATGACACACGCAGCCGGGGCCGTCCGTGGTGCACCTGCCCACGAAATCAGAGGTACTCGCCGAGCACACCAGGCGCCTCTGTGGGGTGGCGCCCGCGCACTCGTACAGCTCAGTGCCGTCGCAGTAGAACTGGCCGTCAAAGCTGCACGCGCCGAGACAGAAGCCGTTCTCGCAGCCGGTCTCGCACACCTCGACCTTGATCACGGGATCGTCGCATGTGATGCGCGACGACCCGTCCGCCGAGCAGACCGTAGAGACTCCCGCGCTGCAGGGGTTGCTGCTCCGGTTCGAGGGCGCGGGTCCGTCTGTGTCATAAAACACGATGCACCCGCTCATTGAGGCGAGGCCCAGGGCGAGGCTGAAGACTGTGGAGGGCCTCATCGGTCACCTCCACGCACATGCGCGAGGTTGCCGAAGGTGGTTCGCAGGCGCACGCCAACATAGGCGGTGGAAAGGTCAATCCCGACTTCAGTGGGGGCTACGTTGTTTCGGTCGCGGACGGGCAGGGCCACCATGATCGCGCCGGTCGCCGCCATCGCAAGCCCACCGCCCACGAGAAGGGCGACGGGGATCTTTGCGCTGTCCAGGGTATCGCTGAGCTCTGCGAATCTGACCGCGTCCGCTTGTGGGACGTCAGCATCAACCAGATCCCGATGCTCTGCCCGCTCGTCGAGGAGGCTGAAATTCCAGATGCCGCCGCCGGCCGCGAGGGCCAGTCCACCGCCCAGCAGGCCCCAGCCCACTTTTCGTCGCGTATCGTCCGGTGGTTCCTGGGGAACTACGGGCGAGATGATGTTGGGTTGGAGCTCCCCGCTATCGCTCTGTGCCGCCGAGCCCTCGGTCGCGGGAACGCACTCTGCGATGCCTCGCTGCGCAGACGCCCAGGCGCGCTCATACTCTTCGTTTCCGGACTCTGCGAAGTCCCGAATCAGGCTCGCCGAACGTTCGGCCTCACGGCATTCGCCGACCTCGATGTTCAGCTGCACAACGTTCTCGATCAGCACCAGGCGTGCTTCCCGTGCGTGCCCGCTCAGGGTCTCGTCCATGGTTCCGGAGTCGAGCCAGTCGCTCAGAAAGCGGATGATCTCACGTCGGATACGCAGCGACTCGCCTACGGCCCGCTCGCGTTCGACGGTGTCAGGCTCGGTAGCCACGCGCCGAACATCGCTGTCGTGCATCTGCGCTTCGAGCTCCCGGTATTGCTCGATGCTGAAGCCCTCGGCGGATACCGGCGCTGCCACGCTGAGAAGGAGCAGCACGGCGCCTGCGAAAGCCTGCCGCCAAAGGTGCGCCCGGAATGGGGTCTGGCGTGTTGCGCTCATCTTCACTGGTGGCCTTCGTTGCGCGTTGAGGGTGCTTGCCCCTCGGGAGTGGGCGTCGATTGTCGCATGTGTCTGTGAGTAGAGTGACACCGAAAAGTCCGCGCAGGTCATTGACCTCCCATCGTTCGGATCGATCCGAATGGGTTTTCAACCGCGGTTGCCGGTGGTTGTGCCGGGGCGTCTCCGGGGGTGGCGCTGTTATCGCCTGCTTCGCCCGGCGCGTTTGCGGAGCCGCCGGCGGCGTCGGTGCCTGTCACCGCGGTCGACGTAAGCTCGGGCATGGTGCCGTTGTCGCGCGCGGTGGGCGCGTTCACACGACCTTCCGAGGTGGCGCGATCAGCACCTGGCCGCTCATCCCGGTCGCGGCGCGCTGACGACCCGGCTGAACGTGCGCGGCCGTCCGAAGCCTGCGCCGCCGCGTTCGCGGGAGTCAGCGCGAGTCGTGTAGCGAGGGCAACCGATCGCCTCGCCGTACCGACGACTCCAGTCAGCTCTTCGGTTCCGGTCAGCGCTTGCGTGTTCGTCGCGGATCCCGGCTCTGAACGGTCTCCGTTCGCCGACCCAGCCGGGGTGGGACTCTCTACGTTGTCTGTTGCTGAGGTGGACTCAACAGATCCTTCGCTCGAATTGCTGCTCCGCTTATCCCCGGAGCCGCCGAAGCGATCGAGCGAGATGAGCAGGACGGCGACAAGTAGCAACAGGACCGCCGCCGTCAGGGCGGCGACAATTCCGCGGCGTCGTGCGGCGCCGGCGTTGCTGTGGCCGCCGCCGCCGCCTCTTGACCGCAGGCGCGCGCTGGTGCCGGGTGCCACGCGCTCGAGCTCTTCAGAGCTGAGCTTCCGCGTTCCGACGTCTGCGGGGACAACCTCGGCGCCGTCTGGGGAGGTGACCGCCGCCGGCCGCTGTGTGCGCTGGGTGGCCACAGGTGAGCGCCCGGAGAACGCGTCGTTGACGGCGTGAGCTCCCGTGGGCTCACGCATGCTCTCAACGATAAGCGTCAGGTCGGCCCGCATTTCGGCGGCGGTCTTGTAGCGCCGTGCGACGTTCTTGTTGCAGGCGCGCTCGATGATTGCATGCAGGCGGCTGGAACGGGTCAGCGGGCCGAGTGGAATCGGATCCGACGAGACCTGCTTCGCGGCAACGACGTAGAAGTCGTCGTCTGTGAATGGCGGCTTGCCGTCCAGCAGCTCAGACATCAAGATGCCGAGGGCGTAGACGTCGCTCTGTGGGGATGCGATTCCCCGCAGAAGCTCAGGCGAAGCGTAGTAGGGGGTGCAGAAGACCACGTTGCCGGCGGTCTCAGACGCGTCACCGACAAAGGTACTGTCAGGGCTGAGAACCTTCGCGATACCAAAGTCGAGCACTCGCGCGACCGGGGCGTCCTCACCGGGTTCCTGCACCAGAAAGACATTGGCCGGCTTCAGGTCGCGGTGAATCACACCCAGCTGGTGGGCCTCTTCGAGCGCCGAGAGGACGTCGATCGCGATTTTCGCGACCTCGATGTCCTCCAGGAATCCGTCGCGATCGAGGATCTCTTCGAGTGTCAGGCCACGTACATACTCCATCGCGATGTATGGCGCGCCGGTCGGCGTAACGCCAAAGTCATTGATACGGATCGTGTGGCGGTTTCGCAGCGCTGCCGCGGTCTCGGCTTCGCGCCTGAATCGGCGCATCAGGTCGTCGTCGGACTGATGCTCTGCCTTCAGGATCTTGATGGCGACTTCGAGGGACGCGATTTCAATGTGGTTCGCGCGATACACCCAGGCGAAGCTTCCTTCGCCGATCAGGTCAGCGATGCAGTACTTGTTTTCAAGTACATCGCCGGCCCGAAGTGGGGGCGTGGCGCCGGTCGCAGATCGTACGGTCCCGTGACTCTTTTCGGTGGTTGCTTTCATCGCGCGGCGCGTCGACGCATCCTCGATGTGGTCAAGGTGAGCGCGTGCTGACAGCCGGGCATGTGGGCTCCCAGCTCGCATGTCGCCCTGATGTCGCGGTTGTGCCCCTACCTCAAATCTACGGTTGCTTCCAACGCGACCTTCTGAATTGTGCTTCTGTCATCGACACCGGTGCCGCGGTTGCATAGGTGCGGCATCACCCATGTCGATGCCAGGGACACAGGACAGTACAGGCCGGTCGCTGCTACTTATCGGCGGCACGGACCCCCTCTGCGGCGCAGGTGTCTTCGCGGATGTGCTGGTCGCACACGAAGAGGGCATGCATGCGGCCGCCTTTGTGACGGCGACTGTCGATCAGCAGAGCGGGCGCGTCTACGGATGGGCTCCGACCTGTGCCGCGACCCTGCAAGCCGGCATTACGCGCGCGTTGGCGGCGATCGACGTCGGCGCCGTGAAGATCGGGATGCTGGGATCTGCAGCGACCGCACGCGCCGTGTTCTCAGCCCTGCGGGGCGCACCCGAAGTTCCGGTCGTGCTCGATCCTGTGCTTCGCTCCGGTGCCGACGACACCACGCCCCTCAGCGAAACCGGGGTTTGTGACGAGATCCGCGCCTTCGTGGATTCCCGCGTCCTGGTGACTCCCAACGCGAACGAGTTGAAAGCGCTGCTGGGCGCCGAGTCTGCCCGCGAGATCACTGTCGACATCGAGAGTACCATTCGGCCGACGCAGGTCTTCTGTGCCGGGTTCGGCGGCAGGGTTCTTGTCAAGGGAGGGCATTTTGACCCCCCCGGGACGGACGTTCTGGTCTGCGGCACCGGAGAGTTGCGGCGGTGGAGTAGCGTCCCGTGGCCACACCAGGTACGTGGTACCGGCTGCCACCTGTCGACCTTAGTCGCGGCAGGGCTTGCGCAGGGCGACGCCTGTGAAGAAGCGATCGCTGCCGCCAGACAACGGCTCACCGGCCACGTCGTGAGCGGAAACGTGACCTGCCCCGACGGCGGGCGCCTGCAGTTCGACCATCGACGACGAGACGGCACTCCTTCGTGAAAGATGACGCAGCAAAGGCCTTTGAGCTCTACGACCGCGAGACACGCCTGATTCGTGCCCTCGCTGAGCCGGTTCCCGTAGTCCGTACCCTGCTGATTGCGATCATCGCAGTCTACGTCGCGTTCTTTGTGCTGACGCTGGTCATGAACGCGACCGGTTTTGACGGCCAGATGAGCTACGGCGCCATGATCGTTTTTGGCGCCAAGCTGAACACCCACATCGACAACGGCGAGTGGTGGCGGCTGCTGACCTGTCAGTTGATTCACGCAAATCTGCTGCATCTCGTCATGAACGCTGCGGCGCTTGTGATGGTCGGGCCGATCGTGGAGCGCCTGCTCGGACCCGTACGCTTCGTCATCGTCTGCGCTACCGCCGGCGTTATGGGCGCGGTCGCCAGCTACCTGTTCAACGATGGTGCGTCGGTAGGGGCGTCCGGCGCGGTGTTCGGGCTCTTCGGCGCGCTGGTCGTCTTCGCGCTGAAGTATCGCGAACGCATGCCCGCGCAGTTCTCATCGAACCTGCTCTCACAGATCGCCCCCATCATTGTCCTGAACGCCGTGATCGGCTTCACCGTTCCACGCATTGATAATGCCGCTCATTTCGGCGGCCTTGCCGGCGGCGCGCTGGCCGCCCTCGTGTTGCGATCCCGTGTATCCGAAGAGCGCACCTCAGACCTGGGGATGCGCGTCGTCTTTGTGCTCGTCGCCCTCGCGTACGTTGTGGCGCTGGCGATGATGGTTCGGGAAACCGTGGCATGCGGCGGCTCAATTCCTGCCTTCAACATGTGCTACGCGGACCTCTGAGCCGGGTACCGGGAGGCGCCGAAGTCGCCGACCACGACTTGATTGCCGGCGCCCCATTCGTTAAGCACGCCGCCCCTCAGCCTTCCCGAGACCAACGGGACGTACGCGCGGAGCATCGATGAAGATTTGCGTAATCGGTAGTGGATATGTCGGGCTCGTGTGCGGCGCCTGCTTTGCAGACGCCGGCAATGATGTGACCTGCGCCGATGTCGATGCCGCCAAGGTGGCGATGCTCAACGAAGGTGGAGTTCCCATCTACGAGCCCGGTCTGCGTGAGCTCCTGGTACGCAACCGGTCCGCCGGCAGACTCGCATTCACGACCGAGGTCGGCGCAGCGATCCAGGCGAATGATGTGATTTTCATCGCGGTCGGAACCCCGCAGGATGAGGACGGATCCGCTGACCTCAGCCATGTTCGCGACGTCGCAGAGACGATCGCCGACAACCTCAACGGCTACAAAGTCATCGTCGACAAGAGTACCGTCCCGGTTGGGACGGCCGACATGGTGGCGAACATCATCGCAGGGCGCGCGACGGGCGACTTCTCGGTCGTCTCCAACCCCGAGTTCCTTAAGGAAGGCGCCGCTGTTCAGGACTTTCTGAAGCCCGATCGTATCGTTGTCGGCGCCGACGATGATCGCGCTCGAAAGATCATGGCTCGCCTCTACGGCCCCTTTCAGCGCACAAACAACCGAATCCTGTTCATGGACGTCCGCTCCGCTGAGATGACGAAGTACGCGGCGAACGCGATGCTGGCGACGCGGATCAGCTTCATGAACGAGGTCGCGCGGCTTTGCGAGGAGGTCGGCGCCGACGTCGACATGGTGCGTCGCGGCATCGGCAGTGATCCCCGCATCGGCCAGAAGTTCCTGTTTCCCGGCGTCGGATTCGGAGGCAGCTGCTTTCCAAAGGACCTGCGCGCCCTCGTAAACACCGGCCGGGAGTACAACCAGGACATGCACGTCCTCGACGCAGTCGTCGCGGTGAACGAGCGTCAGAAGCGCAGGATCGTCGAGCGAATCGTCGAGCACTTCGGCGAAGACCTGAGCGGCCGACGTTTTGCGATGTGGGGCCTGGCGTTCAAGCCGGAAACCGACGACATGCGAGAGGCGCCGTCGATTACGATTGCGCGCGGCCTGATGGAGCTCGGGGCGACGATACGTGCACACGACCCCGTCGCCATCGAGTCCGCGAAGCGCGTGCTGGGCGATACGATCGAATACGCTGATGACAACTATCGGGCCTGCGAGGGCGCCGACGCGCTGATCGTCGTCACCGAGTGGAGCCAGTACCGTGCACCGGACTTCGAGCGCGTTGGGATGCTGCTGAAGTCTCGCGTTATCTTCGACGGTCGCAACCTGTTCAAATCGGACAGCCTGCAGGCGCATGGTTTCTCGCACTATCCGATCGGTCGCCCGGTAGTGCAGGCAGAGGGCTGATTTTTTGCGTTCCCGCGCGCGCTGAGGCTACCTCTCAGGGTCCAACCCTTGAGTTGCTGTCTCAGGACCCGCGTGCTCCGTACTTCGCACACATCTTCGGCTCCAATTTCCTCGCTGCTGACGGCCCTGGTGTGCAGCGCTGTTGTGCTTTGCGCCTCGCCGGGCCTCGCCGCAGAAGGGACGGCTGCTGAGCCCACGGCGCCCCGCGTGCTCGCATCGTCAGACGTGACTGCGGTCTGGGCGGACAACGATGGGTTCGCACGTTTCGGCCTGGGTCTGCAGCTCAGCTTCGAGGACATCGCCAACCCCCAGAAGCTGCGGATATTCGGGGCTGGGGAAGGGTTGGATCTGAGCATCGACCTGTACGCCCCGATCTCACTTCGGGTGATTGACGACGGCGTGCAGACAGACGCCGTCTTCAGACGCCGCGAGTGGGACGAAAACGCCGAAGGCCTGCGGGTGCTGCGCTCGCTTCGGCTCGGCTCACCATACGCCCCGGTGTACCTCGCGCTCGGCAACCTCGGTGTCACCCGTGCAGGCCACGGAAGCGCCGTCGATGGAGTCAACAACAATGTCGACATGGATCACTTTCGCTGGGGCGTGCAGACCGGCCTGAACGCAGGGCGCGGTGGAGTCGAGCTCCTCGTGGACGACATTCGAACCCCCTGGCTCTTCGGTGGGCGGATCTGGCTGCGACCCGGCACAGGAGCGCTGAGCCGACGAATCCTGGTCGGCGCGAGCCTGTTCGCCGATCCCTCGGCACCACTGGCGCTTCATGAGCAGAGCCCCACGGGCGGCGGAGCGGCCGCGGCGGTGCCGGTCTCTGATGACAGGGGCGTATTGCGGGTCGCGGATTCGGAGCTGTTCATCGTGACCGGTGTCGACGCTGAGCTTGAGCTCATCGCAAGCTCTCAGTTCCGCCTGACACCCTACGTCGACCTCAACATCCAGCCGGAGTTGGGCATGGGCGTTCACGCGGGCGGTTTCGCGGCGTGGACCCCCGGGCAGGCTTTTTCGCTGTCTGTGCGCGGCGAGTTCCGCGCGATGTCTTCGCGCTATCGCCCCGGCTACTTCGGTGCCACGTATGGCGCCGAGCGATACGACCTGCCCGGCATCGACGGCGTGCAGACGCTGCTGTCGGTCGTTCGCGCTTCGGAGCCGGGTCCGCATCGGGGCTTCGCGATCGACGTCGAGGCGCATCTCACGAGGCTTCTGGCAGTCGGCGCCGGCCTCGAGAGCGGCAATGGCCTGCTGCCGGCCTCGATGCACCTTCGCGGCGAAGTAACGGTTCCCGTCATCGGGCTCCGCGCGGCTCTTCGTTGGGAGTCCGGTCACTACGAGCATCTTCGCGATATCAAGGTCCTGGAGCGCGCCCTCATCGGAAGCGATGTGACGTGGCAGATGATGCCCTGGCTGGCGATTCGGGCCACGGCCGGCCAACGTTGGCGCGCCGCAAAGGGCCGCGCCTACGAACCGATCCCAGAGGTGTCCCTCGGGCTCGTGTTCAGCTTTCGCGTAGACTGAGGCGGCAGCGGGCGCGCGGCCGCGCGGCTGCGATGGGCGCGGGCACCGCATGGCGGTGATGAGCGTTTGTATCGCGTGGCGGTAGCGCCAACGCAGCGATCCGGCGACAATGCGCGCATGCGATCAGTCCTGCATACAGGAGCGCGGCTTTGAGCAGGCGCACACGACGGGTCCGTCATGTGGTCGCGGCCGTAGCCGCGACTACGCTCTGGCTCTGTGGCCTCGGTCTGCTGGTGGCGCTTTGGCAGTACGGTGCGCAGCTTGAGGCGCACCCGGCCCCGGCTCGTATCGACACCGCCGCCGCGCCGATTCCGTCGACCATCTACAGCGCCCGTGGCTTTGAGATCGGCGGGTTGGAACGCGGGGCGCGCGAATGGACGCCGCTGCATGAGGTGTCACCGGCGCTGGTGCAGGCGCTGCTCGCGTCGGAGGATCGGCGCTTCTTCAGGCATCGCGGATATGACGCTCGGGGCTTCGCCCGCGCAATGATGGCGAACCTGCGCGCCGGCGCCGTGCGAGAGGGCGGCTCGACACTCTCGCAGCAGGTGGCGAAGTCGTGGATCGGCCACGAGCGCACCTGGCGGCGGAAAGTCGCAGAGCTCGCCATGGCACGTCAGATCGAGGCGCGCTTCTCAAAGGGTGAGATCCTCGAGTCGTGGCTGAACCGCAGCTACTTCGGCGGTGGAGCTACCGGGATTCGTGCTGCGGCGAGACTCTTCTACGGCGTCGAGCCCGCTGATCTCACCCTTGCGCAGGCGAGCGCGATTGTCGCCGCAGTCCCTGCGCCGAGCGTGCTGCACCCCGGCCGGGAATCGACGGCGGCGGAAGAGCGCCGTGTTCACGTGCTGGGGGCGCTGCGGGCTGCGGGGATGGCGCCGGAGGCGGCGTTGGCAGCCGCTGCAGAACGCGCGCCGCCCGTCGGCGCCGGTTCGCGTCCGCACGCCCGCCCCGGGTTGGTACGCGCTGTCGACAAAGAGCTGGCTGCGGCCGGCGTGAGTGACGCGCGTTACGGCGGTCGTCACGTCTTCAGCGCCCTCGATCTCGTACGTCAGAGCGTCGCCGAGGACGCTGTGCGCCGGGGTGTGGGTGCCCTTGACCGACGTCAGGGGCTTCGTGAGCACGCCGCCGCAGTGCCAGAAGGGCGATTCAACGAAGCGATGGCGGCACTCGACGGGCAGGGCGGGGGCGTGCGGCTCGCCCTGGTTCTGTCGACCGGCGGAGACGCACTCGTCGTGTACGACGGGCGACGGCGAACCCTGGGCACCGAGGCCTGGTCATGGGCCGGTCCATGGCGCGCCGACGCCGAAGAACATGACGCCCGCATCGACGCGCCGACACCCTTTGCGCGCGGCGATCTGGTCTTCATTCGCGACGGGCAGGTTGTACAGCGACCTCGCGTAGAGGCGGCCTACGGCAGCGTTGAGCTCGCCGGCGGCGGGATCGAAGCGCTGATCGGGGGCATCGACGGGGAACGATCCCACTTCAATCGCTATGTCAGCGGTTGCCGACAGCCGGGCTCCACCTTCAAGCCGATCCTCTACTCCGCCGCCCTTGACCGCGGTTTTAGCGCCGCCACCATGCTCCGAGATGGTCCTGACCGCGTTGTGTTGGGGCCGCAGGAGGGCTGGAGCCCACGCAACGCAGACGGGCGATTCGATGGCCATGTAACTCTTCGCGATGCCTTTGCCCGTTCGCGAAACCTGCCCGCAATCCAGGTCATAGCGGCGATAGGGCCGGAAGCCGTCGTCGAGCGGGCACGCGAGCTCGGAATCACGACCTCGATGACCCCGGTGACGCCCCTGGCCCTTGGTGCGAGCTGTGTTCGACCTGCCGAGCTGACGGAAGCACTGGCGGTGTTTGCGATCGGTGGTCGACGACTGACTCCGACGCTGGTTCGGAGCGCGCGAGGGCGGGACGAGGCGGTATGGACCGCCGCCGCAGTCAGCGATCCCAATACGGGCGCGGCGGGCCGCGCCGCTGCGCTTCTTCGGGCGTCGCGCACAGGCCGCCGTCGCGCGGTCAGCGAGCAGAACGCGAGCCAGGTCGCTGCGCTGATGCGCGACGTGGTACGCGCCGGCACCGGCAGCTCGCTTCGTGACATCGGATGGGAGCTTTCCGGCAAGACCGGGACCACCAACGCCTACGACGCCTGGTTCCTCGGCATCTCTGGACGCGAGATATCGACACTCTGGATCGGCTCTGATCGCAACACCCGACCCCTTGGTCGTCTCGAATCCGGGAGCCGTCTTGCCCTGCCGATATGGCGCGACGCGGCCCTCGCTCCGGTCCCGCCCATCGGCCTCGATGCGCCGGTCCCGCCGGGCCTCGAAGCTGTTCTCATCGACCGCAACACGGGCCTCGTATCTCCCGACGGAGCCTCAGCGTATGAAGTCATCCTGCCCCCAACAACAAGCCCGCGCCGCGAAGCCCCAACTCACGAGCGCCGCACCCTCGATCGCCTGGACCGAGCGGGATCGAACTTCTGACGACGGGAGCGCCTTCGCCTCTCATCGAATGCACTCTACGCGCAACAGCGCTTGTCGTTTCTTCGCGGTGGCAGTAGCGCGTGCCGCGTGTGTGGAGTGAGCGGAATCGAGTTTCTGATTATTCTGGTTGTGGCCATCGTTTTCGTTGGTCCTGACCGGCTTCCTGAGATGATGCGCATGCTGGGTCGTGTGGGGCGTGAGGTCCGCAAAGCCGGTTCTGAGCTGGGCAAGGTACGTGAAGAGGTGGCTCGCACCGTCGGTAACGAGGCCCTGGGCAAGGACATCGGCAGGGAAGTGGAGAAGCGCGTTCGCCAGCGGATTCGGATGCCCGAGGTGGAATCCGAGATCGACCGGATTCGCGCCGGTCTGAAGCGTCTGGACGACTCGGGTGCTCCGGCGAAACCGGACGCGGCCGCTGCGGCAGCCGCTGCGGCGGCCTCACTGGCGGCAGATTCTCCGCCGCCGCCGGCATCGACACCGCAGACCCCGTCCTCGCTCGATGAGAGTCCGATGGAAGCGAAGATTGCTCCGCCGGCGATTGCTCCCATTGCTTCAGACGCGGTGTTCGAGTCCGATAGCCCCCAGTCGCCGGTGCCGACTCATCGCGGCGCTGACTTCGACGACGCGGTCACAATGGAGGCCCTGGC
>JAUICO010000186.1 GCA_030427825.1 bacterium | reverse complement strand
GTGACGCCGGCTACGAGTCCGCAACGAAGTACCTCAACGGCGGCTCTGGTGCGCTCCTTACCTTCGGCGTAGCCGGTGGCAGAGAAGCCGCTGAGCGCGTCGTGAACGGCGTCGAACTCTTCAGCCTTCTGGCGAACATCGGCGATTCCCGCTCGCTGATCATCCACCCGGCATCGACCACGCATCAGCAGCTCACCGAAGAAGAGCAGAGAGGCGCCGGCGTCTCGCCGGACCTGATTCGCCTCTCCGTCGGCATCGAACACATCGAAGACATCAAAGCCGACCTTGAGCAGGCCCTCGCGAAGGTCTGATCCGCGGGCATTCACCCCGCTGCGTTGCGGGTAACGCAGCAGCGCCTACACTTCGCCGGGTAGCGGGCCGGGAGTTCCGGTACCGGCGCCCCCCTTTTTTCGGAAGACCACAGTGAAAGTCGCGATCACGGGCGCAACCGGCATGGTCGGCAGCGGCGTCCTGCACGAATGCCTGAGCTCCTCCGAAACCAGCTCAGTCCTGGCCGTCGGCAGGCGACCCACAGGGCTTGAGCATCCGAAGCTCATCGAAATCGAGCAGGCCGACTTTCACGATTTCAGCGACGCCGGCGCCTGGATGAAGGACATCGACGCGCTACTCTGGTGCCTCGGCATCAGCTCCGCCGGGATGAGCGAAGAACGCTACACCGAGATCACCGTCGATTACGCCCGCGCCGCCGTAGAGGCACTGCAGGCACACAATCCACAGGCGCGCTTCATCTTTCTCTCGGGCGCAGGCGCTGACGAGTCCGAGAAGGGGCGTTCCATGTGGGCGCGAGTAAAGGGCGTCGCCGAGAACCTCGTGCTCAGCGCCGGCTTCCGATCGGCTACCATCTTCCGTCCCGGTATGATCCTACACCAGGTGGGGTCGGGCCCGCGCGGCCTGATGCAGCGCGCCGGCTACTACGCCTTTCTGCCCTTCTATCTGCCGACACGAGCGCTGGGCGGCGCAACCTCACAGCGCGACATCGGCCGCGCGATGATCGAAGCCGCCGCCGGCCGAGTGAGCGAATCGCGTTTGAATTCCAAACAAATCAACCGAATCAGCAAGCAGGCGCGGGCGCAGACTTCATGACGAAGGAACCCGCGGCCGCTCCGCGTGACACCGGGGACGCAGCCCGGGTTTCGTTCCACGTCGACACTACCTCCGCGAACCGGCTGGACGCCACAGTGAAACAGTCTGTTCACGAGCTGCCGGCCGGCCGCAATTCGTAGCCGAGCTGTGCCCTTCAGCCGAAGTGGACGGCAGACACATGAGCGCCCATCACTCGCTCTCGATATGGAAGCGCGGCCGCATCGTCGCCCGCAGCGCCCGCGACCACCATCAGCGGCAACAGGTGTTCTTCCCGTGGATGGCACGCACGCGCCGCGGGTGCGCGTTCCCACTCCACGAGCCGAGTCTCCCGCGTGTTTGCTTCACCTGACACGGACTCGGCCAGCCACTCATCGAAGGCCCTGGACTCGGACTCCATCGCAGACGCCCCGCCGCGACCTGTGAGAGCGCGAAGGTTGTGGTAGCTCATGCCGCTGCCGATGATGAAGACCCCCTGATCACGCAATGGCGCCAACGCACGGCCGAGCTCGATGTGGCGCGCGGGATCAAGCCCGGCAACAAGCGAAAGCTGCGTAGTCGGAATGTTTGCTTCCGGGTAGGTCAGCGCGAGCGGTACGAAGGTGCCATGATCAAAACCGCGAGTGACGTCCTCATCAGTCGGGAAGCCTGACTGTTCAAGCAAACGTCGAACCTCAGCGGCAACCTCTACGGCCCCCGGTGCCGGCCACTGCACTTCGTAGGTCTCTGGCGGAAAGTTGTAGTAGTCGTAGAGCATCGGCGGCCGGCGCGCGCTCATGACCGTCGGGCGGGGCGCCTCCCAATGTGCAGAGATCACAAGCACCGCTGCAGGCGGGCGTGGCGGTGTCATGCTCAGTGCCCTCAGGTACGCCGAGAGCTCGTCCCACATTCCGGGCGCGCCAAATGCGCTATCGTCCATGAAGGGCCAGGGGCCGCCGCCATGCGGTAGGAACACCGCCGGCATTCGCGCGCTTACGGACTCCTGTTCTCCCATAGGTCCGGACTCCGTTGTTCCAATCGAGCGTGAGCAGCCTGCTGCAAGGCCAAGCCCGGCCATACTCGCTGTATGAAGAAACTCTCTACGCTTCATCTCTACCGCCCCAACTCGCCGGAATCATGAAGACCAACATAAGAACGAAATCAGCACACCGACAGTAGCCCTGCTCAGAACTTGCCGTTGTCATTTGCCCATTCTTCGCGCACCGGATTGGTCTCGATGAAGTCCCAATGCGCAACGAGCACGCCCGACGCGATTCGAAACAGGTAATAGGACACAGAGTCGACCGTGCAACTCACAACCAGCGAAACGCGTTCAGCAGCGCCTGCTTTCCACCGCTCTCAATCACCTCGCCGTGCGACATGACGAGCCGGTCGAAGTCCCACTCGGCGATGGTCGCGACGTCTCGCCGCGCCGCTGCGCGCCGCATCAACATGCGCTCTACGATCGTCGCGCTGCATCCGGGGTAACCACACAGACAGCGCATCGCGAATCGCGTGAACAGGGGCGCAGAGCCGGGGATGTTGAAGACGAGATCGGTGACCACCAGCGTACGCGTCGGGCGATGCAGGAGCACCACTTCGTTCGTAAGTGGGAAGCAGCTCAACGGCATGCACACAATCTCATCGCCGAAGGGATGCGAACCGCCCGACAATGTACCGGCGAATTCAAGGTCGGCCCGCTTGTCCGCAAGTCCGGGCGCGCACCATGCTTCGGCGCCTTCGTCGACCCACTGGCCTACGGAGAGATGATGAAAGAGGTTGGGCGCCACGGCCCAACGCGGCTGCCCGAGAGACGCAAGCAACGCAGGTTCGACCGCAACCGGCGAGTGCAGGAGCAGGCCTCCTTCGAGCTGCAGCGCCGTCATTCGCATGCCCAGCTGCATACCCGCAAAGCGCCCGGGTACATCGACGATGTGCACACCTGGCGCGAGCTGACGCGGCGCCGGCGTTGACAGCTTCTGTAGCTTTGTCTCCTCGTCGCCCATCGATCACCGTTTGTGTGCTTCGGCGCGTCGGCCTACGGTGCCGCCGGCTCAGTCGTCCCAGGCTTCACTCGAGAGCGCTCGGATGTGCCCCGCCAACGTGTCCGTATCGAAGCGAAACTCAAGAATAGAGCTTGCTTCAACCAGGCGGGCGCGGGGCAGCCGCTGCGCCAGCTCGCGGGAATCATCGATTGCGTGAAGCATGTCTCCGTGATGCCCGACGACCAGCGTCGGCATTGTCAGCGTATCCAGGCGGCTGGGGTCATGGTCCGGGAGCCTGTCCTCTGCGATGAGGCCCCGCAGGAGCGCGGCTCCCGCAGCGGCATCCAGGCTCAACACGTCGCGCAGCGCGGCAAGCTCAGGCACCGAAGCCGGGACCGGGATGCGCGCCAGCACAGGAGACAGGCGCTTGAACGGCCCGCTGCTCAACTCCAACACCGACGCCAGAGCCGTGAACATGACCCGTGACAGCTCGCGCGCCCGATGGAGCACCGGCATCTCAATCAGCAGGCCTGCGCAGCGTTCAGGCGCAGTCATCCCGACTTCGAGGCCTATATTCGCGCCCAGGGAAAGGCCGCCGACAATTGCGCGCTCGATGCCCAGGTGATCAAGCAGCGCGATCACGTCGCCGGCGAATTTCTCCCACGAATAGGCCGTCGGGTCTGTGGGGCGATCGCTCTCACCGTGCCCACGTACATTCAACAGAATGACGCGATGGTCGCTCAGCTCGCGGCGCAGGCGAACGAACATCCGCGACGACCACAGCAGGCCGTGTACCAGCACAATGGGCCGTCCTTCGCCGTGATCGAGGTAGTGAAGCCGCAGTCCATCGTGCTCAAAGTACGCCATCGCCTCGCTCGCAGAAGACACTGAGAAGAATCGGCCAAGAGGGCTCCAATCGCCCTACTCTATCGACCACCCGCCGCATAGTCAGCCATCGGCCGGCAGCTCACCCTGGAGCTTCCCCGGTGACGGCCTCACGCGGGAGCGACCCATCGGAAGGCCTGCGGCGATGCCTCTCTATGGGTGCTTCAGTCTTCGACCGCAGCGGGCAATATCCACGGGTCTGTCAACACGCCTTCGGGGGGCGCCACGAAGGCCTCAGCCGGGCTGCCCGGCCCTTCGCCTGCAGGAATCCATCCGCCCGGGATGTTGCCGAACACACGACGCAGCGGCTGCAGCGGTTGGCGCCTCGGGTCATGCTCATGCACGAGATTCGGGTCGAAGGTCAGCGCGTCCAGGCCGAGCCCACCCAGGCCGGCGTCGTGATGGCAGCTCAGGCAGAACGCGTTGCCGGTGGAGTCCGGCCGCGGCGCACCCGCCCGCAACGGGCCTTCAGGAAAGGTGATCGCCTCGCGCATCGGCGTCGTGCCCTCAGGCGTGTTCCGCAGGTGCGCCGCGTAGTCCGCGCTGTGGTCGTGAAAGCAAACAAAGGTGCCGGCGCCGAGCGCAGCTTCCGATGCCACCTCTTCGTGCGCCCAGTCCGGATACTCCGCCGCGACGGCACTCCAGACGGCGTTGTCATCCACACGGACAAGGGTACCGCCGGCGTGGTTGCACGCCACTTCAGCATCCACATCGTGCGCGAGCACCTTGAACTCATCGACCCAGCCACGCACGCCGACATCGGGATGGCCGTTCGACAGGTCGACGCCGCGCCCGACGATCAGCTCGCCTTCCCCGATTCCAAACAACCCGTCGGCGGACGCGAATCGATCAAACGCGTACCCGTCGACGTATAGCG
>JAUICO010000185.1 GCA_030427825.1 bacterium | reverse complement strand
TAACCGGATCGCGTTCTGCGACGACGCGATCGTCGTGAGTCAGGGGACCGACGTAAACATATCGGGAGCGATATTCATCGGAAATCAGGCTCCAATCATCACGGACGGACTTGGGGGCGGTTTCAGCGCGGGCATCCGCATGGTGAACAACCTGTTCACGGCGCCGGGGGTCGGCGCCCAGGACGCGATCGACAACAGCGCGGATAACACCCACACGAGCTCCGACGGAGACGGCCGTGACCTCAACGACGCGACAGACGCCGACGTTGGCGGCAATGGCAAGATTAACGCCCCCTACCTCATCGCTGCCGCGGGAACCGGCCTGGGCGGAGGCAGCCCGGCCATCACCGTTACCGGCGCCGTCGACGCGTCGGCTGCCGTGCAGTTCCACCTGGTGGAAGACTGCGGCGGCTACGATGGCAGCTATATCGATGAGCTGTACGGCACCCTCTTCGTCGAAGGCACCGGCGCAGACACGGACGCCACGGCCGGCGCGTACAGCGGTGTCCCGGGCGTCGGGTCCGACAACGACGCACAGTCCTTTGAGTTCACCTTCAACCCGGACTCGATCGGCCTGGTAGGCGGCAGCCCCGTTGCGGGTGTGTCCTGCCTGGTGGCTACGGCTACCGACGCGCTCGGCAACACGTCAGAGTTTTCCGCGCCGGTTCTGCTCGTTGACCCGACCCTTACCGAACACTTTGTCACAACCTGGGACACCACACAGCCCGGTACTTCAAACGGCACCTCAATCACCATCCCGACCGGTGACGGTACCTTCAACTACGACGTCGACTGGGACAACGACGGGACATTCGACCAGTTGGGAATCACCGGCGATGTGACCCACGATTTCGGCGTGGCCGGGACATACACGATTCGTATTCGCGGACAGTTTCCACACATCAAGTTCGACGGCGGCGGCGACAAGGATAAGCTTCTGGACGTCGACCAGTGGGGCAACATCGCCTGGGGGTCATTCGATCGGGCGTTTCGGGGATGCACAAACATGGACGTCACCGCCACCGACAACCCGGACCTGAGCAACGTTCTCGATATGGGGTTTGCGTTTGCACAGTGCACAAACTTTGACGGGAATGTCGGCGGTTGGGACGTGACGAATGTTCTCTACATGGACGAGATGTTCGAGCTCGCCACATCCTTCAATCAGGACATTGGCGGGTGGGAGGTTGGTGGTGTAGCCAACTTTCAGCGAATGTTCTCGGCCGCGAGCGCCTTTGATCAGGACTTGAGTGGCTGGGATACAAGCGGGGCAACCAACATGTTCCGAATGTTTGGATTTGCGACCTCCTTCAACAGAGACATCAGTAACTGGGAGACCGGCGGGGTCCTCACGATGTATGACATGTTCAACGGGGCGACCGCGTTCAACCAGAATCTGGGCGGTTGGGATGTCAGTAGCGTGACAGCGATGAACGACATCTTCAGCAACAGCGGCATGTCCGACGCCAACTATGATGCCACCCTCATTGGCTGGAACGCGTTGGGTGGGCTGGAGATCGGCGTTCCGATGGGCGCTACAGGTGTCGGGTATTGTGCCGGATACACGGCTCGGCAGAACTTGATCAGCACCTATGGATGGACCATCACCGGCGACAGTGAAAATTGCCCCTGTGGCAACAACACGATCGAGGGCTCGCAGGTCTGCGACGGCAGCGATTTGAACGGAGAGGACTGCGCATCGCAGGGCTTTGTCAGCGGCAGCCTGGATTGCAATGGAACCTGCGATGGATTCGACACGACAAACTGCTTCAACTCCGTCTGCAGCGATGGCGTCGTCGAAGGCGCCGAAGAGTGCGACGACGGGAACTCGTCGCCCGGCGACGGCTGTGACGGCACCTGCCAGCTCGAGGGCACCCACGACTGCCTTGAGCCCGGCGACCCCTGCGTGCTCTGCCCGGGTGGCAACTGCTGCGATTTCATCGTCGACAGCACCGGCGACGGCGCTGACGACACGATCGACGCCACCTGCGCCGACAACGGCGGAAGCTGCACGCTGCGTGCCGCGATCGACGAGGCCAACGCCCAGCCGGGCTCGCAGCGCATCTGCTTCGGAATCGCGGGTGATGGACCACACACAATCGCGCCGACGTTGGATCTCCCTGCAATGGCCGGCGAGACGATCATCGACGGTCGACAGTTCGGCAACCTGGACTTCATTGCGCCTGAGGTCGTCATCGACGGCGGTGTCTCCCGCTCGCTCGGCCTGCAATTCGACGGAAACAACTCCGAGCTCTACACGCTCTCCGTCGTCAACTTCACCGGCGACGGCGTGCGCTTCTCCGGCTCCGGAGGTCGCGCAGAGGGCAACTACATCGGCGTGCTGCCGGATGGCACCGCGTCCGGTAACCTCGATGACGGCATCGACATTCGTGGGACCGCGTCGGGGATCAACGTGGTGAACAACATCATCGCGTCGAACACAAACACGGCCGCAGACGCCGAGTTGCGGGTCGAAGGTGACAACAACACAGCGACCGGCAACTTCATCGGCCTGCTCGCCGACGGCGTGACCCAACGACCCGGAGACAACGGCATTTCGGTCATCGGCAATGACAACGTCATCGGGGGGACGACGGTCGCTGAGCGCAACCGCGTCGTGGTCTCGGCCGGGAGCGGTATCGCAGTGCTCAATGGTGCCACCCGCACGAGCGTACTCGGCAATATCGTCGGTCAGCTCAGCAACGGAAGCGCCGCTTCCAACGGTTACGTCGCCGCGGTCCGCATGGATCGCAACACTGTCGACACATGTATCGGCGGTATGTTCAGCGGCTCCGGGCCCGGATTCTGCACGTCCATAACGCCGAACACCCTGGTCGCAGCGACCACCGGTGTCTCCGTCAGTGACGGAACGGATCGCACCTACATCGTGGGCAACTACATCGGCACCGATGCAGCCGGAAGCTCCGGACTCGGTAACCAGGTCGGTGTGCGTGTCGACGACGTGTCGACAGTGACCAACACCTACATCGGTCTCGAGGTCGCCGCCTCAGGCAACGTGATCTCGGGCAACACGAATCGCGGTGTGTGGATCAGCGGTTCGGGAACGACGCAGACTACCATTGTCGACAACCTTATCGGCCTCGCACCTGACGGGTCGACCGCCCTGCCCAACACCACATACGGTCTCTTCGTCGCCGACGGCGCCTCGCAGATGGATATCGGAAAGTTCGCGTTCGTGAATACGATCGCTGAAAACGGTGACGCGGGAATATATGTGACCGGCAGCGCGACCTCTGACCTCACCATCACCGGCAACACCATCCGCGACAACGGTGGCGACGGTGTGGTCGTCGCGGACTCCGCTCAGTCCATCGTTGTCTCTGACAACCTGATCTATGACAACACCGGGCTCGGCATCGATCTGATCGGCGTGGACGGGCGCGAGACGAACGACGCTACCGACGCGGACTCCGGTGCAAACACGCTGCTCAACGCACCGTACATCGAGACTGCGTCCGTATTCGGCGGCAGTGTCACGATCGACGGCGCAGTCGACACAGGCACGACGCTCGAGTTCTTCAAGGCCGACGACTGCACGAGCGGTGAGGGCGCCGAAGTACTGGGCGGCGTGTTCCACACAGGGGCGTCCGGATCGGGAGCTTACGCAGGCGTCCCGAATGTCGGCTCAGACAACGACGCTGCCGCGTTCAGCGAGAGCGTCCCGGCCGGCTCCGTCGGCATCGGCGACTGCATCACCGCCACAGCCACCGACGGCGCGGGCAACACCACCGAGTTTGCTTTCCGAGCGGTGGTTCAGGATGGCGCCGCACTCCTCGCCGATCACTTCGTGACGACGTGGGACACCACACAACCGGGCACATCAAACAGCACCTCGATTACGATTCCGACAGGTGGCGGCACCTTCAACTACGACGTCGACTGGGACAACGACGGCGTCTTCGACCAGCTCGGAGTTACCGGAGATGTCACCCACGACTTCGGTGCGTCGGGTACGTACACGATTCGTATTCGCGGACAGTTTCCGCATATTCAGTTCAATGACGGAGGTGACAGGCAGAAGATTGTCGATATCAACCAATGGGGCTCCATTGCGTGGGAACGGATGGATTCCGCATTCAGCGGCTGCGAAAATCTGGATCCCACGGCTACGGATGCGCCGGATCTGAGCGGCGTTATCGACATGCAGGCCATGTTCGCTCGAGCGACCAATTTCGACGGTGATGTGAGCGGCTGGGACGTAAGCTCGGTAGTGAACATGTCTTACGTGTTCAACGAAACCTCCTTCAACGGCGACGTGAGTGGCTGGGATGTCAGCTCGGCGAGGGACATGACTGGACTATTCAAGGAGTCCGCGTTCACCGGCGATGTGAGCGGCTGGGATGTGAGCTCAGTGAGGAGCATGAACGGAATGTTCGCCCAATCCCCGTTCGATGGCGACCTGAGTGGTTGGGATGTGGGGTTGGTGAACAATACGGCTGGAATGTTCTACCAGGCCTCCGCATTCAACGGCGACGTGAGCGGCTGGGACGTGAGCGCAGTGACGGACATGAGTGGAATGTTCAATGAAGCCAGCATGTTCAACGGCGACCTGAGTGGCTGGGATGTAGGCCTCGTGACTTCAATGCCGAACATGCTCGACAACTCGGCCATGTCCGACGCCAACTACGACGCACTGCTCATCGGTTGGAACGCACTCCCCAGTCTGCAAACCGGCGTGACTTTCGGTGCGGCGGCCCTTTCCTACTGTGCAGGCTTCGATGCCCGCGCAAACCTTGAGGCCACCCACAGCTGGATCATAGTCGCCGACAGCGAGAACTGTGTGTGCGGCGACAACAGCGCTGACGGCAGCGAAGTCTGCGACGGTACGGATCTCGCCGGCGTAGACTGC
>JAUICO010000052.1 GCA_030427825.1 bacterium | reverse complement strand
CCCACCGAGAACCCGGACGCAACTGTCATCTCAGGCGGCAACCCGGCGCTTCGAATCACCGACACGGCGAGTCGCATCCACATTGAGAACCTGACCGTTGAAGGCAGCGGGGCTACAAGCGGCTCGGCCAGCGCAACGACCGTGGTAATCGCGAACACCACAGCGCGGGTTCGCTTGGAGAACGTAGTGCTCGAGGCCGGCTTCGGCGGATCCGGCACCAACGGAAACAACGGCGCGAATGGCGGCAACGGCAACGATGGCGGCGACGGCGAAGACGGATCCTCCGGCAGCATCGACGGCGGCGTCAAGGGCACGGGCGGCGCGCTGAGATGCGGCTCGAAGGGCGGTAACGGAGGCAACGGCGGCAACGGCGGCGCAGGCGGCGCAGGCATTGCCGGCTCCAGCCCATCGACGGACGGGAGCGGTGGACCTGCGGGCGTAAACCCGGCCGACAGCTGCGGAAATTGTTTGAGCGGTGGCAACGGTACCGCCGGAAGCCCGGGTTCTAACGGCGCAGACGGCGCAGCAGGCGCAGGCGGCGGCGAAACGCCCACTATCCTATCAAGCGGCGCGGTCGTCACAGCGGGCGGCACAGTCGGCGCCACCGGCATTGTCGGCGGCGCAGGCGGCGGCGGCGGCGGAGGCTCAGGCACCAGCGCGGTCGACGGCAGCGGCGCTGAATGCTGTACGCTGAGTCGCGGCGGCGGCGGCGGCGGCGGCGGCAGCGGTGGTTGCGGCGGCACCGGCGGCCAGGGCGGAACCGGCGGCGGAGGCTCCTTCGCACTGGTCGTGGTGGGCAGTGAAGTGGAGATCATCGACGGCGAGTACAACGCAGGCAACGGTGCCCCCGGTGGGACCGGCGCCGGCGGAGGCAACGGCGGGCTCGGCGGTGACGGCGGGCTCGGCGGCGCCGGACCCGGCGTGGCAGGCGCAGGCGGCCGCGGCGCAGGCGGCGGTGACGGTGGCGACGGCGGATGCGGAGGCGGCGGCAGTGGCGGCTCGTCCTACGCGATCATCCACGACGCCGGTGCTTCCATCACACTCCTCGGCGACCCCGATCTGAACGGCGGCTCGCCGGGAAGCGGCGGCGCGGGCGGATGCGGAAACACAAACAGCGGCGCGAGCGGCACCAGCGGCGAAATTCTGGAGGTGAGCCCCTAGGGGGGGACGCCGCTCGCCGGCCTGGAACACCGCTCACCGGCCTGGAACACACCGGGTGCTCGCGCGCAGGGCACCGGTCGCACCCTGGAGACCCGGACAACGATTGGAGGCTCGGTCGTGATCATCATCACAGGCACAAAGCGCTCGGGAACCTCGATGTGGATGCAGATCCTCAAGGCCTCCGGACTGAACGTGGTCGGGCGAGAGTTCCCCGGCAATTGGGGGGATACGATTCGCGATGCGAACAAGCGCGGCTTTTACGAGAGCGGCCTGCGTCGCGGCATCTACTATCAAACGAACCCGGACCCTGAGAGCGGTCGATACATGCCGGCACACAAAACCCGTGACCTGGCGGTCAAGGTGTTTGTTCCGGGCCTGATTCGCTCTGAACGAGCGTATCTGTATCGGGTCATCGCTTCGATGCGACCGTGGCGCGAATACGCGTCGTCGCTGCGACGCCTCTATGCATTGGAGGACGATGCAAAGCGAGAGGCAGAAGGCGAAGACGTGGTGCTGCAGCGTCGCATGGACCCGGTGCTGGAATGGTGGCTGGAGAACTTCACGCTGATTCGTGACATGGTGACCCGACGCTACCCCTTTCATATGATCAGCTACGACCGCGCCCTGCGCGACCCGGACTCGGTGATGAAGACGCTGCAGTGGGCAGGCGCCCCGGACCCGGCGTCCGGCGCGGCGGCTATCGACGCCACACAGCGAACGCGTAGCGGCATCACGGACGACGCCGAGACCCACGAGTTCGCTGATCTCTTCGATGAGCTCTATGAACACGCGGACAGCGAAAAACCGCTGGTGGCGGACTTCATCATTCGCCTCAACGAAGCACACACAGCGCTTGTCGAGGCCATCGAATCAGAGCGTCGGGCCGTCGTCGCATCAGCGCGAGGCCGACGCCGACCGATGCCCGTCACACACCCGGACGTGCTTGAGCGACTCATTCATCGCGACGAATAAGCTGCCGGAGGCGACCGCCCAATGGCGACCTGCCCTTGCTCAGGTCTCTTCCTGTTCCGGGTAGCAGTCGTTGTCCTCGAGGAAGGTATACTCTGCGACACAATCCGCGCTTTCGACATAGCCGTTTTCGCAAGCGTATCCGTCTGTCTGGCAGTTGAAGTAGTTGATGAAGCCGCGAAGACACGCCTCCGAATAGGTGCCCTCGATATCTGAGGCATCCACCTCAAGATACTCGTTGCAGCCCGCCTCGTCGGAGAAATAGTCGCTGTAGTCTGCGGCATTGCCGCAATCGAAGAGCTTCTCGCAAAACGCCTCGTTCGAGGCATTCAACGCGACAAGCACGTTTCCGATGGTCGGTGCGGTGTTCCCGCCACCGCCACCGCTATTGTTATCGCCGTCATCGCCGCAGCCGGCCGCTCCGCCTGCAAATGCAAGACCCAACGTTGCCACTACCGGAATTCCTCTTCCCAGTCCCTTCATCCCGTTCTCCTGTGTCACGCAGTGCCCTCGATCTGCGACGCGTCGGGGGCCCGCGGTGCATGCCAGCTTCTTATCGATAACGCCGCTGCCCACGCGCTAGCACGCGGTCACGATCACTGTCCAGCCGGCGAGGCGGGTCGCGTCCGGCTCTGCTGTTCATGGCCGGCCGGGAGACACAACCTATTCCCGCTGACTGCGCCCACCGACTTGTGTAGGGGGACACACATGAAAGCAATCAGAACGACAGTACATACGGCTTCATTTGTCACCCTGACGGCTCTGCTGTGCCTCGCAGGCGCCTGCGACGACCCGATCGATGCGCCCGGACCGACCGAACAGCCACCGGGCTGGCAGGACGAGGTCGCGCTCGCCACCGTAGACGACGTCAACCCGGCCCCGGACATCATCGAATTCGATCTCACGGCGAGCGTCGAGAACCTCGAACTGACTCCCGGCACAACCACGCCGGCCTGGACATACAACGGCACGCTGCCCGGTCCGCTGATCCGGGGAAAGGTCGGCGACAGACTGATCGTGCATTTCACCAACAACCTGCCCGAGCCAACCACCGTGCACTGGCACGGTTTGCGGCTGCCCAATGCGATGGATGGAGTTCCACACATCACGCAGCCCCCCATCGAGCCCGGCGGGTCCTTCACCTACGACTTCATCCTGCGCGACGCCGGGGCCTACTGGTACCACCCACATGTCAACAGCGCGGCGCAGGTCGGCTACGGCCTCTACGGCGCCGTCATTGTCGACGATCCGAACGAGCCGGAGTTTGGCGACGAATTGATACTCGTCCTGTCAGACATTGGACTCACAGACAGCGGCGCCCTGCTGCCTCCGGACACCGGCGGCGAGTTCGGCGACCTCTTTGGACGGGAGGGAAATGTCATCCTGGTCAACGGACGTGTAAATCCTTTGATCACCGTACAACCCGGCCTCCGGCAACGCTGGCGCGTCCTGAACATGGCGCGCTCCCGCTACTACACCATCGGCTTCGACGGGCAGACATTTACCCGCATCGGAAACGACGGCGGCCTCGCGGACGCGCCGGTCGAGGTCGAGATGCCCGTGCTGATACCCGGCGAACGCGCGGACCTTATCATCACGCCCACGGGCCGGCGCGGCAGCGTAACGCAGGTGCAGTGGATTCCCACAGAACGCGGCTACGGCAGCCTCTTCAATCGCGTGCCCGAAGACCTCTTCCGTATAGAATTCGCCGACGAAGCGGCTTCCATCAATGACGAGCTGCCTACCGTCGAACGCGACATCGATCCCATCGACACAACCGGTGCCACTGAAGTCGACGTAGAGTTCACTATCGATGACGAAGGCCCCGATGGACTCGAGATGGGTATCAATCACGTACCCTACGCCGAGGTCGTACCTTTCGAGGCACGTATTGGAGAAACGCAGGTCTGGAAGCTCATCAATGACACCGACTTCGCACACCCCTTCCACCTGCACGGCTACTTCTTCCAGGTCATCGACGACAACGGCGTCCCCGTCCTCCCACTCGCCTGGCGTGACACGATCGATGTGCCCGTCGGACACACAATACGTATCGCCATCGACTTCGATGAACGACCCGGCACCTGGATGTTTCACTGCCACATCCTCGACCACGCCGCGCTCGGCATGATGGCCGTCGTGAACGTCACAGAATGATGTGCCGGGGGGGGGACGAGGGCTGCTTGCTTCGCAGTCAGTACTACCGCCCTGCGTTTCTGCTGCGCAGAAGCCTCAGTGGCTCCCTCGTGCTCCCGCCAGAGGGCGTGGACGCCTGCGGCGCCCACCACTACCGCACTCTTCGGCTTGCCGCAGGCAACCCTCATCGCCTGCTCCCTCTGGACTCCCAGTGGAATGCTACGCATTCCTTTGGGGTAACCCGGGTGGCCGTACGCGAAGGCTGGTGCTAGAATGTTGCGATGCACGGGGCCCACACACGAAGGATTCATGCAGTCACGGCTGTACTCTTTGCCTTTGCGCTCGTGGCGTGTGCGGACGATACATTGACACCGGACGGCGACCGGCCAGACCTGAGCGATCAGGTGTATGATCCGAATCGCCTGCTCAATATCGATATCGAGTTGCCCGAAGCAAGCTGGGACTCGCTTCGCCACGAATCCCGCGATCTGGGCGATGTGCTCGGCGGCGACTGCCTGAGTGAGCCCTTTGGCAGCCCCTTCACATGGTTCGAAGGGGCGGTGACAATAGACGGCGTGGCGCTGGCTCCGGTCGATGTCCGCAAGAAAGGATTTCTGGGCTCCCTCGATGATGTACGCCCTTCACTGAAGCTGGACCTCGGCGAATACGAATCCGATCGGCGCTTCGAAACGGTGCGCCGGCTCACCCTGAACAATAACCTCAGCGATCCTGCGCAGCTGCGACAGTGCATCGGATATGCGCTCTTTGGCCGGGCTGGGGTTCCCTCGCCGCGCTGCAACTTCGCCGAGGTCACGGTCAATGGCCGGGACCTCGGGGTGTACAGCAATGTTGAAGGCGTGCGAAAACCCTTCCTGCGGCGTCACTTTTCAAGTGACGAAGGGAATCTCTATGAAGGCACACTCAGTGACTTCAGACCCGGTTGGACGGCCACCTTTGAGCCCGACACAAACAGTGACGAACCGGACAACAGTGACATTCTTGGAGTGGTTGATGCGCTCAGCGTGGACGATGACTCGCTGATGGACAGCCTCGCCGAAGTCCTCGATCTGGATGCGTGGTTCACATTCTGGGCAGTCGAGTCGCTGATTCTGCACTGGGATGGCTACAGCGGAAACACAAACAACTACTATGTGTACTTTGATCCGGACACGGGCCTCGCGCATTTCATCCCCTGGGGAATCGACAACATTCTGTCGCGTGGCGATCGCGGCGGAGCGCCGGACTCTGCATTCGTAAGCGGTGCCCTCGCCAATCGACTCTATCAGCACCCCGAAGGCCGGCGCATGTATGAAACGCGCCTTCGCGAACTGCTCGACACCGTCTGGGATGAGGATTGGATACAAAGCGAAATTGACCGTATCAGTATCCTGATCGGTTCATCGTTGACCGACGCGCAGGCAGCCGTGTTTGAACAGGAAGTCGCGGTCGTCGCGAGCGTCGTCGCCGAGCGTCGAAGTGTCATTCTCGCAGAGCTGGACGCTCCACCGGTGGACGCAGAATTCTCGCTTCGACCTCCCATTTGTTTCGTGTCGAATGGTTCCATTGAGGCGAGTTTCGAGACAACCTGGAACAGCATCAGTGATCAGAGCCCCTTTGAGTTCGGCACCTCTGACCTTGACCTGCGCTTTGATGACGACCGCGTTGAGTTTTTCTCAACGGGAGTCGTCGCTGGATTCGAAGACGAGGGTGCGTCCCTGTTATTTGGAGGCGCCATCAGCGAGACAGAGCTGATCGCTGTGTATCTTACCCTCAGCGACGATGAGCTTCGCACCGGCTTCATCGACATCGGCATCGGAGGCCGCGAGAGCGCCTACGTCCTGTATCGGGACACGGACACGATGGATGATTTCGCCCTCGCCGGCTACGTCCAGGGGCGCCTGCTTTTCGACGAGTTCGGTGCTGCAGACGGCGATACCGTCGCGGGCTACTTCTCCGCGACAATCTACGGCGGCGCCGAGTAGCCACGTAGCAGGTTGCGCCCCGACCGACTCCTGCGCCGGGGGTTCAGAACACATCCAGCGCGAGCCCGGCCGCCAGGGTGTGCCCCAATTCTTCGCAGCGTCGCTCGTGTTCGTCAGTAACCTCGCCCACACAAAGCACGGGGTCTGCGACCTGCTTGAGGCCATAACCGAGCGCGATGCGGGAGACCTCGCGAATCGCGCCGGTGCCGTCGTTGCCGGCCGAAACAAACATCGCCCACGGCTTGCGCGGCGTCCGGTCCTTCGTTGCATCGTAGGTGCGATCGAAGAAATCTTTCAGGGCGCCGGACATATATCCGAAATTCTCGGGCGTGCCGAAGATGACTGCGCTGCATTCAACGAGGTCTGCGGCGGTGGCGTCGAAGGCGCGACGCACGACGAGCTTCGTCCCGTCTTCACGTCGAGCGCCACGCGCCACCGCTTCGCACAAACGTCCGGTCCTGCCGCTCTGTGTGTGAAAGACGATCAGGAGCGTCGGCTTTGCCGGCCCGCTCATTCGCCAACGGCGACGGCAATCCCCCGAACCGGAATCTGCAATGGGCTTCGGTCGCTGTCTGTCGAAAGAATGCGCAGGACGGCGCCCTGTAGCGAAGTCCGTTCGGGTGTCCACACAACCTGGATGTCGGCGCTGCTGCCGGGTGCGAGCTCGCTGCCTTCGGGCAGGTTGTCTCGGGTGAAGGAGAAATCGCCGGCGGTATCTGCGCCCGTCTCGACGAAGTCGATTCCATTCACGGTCACGTTTTCGTCGCCGCAGCTGCTCAACGTCACATCGAGCCTGTGTGTTTCGTCGATGGGCTGATTGCCGAAGTCGAGGCTGCTCGGCGACGCCGCAATACAGGGCCCCATAACGGCTGCGGACATCGGTACACTGAGCTCGCCGCCGTTGATGCTCAGGGCCCCCGTGCATTCCGCTTCTTCACACCCGTCGTAGAGCATCTCAATGTCCAGGCTAGCGCCGGCCGCGATGATGCTCGGCACAACGTCAGCGACTATGGTGCCGAAGCGATAGCGTACAGAACCTTCGAGAGAGAGGCGATTCAGCGTCCACTCCGCGCAGCTGTCGTTGCGTATCTCGATACTCGCGGAGCTGGTTTCTCCGAGCAGCGGCTCGGAGAACACGAGATCCGCGGGTGCTACGCTGACCTCGCCGCACTCTCGGGTGTCGTCGCTGTCGCCGTCACAGCCGATAAGAGCGCCGGACGCCAGCAGCGAGATCACGGCCGCAAGAAGGCTCCAACGCATGCCTTGTGATTCGCCGGCCTGCCAACTAGAACGCGTTCTACTTTGTCGTCGAGAGGTACGCATGGGAAACTCCATCAAGGTGCACAGCAACGGGATCGCAGAGATTGTCATGGACAATCCGCCGGTCAATGCCCTTACGGTAGCAGGCTGGTACGAGGTGGCCCAGCTGGTCACCGATGCAGGCCGAAACCCTGAAGTCCGGGTTGTCGTGTTGCGCGCTGAGGGACGCGGCTTCAACGCCGGCGTCGACATCAAAGAGATGCAGAAGACCGAGGGGTTCACAGCGCTGCTGGGGGCGAACCGCGGCTGCTACGAAGCGTTCAAGGCAGTGTACGAGTGCCTTGTCCCCGTTATCGCGGTCGTCAACGGCTTCTGCGTTGGCGGCGGAATCGGCCTGGTCGGCAACGCAGACATCATCATCGCGTCCGACGACGCCGTCTTCGGGTTGCCCGAGGTGGACCGTGGCGCGCTGGGCGCTGCGACGCATCTCGCGCGTATGGTGCCGCAACACAAGATGCGGGCGATGGTCTACACCGCAGAGAACGCGACTGCGCAGGAGCTGCATGCCTTCGGTTCCGTGCTCGAAGTTGTTCCACGGGCTGAGCTTCGCGATGCCGCGATGAAGGTCGCGGACAAGATCGCGGCCAAGAGCACAAAGGTGATGCGGGCGGCCAAGCAGGCGCTGAACGGTATTGATCCCATCGATGTGAATCGCAGTTACCGATACGAGCAGGGCTTCACCTACGAGCTGAATCTGGACGGCGTCGCCGATGAGGCGCGCGATGCATTTGTTGAGAAACGCGACGCCGGTTTCGGCGCGAAGAAATAGCGAGGGTACATGGCCGACAAGAGAATGAGCGAAGCCGATGTGGTGGCACGCATCGAAGACGGAATGACGATTGGTGTCGGAGGCTGGGGATCCCGCCGCAAGCCGATGTCGATCATCCGCGAGATTGCGCGTTCCCCGCTGAAGGATCTGACCATCGTGTCATACGGCGGTCCGGATGTGGGCCTGCTCTGTGCGACCGGAAAGGTGAAGAAGGTCGTCTACGGCTTCGTCTCCCTGGACTCGATCCCGCTGGAGCCCCACTTTCGTGCAGCGCGCCAGAAGGGAACCATCGAGGCGTTTGAGTTGGACGAGGGCATGTTTCAGTGGGGCCTCTACGCCGCCGCGAACCGCCTGCCCTTTCTGCCCACACGCGCAGGGCTCGGCTCGGACATCATGCGAATCAATCCTCAGCTAAAGACGGTGAAGTCGCCCTACGAAGACGGCGAAGAGCTGGTCGCGATGCCGGCGCTGAACCTGGACGTAGCGCTGATCCACATGAACCGCGGCGACGCCCGAGGCAACGGCCAGTTTCTCGGGCCGGACCCCTACTTTGACGACCTCTTCTGCAATGCCGCGAAACAACGCTTCATGTCGGTCGAAAAGGTCGTGCCGACAGAGGACCTTCTCAAAGAGGGCAGCATCCACACACTGAAGATCAACCGCATGATGGTCGATGGTGTGGTCGAAGCCCCACAGGGCGCGCACTTCACCACCTGCGAGCCGGACTACGGCCGCGATGAGGCGTTCCAGAAAGAATACGCGGCGACCGCGAAAGACCCGGAACTCTGGTCCGCCTTCTACGCGAAGTGGGTCGACGTCGACGCAGCCACCTACCGAGCCAATCTCGCCGAACGCGGCTGAGTCGCGCCGTCGGGTGCATAGCTCTGCGCCACACATGCGGGCGCATATCACTCCGAAAGGTCACCCCATTACCCATCAAGGAAAGCGAAGCTTTCCGCCGGGGGTCGAGGGGGTGAAAACCCCCTCGCAGAGCGCGAGACAGCGTCTCGCACACCGCACCGGACCGCACATCAGTCCTCGCCGAGTTCTTCTTTGATAGTTCCGACGAGGAGGTGGACGGCTTTGGAGATGGTTTCGAGCAGTTGCTCTTCGGTGGTGCTGGCGCTCATCCATTGGACGAGTTCGCCGTACCAGATGTCGAGCAGCAGGTGTGCGACGAGCCAGATGCGCTCTGCCTTGTCGGCGTCGATTTCGTCATCGTTCGCTCGGGGTCCGCGGAGTGCACCGATGATCAGCCCGGTCATCATGTCCTGGTAGGAGATGACCTTGGCTGCTGTGGTTTCGACGCCTGAGCCGAGGGACTTGAGGACGGCCTTGCCGAAGCCGGGTCGGTCGAAGAGTGCCCGGGACGAGATGCCGAAGAAGGCGATGCCGCGGTCGACGGCGGTGGGGCCTTCGACAGGATACTCATCGAGCAGCTCTTCGAACTTCTTCGTTTCGCGTTGTAGCGCAGCGACGAGGATGTCCTCTTTGCTTGCGAAGCGGGCGTAGAGTGTGCCGAAGGCGACGCCAGAGCGCTGCGCGACGTCGCGCAGGCGTACGTTCTGAAAGCCACCCTCTTCTGCGAGCTCGACTGCGGCGTTGATAATTCGTTCTGCTCGCTCACCCATCGGGTCGCACCTTGTATGATTGGTCGGGTATCGTTGGTTGCTTTCAGTGCGACTCGTCGTCAGCGCATGCGTCAACGTTGCGCTTGTCGAAGTGAGCCGCTCGAAGTAGACTAGAACGTGTTCTACCTCTAATCTTCGTGCTGCGAAAGGGTGTATTGATGACCTCAGGTTACCGCTTTTCTTTTCCGCCCTATCCCATTGGCTGGTTTCAGGTCGCATACAGCGACGAAGTCAAACCCGGGGATGTGCGCCCCCTGCAATACTTCGGCAAAGAGCTGGTTCTCTTTCGAAGCGACACTGGGAAGGTTGGCGTGTTGGACGCCTACTGCCCGCACCTTGGTGCGCACCTCGGCCACGGCGGAACGGTAGTCGGCGAGAGTGTGAAGTGCCCGTTTCACGCCTGGCAGTTCGACGGATCCGGCACGTGCACCGAGGTGCCCTACGCGGGCAAGATCCCCAAGGCGGCGAAGATTCGTCCCTGGGAGGTTCGCGACGTCAATGGCCTGATCATGGTCTGGCACCACCCCAACGGCGACGCGCCGACGTGGGAGATTCCGGAGTTTCCGGAGACGACCAGCGACGAGTGGACGGAGTACGTGGTGCGCCGCTGGAAGATCCGCACGCGCAACCAGGAGATGGCGGAGAACGCCGTCGACTGCCAGCACTTTCATTACCTGCACGGGACGCCCAACCATCCGACGGCGACCATTGACCCGAAGGGGCACATCTTCAACTCGGTGCTCAACACCGCGATGGAGACCCCGATGGGACCGGTCGAAGGTCAGGTGCATGCGCAGATGTACGGCTTCGGCTTTAACGTGACGCGCTTCACGGGTCTGGTGGAGACGATGCTCGTGAACTCCGTCACAGCAATTGACGAGGAGTACGTGGATGCGCGCTTCGCGTTCAAGGTGAAGAAAGACGGCGGCGCGGACATCGCGAAGGGTATCGGCCGGGCCTTCGTTCAGGAGATCACGCGTCAGGTCGAGCAGGACATGCCGATCTGGGAGAACAAGAAGCACGTCAAGCCGCCGATCCTCGCTGAGGGCGACGGTCCGATCTCCCAGTTTCGCCGCTGGTGCCGCCAGTTCTACGCTGATCCAAACGCGATCCCCTGAGACGCCCACAGCCGGTTGCCCGGGCGCCGGCCGTCCACACGCGCGCCACGCTTGCCCCCAACTGAAACGTGTTCTACTTTGACTAGAACATGTTCCATATTTGGAGCGGGACTGAGAACCAGCGGGGGGCCGAGATGGGTGATTTGTCGCAGCTTGAGACGTCGGAAACGGCGAAAGATATTCCAGGAATCAACATCACGGACCTGGATGCGTACCGGGACTCCGGTGTCCCACATGACCAGTTGCGTACGATTCGCGAACAGGACCCGGTGTACTTTCACCGGGAAGACCCCGGCGGCGGTAACGGCTTCTGGGCTCTCACGAAGCCGGAGGACATCTGCTTCGTTTCGCGCAACCCACAGCTCTTCTCGTCGTCCAGGGGTGGCACGACGATGGAGGAATACGAGCCCGAAGACCTTTCGCAGTTCAACATCCTGATGTTGAACATGGACCCGCCGCAGCACGCCAAGTACCGCAAGCTTGTCAGCAAGGGCTTCACGCCCCGCATCATCCGCTCCATGGCGAAGGGAATCGCTGAAGATGTGGATGAGATCATCAACGACGTGATCGAGAAAGGGTCCTGCGACTTCGTCCGTGATATCGCGGCTGAGCTGCCTCTGGTGGTCATCGCCCGCCTGCTGGGTGTCCCGAAGGACGAGCGCGACAAGCTCTTCGATTGGTCCAATCGCCTTATCGGATTCGACGACCCTGAATTCCAAACATCCATCGAAGACGCACGCATGGCTTCCATGGAAATCTGGATGTACGCAAACAGCCTCGCCGAGGCCAAGCTTGCGTCGCCGGAGTCAGCGGACGAGCAGGACATCATCCGCACCCTCATGAACGCTGAGGTTGACGGCGAAAAACTCACCGAGATGGAATTTGACGCCTTCTTCCTGCTCCTGGCGGTCGCAGGCAACGAGACCACACGCAACGCCATCTCGGGCGGCATAGTCGCCTTCTTTGAGAACCCGGACCAATGGCAGCGCCTCGTGGACAATCCGGACCTGGTAGACTCGGCGATCGAGGAGATCCTGCGCTGGGTGACCCCCGTCATGTACTTCCGCCGCACCGCCACACAGGACGTTGAAATCGGCGGCAAGCTGATTCGCGAAGGCGAAAAAGTGTTGATGTACTACAACGCCGCCAACCGCGATGACGAACGCTTCGCAGACGCGCAGAAGTTTGACATCGCACGTACCGAGAACGACCACGTCACCTTTGGTCACGGTGAACACTTCTGCCTCGGTGCGAGCCTCGCGCGCCTTGAGATGAAGCTGCTCTTCGCCGAGCTCATCAAGCGAATGCCTGACATTCGGCTCGCCGGCGACATCCGACGTCTGCGATCAAACTTCATCAACGGGTACAAAGAGATTCCCGTCGAGTTCACGCCGGGCGCGAAGATTTAGCACGTGAAGGCAGGGGCGCTGCCCCTGCACCCCGGCAGGGCTCTGCCGTGCTCGCTCAGTGCGAGCACTACTACCGCACTCAGCGGCCTGCCACAGGCAGACCGTCTCGCTTGCTCCCGCAAGGGACCATGGTCCCTTGACCCTTTGGTTGGTTGGTAACGCGCACAGCTCGTGTAGACGCTCCCTGTACAGGTGCTTTGCGCGCTCGTACATTGGCTGGGGAACGCTTGGCATCAGGCCCGGCTGTTGCAGACGAAACCTGGGGGACACGATGACTATCTATGAGAGTTCTTTCGCGCCGGTGGTCATCCCGAGTGGCTCCGTCACTGACTTTGTTCTGCGACATGCAGAGCGCCTGGCTGACAAGCCGGCACTGATCGATGGGCCAACCGGGCGGACACTGACCTACGGAGCGCTTCGCGATCAGATCCTGAGCCTGGCCGGTGGGCTGCGTGCTCGCGGGGTCGCCAGAGGCACAACGGTCGCACTCATGGCGCCGAACCTGCCGGAGTTCGCGGTCGTGTTTCACGCAGTGGCTGCTCTCGGCGCCACGGTCACCACGCTGAACCCCACGTATCGTGCCGAGGAGCTTGCGTTTCAGTTGGGAGACTCCGGTGCAGACTGGATGATCACGATCGAGCTCTTTGCAGAAGAGGCGGGCAAAGCCTGTGATGCCACCGGCATCGAGAACAGAGTACTGATCGGCGCGGGTGCTGCGGGATGGGCTCCCCTTGGAGAGTACTTCGGCGAGGCCATCGACGCGCCCGCCGAGGTCAACGCTGCCGAAGATGTGGTGGTCCTGCCGTATTCTTCGGGAACCACGGGATTCCCGAAAGGCGTCATGCTCACGCACCGCAATCTTGTCGCCAATCTGGCGCAGACAGAAGCGGTGGTCGGCCTCGGTGAAGATGAGACCATCTTTGCTGTCCTGCCCTTCTTTCATATCTACGGCATGACGGTCCTGATGAACTTCGGGCTGGCGCGCGGTGCCACGATCGTCACGGCTCCCAGGTTCGATCTGGTGCAGATGCTCGAGCTCACTCAGACCCACCGGATCACCCGTCTCTTTCTGGTGCCGCCGATCATCCTCGCGCTCGCAAAGCACCCGATCATCGACAACTACGATCTGTCCAGCGTGCAGCAGGTGTTCTCAGGCGCGGCGCCCTTGAGTGGAGAGCTGGGCGAAGCCGTAGCAGCACGCCTTGGATGCACAGTCGCGCAGGGCTACGGGATGACCGAGCTGTCGCCGGTGAGTCACGCGATCGCCGACGGGCAGTCCCGACCGGGTTCGTCGGGCACCCTGCTGCCAAACACCCAAGCCCGGCTGACGGATCCTGCCACCGGACTCGATGTGCCGGTCGGTGCAGAGGGCGAACTGTGGGTGCGTGGGCCGCAGGTGATGAAGGGCTACCTCGCCAACCCGGAAGCTACGGCTACGACCATCGACGGCGACGGTTGGCTGCACACTGGCGACATTGCGCGCATCGATGACGATGGGCACACCTATATCGTTGACCGCCTCAAGGAGCTCATCAAGGTCAAGGGCTTTCAGGTCCCGCCGGCAGAGCTTGAGGCGCTGCTCACGTCCCACGACGCCATCGCTGACGCGGCAGTGATCGGTATTCCCGACGAGGAAGCCGGCGAGCGACCCCGCGCCTTTGTAGTGCTGGCTCCTGGCGCAGACCTCGACGCCGATGCGATCAAGGCCTTCGTGGCCAAACACGTCTCAAGTTACAAACAACTCGCCGATGTTGTGTTCCGCGAGAGCATCCCGAAGTCGGCGTCGGGCAAGATTCTGCGCCGTGAATTGCGCGCGTAGGAATCCCCGCGACCCGCCTTACGAACAAACAACTGCGCTCGGTGGACGAGCCGGTGGGAGGCTGTAGTCAGCCTCCGGGCCATGGATCGCGGGTGGCCATGCGCTCCGGCGTTTCGACGATGCCCTCGGTACCGAACTTCTTCGCTGCGGCGTTGAAGTCCGTGTACGCCTGTTTGGCCATTGTGAGATCCCAGTAGTCCTCTTCGTAGTTGAAGAGGCCACCGCCGGCGTAGTGTAGGATGGTGATACCCGGAAAGTCGAAGGGAGCGCCGCCGGGTTCCGGGTTGTAGTATCGATTGATCATGTTCACCACGACGCGGTGATCTTCGATCATGTACCAGTCGAGCAGCGCGTGAATGTGTTTGTTTGTCACCATCAGTTTGGTGATCCACTCACGAACCGTTTCGCGCCCCCGCATCGTGCCGAGAATGTGCTCCACGTAGAGGACGTCCTCTGTGAAGATGTCCGGCCACGCCTCCCAGCGCTCCTCCAGAGCCCCTACTTTCCAGTAGTTCCTGAAGGCGGTCTCGACCTCTTCGCGAGCAAACTTCATTGGCTTCCCCTCTGTCGTTGGCACCTTCCGTTCGGGTCAGTTGACGTGTGTCACTGACTCCACCTCGAAGTGCTCCGGGTGGTAGAACTGGGCGTACCACCGACGCAGCTTGGCGATCGGGCCGTCCGCAGCACAGAGCAGCGGCCGCTCGAGGTATTCCTTGTTCTCCCAGATCTGTACGTCTTCCAGGAAACCCACGGTCAGGTTCTCGACGTACATTTTCTTGATGTTCTCCGTCGCTTCCTTGTCCGGCAGCGGCTTGATCGAGACGCCGAAGCGCAGGTCGAGAGTGTTCTCGTCAATCATCGTGTGCGCATTCACGAGCATGCTGTGCATGTAGCCACGCATGTCCGAGATCTGAAAGCCGGGGCCGTAGTAGGTCGCGTCCAGCTCGAACACGTCCTTGCCGCCGCCGCGCGGGTAGGCGACACCGCCGGTGTGTTGAATCGCCTTGTGGTCGATAAATTCGTTCGTAAAGCGATCAACGTGTGTGCCGTGGACCGGACCGAAGTGAGCAAGGTCGACAACGTTCTCGACGATCTCTTTGGAGTGCGTCTTGATACGGATGATGCTGTGCGCCCAGGGCAGCCAGCCTTCCTGCTCTTCGTTCGGCAGCACCGGGACCTCAAAGTCCGGTGCCTCGCCGGCCGGATGGTACCAGAGGAAGATCATCCCATTGAGCTCCTTGACCGTCCTTGCGTTCAACGTAGCCTTCTTTGGGATCTTCTCGCAGTACGGAATCTCCACACAGCTGCCATCCGCGCCATAGCGCCAGTGATGGAAGGGGCAGACGACGCCGCCGCCGACTACCTTACCGCCGGCGGCAAGGTCGGCGCCGAGGTGCGGGCAGATGCTGTCCATGATGCGGACCACGCCGTCTTCGCCACGGTACATCATCATCGTTTCGTTAAAATACTTCAGCGACTTGATGTCGCCGGGCTTGAGTTCATCCGAAAATCCGACGACGAACCAGCCTCGCGGGAAGCCAACGAATGGACCTTTTCGTGCAACTGTCATGAGAACTCCGGGACCTGATACTCGACGGAACGCCGCAACTAGAACATGTTTCAGTTTCCTACACAAGACCGAGCAGGCGCGCGATTGCGCGCCCTGCCCGCCGCCACTGCGCTCGTCGTCAGCATGGCCTGCGCCTGCGCAGGTCCAGTCGCCAACATCGCGCCTGAGGACGCCATGTTCGCCGTACAGGACGGCGCGATCCTCCTCGACGTGCGCTCCCGCACAGAGTTCGAGATGGGCCACCTGCCCGGCGCTGTCTGGGTACCCGTCGCGGAAGTCGCCGACCGAATCGAGGAGCTCGCGTCCCTCGATACGCCCATCATTGTATATTGCCTCAGCGGACATCGCAGCGACAGCGCGGTGCGCACCCTTCGCGATGCCGGCGTAGGCGATGTACACGACCTCGGCTCCATCATGCGGTGGCCATCGAGATGAAACGAGATCACCTGGCGGGATTGAACCCGCAGCAGAAAGAGGCGGCGTCCCACGGCGACGGCCCCCTGCTCGTGCTCGCAGGCGCCGGCAGCGGCAAGACCCGCGTGATCACCACGCGGGTCGCGTGGCTCCTACAGCGCGGCGTGCGGCCGGATTCGATTCTCGCGGTCAGCTTCACCAACAAGGCCGCCAACGAGATGCGGGAAAGGGTCGCCGGAATCGTCGGAGCCGACACCGCACGCAGGGTACACCTCTCCACCTTTCACGCCCTCGGCGCCGCGATCCTGCGGGAAGACATCCAGCGGCTGGGCTTCCAAAAACCCTTCACCATCGTCGATGAAGGCGAACGTCGGCGGATGGTGCGCCTGATCCTCAAGGAGCTGCGCCTGGACGGCACAAAGTCCGGCGCCGCACGCATCCTCTCGCTGATCTCACGGGCAAAGAACGCCATGCGCGAACCCGCAGAGATGCCCGAGGCGCGCTACGACCCTGAGATGCCCCGGGCGCAACGGCTCTACGACGTCTACAACCAGACACTGAAGAACCAGAACGCCGTCGACTTCGACGACCTGCTGCTCCTGCCGACACAGCTGATGGAGGCCGATGACGACGTACGCGACAAGTACCGCGGCCGCTTCCGCTTCGTCATGGTCGATGAGTACCAGGACACCAACGCCCTGCAGCTGCGCATGCTCGACCAGCTCGTCTCGCAGCCCCAGCGGAACCTCGTCGTGGTGGGCGACGATGACCAGTCCATCTACGGGTTTCGGGGCGCCTCGAGCGATACGATCCTGCGATTTGATACCATGTTTCCCGGCGCGCGAGTCATCGCGCTTGAGCAGAACTATCGTTCCGTCGGCAGCGTTCTTGAGGCGGCAAACACGCTGATCAGGCACAACCCGACACGACGTAAGAAGGAGCTGTGGAGCAACCTGGGAGCCGGCCGCAAGATCATCAGCTTCGAGCACTCGACACCCGCTGCGGAGGCGGACTTTGTGGCGCAGTGGATTCGGCGTCAGGCCGAAGCGGAGCAGCGCTCGTGGCACGACTTCGCGATCCTGTACCGCTCCAACACCCAGGCGCACGTATTCGAAGAGGTACTACGTGCTCGCGAGGTTCCCTACCGCGTGCTCGGCGGCCAGAGCCTCTTTGACAACAAGGAGGTCCGCGACCTGCTCGCGTATCTGCGCCTGGTCCTGAATCCCCGCGACGACCTCGCGCTGCGTCGCGTCGCAAACGTACCACCGCGGGGTATCGGGACAGGCACGTTCGAGCGCATCAACGCCGCCGCAAAATCCGGCATGACGCTCTTCGAGGCGCTGGCGAAGACCGGCGACGAGGCCTCGCTGCAGGCGCGAACTCGCGACGGAATCCGCACCCTGGTCGCAGCGGTACGCGATGCGCGCGAGACGATGCGCAGCGCGTCGGCCCCTGAGCTTGAACGCGTCGTCCGCGACTACGTGAAGGCCCTCGGGCTTGAGCAGGGAGTCTACGCCGCAGAGAGCAACCCGAACGCGGCGAGGGCACGTTGGGCCGCGGTGGAGTCCCTGCTCGAGGGGCTGGGCCGCGTCGAGGGAACGTCGGCCTGGTCCGCCCTCGACAACTGGGTGGCGAGCGCGTCGCTCGAGTCGCGTGGCGCCGATGACGAAGACGAGAAGAGCCGCCACCGGGTGACGCTGCTCACGATCCACGCCAGCAAGGGCCTGGAGTTTCCCGTGGTGTTCATCACCGGCATGAACGAGGGCCTGCTGCCGCACTCACGGGCTCTCGACGAGCTGGGCGGCGTCGAAGAAGAGAGACGTCTCTGCTACGTGGGAATGACTCGGGCCAAACAACGCCTATTCATGACGCGCGCCGCTTCGACGACGAAGCGGCAGCAACGTTTCGCGCTGAAACCCTCCCGCTTTCTCGCAGAGCTGCCGCGTGACCTGGTCGAGGAACGTGTGTATCGAGGCGAGCCTCAGCGGGATCCGGCGCAGGCGCAGGAAGTTGCGGCGAACTTCGCGAAGATGCGCGAGATCCTCCAGGCGGAAAACAACAAGGCCCCCAAATCGTGAGCGTTACACGCAGACAATTTGTCATCGCCGGCGCGACCATGGTCATGGGCGCAGGCAGCGCAGCGCGCGGAGCGATGGCTTTCGGCGAGGAGAGCCGTTTCAATTTCGGCCTGCTCCGCTACGACAGCCCCACGTGGAACCCGCGCCCCAACGCGATCTCCCGACTCCTGCTGGAGCTGGAGCTCTCTACCAGCCTGCTCATCGAGACCGACGCGCGTCCTGTAAACGCCGACCTCGAAGACCTTGTCGACTGCCCACTGATCGTACTCGCCGGTGACCGCGGCTTCGAGCCATGGTCGACTGGAGAACGCGAAGCCCTCGCCACCTGGATCCGCGCCGGCGGCCTGCTCCTGGTCGACAGCAGCGAAGGCCGCGCTGACGGCGAGTTCTATCGCAGCGTTCAGCGTGAAATCGACGCGATCATGCCCGGCGAAAGCCTGGCACGGGTCAACCGCGATCACGTGGTCTTCAAGTCCTTCTACCTCTGCGACGGCAGCGAAGGCCGCGTTGTGGTCGAGAACTATATGGAAGGCGTCGAGTTCGACGGGCGCTACGCGATTCTCTACTCTCACAACGACCTGATGGGCGCCTGGGCCCGCGACGACTTCGGCAACTATGAGTTTCAGGTGCACCCCGGCGGTGAGCGCCAGCGCACCATGACCATGCGCCTCGGCGTGAACATTGCGATGTACGCCCTGTGCCTGGACTACAAAGAAGATCAGGTGCACGTACCCTTCATCCTGCGACGCCGCCGCTGGCGGGTGGAGTAGCCGTTGCTGCGCGCATTCGGCGATTACAACGAGGGAGAGTTTCTCTTTCTCGGCAACTGGGGGCCGCCTTTTCTGTGGCTCTTCGGCGCAATCGCGCTCGCCCTCATCGTACTGACCTGGCTCGACCTCAGCGCCCTGCCCCTGCGGCGTCGTGTAGTCCTTGTCGGCCTCAGAGGCCTCACCCTCGTCGCCGCGATCACGCTGCTCCTGGAGCCGGCGCTGGAGCTGAAGCACGTCACCCGCGTGAAGAACCACGTCGTCGTTCTGCTGGACTCTTCGCGGTCACAGACCCTTGAGACCGGCGGCGACCAGACGCGCTTTGAGCGCGCGCTGACCCAGGTGGAGCGCCTTCGGCGCAGGATGTCCCAGCCGAGTGAGGACCACCTCTTTGAATTCTTCGCCTTCGACTCCGGCCTTGAACCTGCGTCGCTGAACGCGGCCGCCACGGTCACTCCGGACGGAGACAGCACCGAGATTCTTGAAGCGCTGCGAGCGGTCGCCGAACGCTTCGGGCGGCGTGAGCTTGGCGGCATCGTGCTGATCTCCGACGGTGTGGACAATGGCGAGCTCTCCGGGCGCGTCGAGCGTGGCGAGGGCCTGGACGCAGACACCACCGCGTTTGTTGAGGGCCTGGGCGTTCCCATCCACACATTCGCGACGGCACAGGCCGGCGAGCTTCGCGATGTCGCGATCGGCCGCGTCTTTCATGACGACTTCGCGTTCGTCAGGAACGCGGTTGAGGTCGAAGTCGACATCAACGTTCGGGGCTACGAGTCCGGCACCATCCCGGTGACCCTGCGCCGCGAAGGTCAGCCGCTGCAGACCCGCGAGATTTCCCTCGAACGAGGCACCTCTACCTACCGTGTTGCCTTCGAGTTCGTGCCCGAGCTGCTCGGAAAGGAGATCTACTCTATCGACGTACCGGTGCGTGAAGGCGAGGCGCTACGAGACAACAACATCGAGCACTTCGTCATCAAGATCATTCGCGACAAGATTCGTATCCTGCACGTCGTCGGGCGGCCGAGCTGGGACGTTCGCTATCTGCGCCAACTGCTGAAGAACAACCCGAACGTCGACCTGATCAGCTTCTTCATCCTTCGCACCAACGAAGACATTCAACGCGCGCCGCAGAACGAGATGGCGCTGATTCCCTTCCCTGTACAGGAGCTCTTCGAAGAGCAGCTGGGCAGCTTCGACCTGGTAATCCTACAGAATTTCACCTTCCGCCCCTACCGCATGCGGCAATACCTGCCGAACCTGCGCGACTATGTGTATGGCGGCGGCGGCTTCATGATGGTGGGCGGCGAGCAGTCCTTCGCAAGCGGTGGTTACGCCCAGACCGAAGTGCTCGACGTCCTGCCTGTGGATCTGCCCGGCGGCACGGCGGTCGATTCCCTGGTGGACCCGAGCGATTTCCGTCCCCAGCTCACGCGCGCGGGGCAGCTGCATCCAATCACTCGACTGGAGTTTGACCGGGGCAGCAATCAGGAGCTGTGGGAGACCCTGCCCGAGATGCCCGGTACCAACATCGTCCTCGAAGCGCGCAACGACGCTACAGTGCTGGCCACCCACCCGAACCTGCGAGCCGGTGGCGACCCGATGCCGGTGCTCGCGGTGCGCGAAGTCGGCGAGGGTCGTTCCCTCGCGATGACCTTCGACGGCAGCTGGAAGTGGAACTTCTCCCACGTGGTGGATGGCGGAAACAGCCGGCCCTACACCAGCTTCTGGAACAGCGCGATTCGGTGGCTGATACGAGATCCGGCCTTGAACCTGGTGCAGGTTGAGATCGCCGCCGAGGTGTACTCGCCGGGCGAAGAAGTGGCCGCAGTCGTGCGGGTGTACAACCCTGACTATTCCCCCGCAGATGCAGTGAGCGGCGTGGCCAGAGTATGGCGTCGCGATCTTGAGACTCTGGTGCCCGGACAGCGTGGCGACCTCGTCTCAGAGCACCCGTTTACAACGGATGCGCGCGGGCGCTTCGATCTTCGCTTCGACCTCGCCGACACCGGCGCATACGCCGTCGAAGCGGTCGCCGAGGTGGAGGCCGGGGTCCCGTTGAGCGATGAAGAGATCTTTCTGGGGGTCGTACGCGGAGGCGAGTTTCGAGACATCGAGCCGCGTCCGGAGCTCCTGCAGGCGTTGTCGGAGGCCTCCGGCGGTCGTGCGCGGATCGCGCCGGCTCGGGGCGGCGGCCGGTTGGATTTCGCTCCTGCCCGCGTTGAACAGGTAGATCGCCGCAAGGTGATCGACATCTGGAGTGCGCCCTGGCTGCTGCTCGCGTTCGTGGTCATCCTCGGGCTTGAGTGGGGTCTTCGGCGGCGCTGGGGCCGACTCTAGGGCAGCGCTCACATTGTTGGAGCCGCGACTGCGCTGTGTTAGATTGCTGCCCTACACGGCTCCTGCGGACTGCCTGATGATAGAAACCACCACATTCGACGTCGCGCGCTGTTCAGATTGCGCCGCCGATGTCGTTGCGGCATGGGACCTGATCGGGGATGAAATGCAGCGGGTTTGCCCGCATTGCGAGACCGTATTAGCCGATGAGAGCAGCTTCAGGGCGCTCACCGGCAGCAGCCTGCGAAGGCTGGGATATGCCATTGAAGGCGAGGGGCCGAAGGCCTCTTCGTGCAGCAGCGGGGGCTGCGGCTCATGTTCGCGCGCCTGACTCGTAACTGATTGACAGCGTCGCAGCTGATTCACAGCCCGCGACGAGACTCTCCAGAGAAGGAAGCCAGAATCCATGTACTACGAAGTTCTTGTTCCATCGGGCGGCGGATACGACAGCAAGCTTCAGATCGAGGCGGGCAACTGGATGCAGGCGCTGCAGACCGGTGTGCAGCATGCCGGCCACTCGATCAGCGACATGAAGGGCTTCTACATCGATCTCGGCAACGAAGCCTGGAAGGTGACCGACCCCCATTCGCGGCGCTCGTACCGTGTACGTGTCATCGACAAGGCCGACGCGCGTGTATCACAGGTGATGAAGGCCATCTCAGGCGCCCACCGAACGGTGGACCCCAGCGAGAGCGGTGGAACGGCGAGGCCGGCAACCGGTCCGCAGGAGAACGTAGGATTCCGCGACAGCAGCGGCACCTTTCGCACCATCGCTGCGACCGAGGTAGAGGCGCCTAAGAGCGCCGCCGACAGCGGCCGCGTGATGATGGAGACCGTGCAGCGAACTGCTGAGACCCAGCACTCGCAGCCCGCGCCACTGGCAACGGATTCGACGACTCCCGAAGCGGAAGACCTCGGCGGCGTCTCCGAAACGGCACTCGAAGACGTCTTCCTCGAGATCCCGCACATCTTCGAACCTGAAGTCGAAATGGCCGACGCCATCGATTTCGTGCTCGACCTGGCAAAGAAGTACATCCCCTGTGATCAGGGCGGGCTGGTGTTCACCTCAGATGACGGCAGCCACCTCTACTTCGCTGCGGCACGCGGCCGCGGAACCAAGAAGATGATCCAATGCAAGTTGTCCAACGAAGACGGTGTCTTCGCCCGCACGATGCGTTCGGCGGTCGCCATCTCGCTCATCGATGCGACACAGACGGACTACTATGATCCGGCTTTCACTGATCAGACCGGCGTGAAGCTGGGCTCGGTGCTGGCAGCGCCTGTGCATCACGGACAGCGAACCTTCGGCGTGCTGGCGATGATGAATCGACAGAACCGGGACAGCTTCACTTCGCTGGACTCGAACATCGTGCAGTACATCGCCACTCAGATGGGGCAGTACATTCAGCACCAGATCGACTCTACCGGCCTCGAGTAACGCGGCTGTAGCCACTGGGCGCCGACTTCACGGTCGCGCACGGCGGTCGAACACGCAACGGCTGCAGAGCCTGCACCCGCCATCGCTCAGAGCGGTGGGTACGCGCTGCGTTGGTGCGTGCGCCACACCTCCTCGGCCACCGCGAGGATGTCGCCGGCAGCGGCTCCGGATGACGGCCTCCGGTCGATGATCAGCAGCACAAGATCACCCCAGCGCTCGACGAGCACCGCGTCGTGCTCCCCAACCCAGAGGTCACGGTGCCCGTGCCTGCCGCTCGCTTCGACGGGCGCATCGAGGGCCGTGTACACCGCACCCAGACGGCTGATGACCCGACGAAACTGACGCGCGTCATCTTCGGTGTCCCACGCGCTGAGTTGAACGATGACATCACGCGTGGGCTCGTTCGGGTCACTGAAGCCGTCGAAGCGGTCGCCGTCCCAACCCGTCGTGGCGCGTCGTACGGCGCTCGTTGCCACAAGCTCATCCAACAGCTGGTCAAGTACCGCGCTCAGCATATGCTGACCGAGGACGTCCGCGACATATCGCTCGTATCCCAGAGAAGCCAACTCGTAGCTGAGCCAGGTCGGCGGATCGCGCTGCATGTAGCGCGACGGGGTCAGCACCTGCTCTGTGCTCTGCGGCGGGTCATCGTAGAGTTGGTTCACTGCGTACCAGCCACCCTGCTGAAAGAGGGAGCCGATGAGCGCGAGGCCATCGACGTAGGGGAAGGTGAGTTGTGCCCATACGAAGGGCGGCGCCGGACCCTCTGGCACCGTCGCGCTCTGCATGGTCGCCGTCGCCGCAGCAAAGAGCGTGGGATTCGAGAGGATCGCATTGCCGGACGCAGCGTACGCGAGCATTACCGCCATCGCGTCGCCTTCGATCACCGCACTGCGGGCGATGCCCGTATCTGTCAGGAGAGTCGCGTCGCCATTGTATGCATCGAGGTCCCAGTGCTGATCCTGCAGGGCGTGCACGAGCTCGTGGGACATGATCGCGAGCTGGGCGTCCAGTGGCTGATCGTCGAGCAGAAAGAAGGTGTCCACGTCGTGATCGTAGTAGCCGGCGATCTGGTCCTCCAACAACGAAAGCACGACATCGCGCCAGTCGGCATCCGGCGTGATGAGGCCAAGCGCCTTGATGAATCGTTCCTCGGCGTCGATCTCAGCGTCGGTGAACTCGTCCTCAATCATCTCGCGTAGGCGACGACCGAGGGTCTCACGATCCTGAACCGAGCGATTCACTGCTTCAGTGGCTGCAAGCCCACGCAGTTCTGAAATTCGTGCGAGCACAGAGTCCACATGAGAAAGCACCTCTTCAACGCTCCCCGGAGCTTCCTCCGCCCCAGCCGCCGTCGGAGCAGGAAGTCCGATCAGCGCGGCGCACACCATCTGGCAGGCGAACCAAATTCCCGGCTTTGAGCGCGGCCCCTTCGCGCCGATTCGGTGACTGATCATTGATCTCCGCTGCGTGTGCCTCGTGTGAGCGCGGCCCTGCAAACGGACCAGCGGGGCACAGCTACCATGGCCCGACCGCCTGACCCACGGCCGGCGACGTTCCTCGTCGGCGGAGCGCCTTGACCGCCGCAGGCGAGAGGCGCAACCTCAGCGGAATCACGACTTCGCATACAGGGAGCAGAGCGCATGGGATACACGTCGTGGCAGGATGAGAGCTTCGCTGAAGCACTGGCTCTACATCACGAAGTCGGCGTGCTCGACATGCACGTCGACTCTGTCATTCAGCACACGCTCTTCGGCTACGACGTGCAGAAGAAGCATCGGGCCGGGGTTCCCGGCCAGCCGTTGTTCTGGCACGCAGATGTCCCTCGAATGAATGAAGGCGGCTACGGCGGCGCCTGCATGGGCATCCACTACTGGCCCAAAGAGTCCGACCGCGCATGGGAGGGCGCAAAGCGACAGATTGCGTATGTCGACGAAGTCTGCGCACGCGACGCGCGGTGTACGCGAATACGAAACGCCGGCGAACGAAACGCGGCGCGCGCAGCCGGTCTGCTGGCTCTGTCCCCCGGCGTCGAAGGTGCGCACATGCTGGGCGGGCGCCTGGAGCGCGTCGCCGAATTACGGCAGCTCGGCGTTTCGTATCTGACGCTGACCCATTTCTCGAAGAACAGCGCAGCCACACCGTCACTGGGTCGCGGAAAAGATGAATCGAGCGGCCTTACGGACTTCGGTGTTGAGCTGGTGGCCCGCCTCAACCGCTACGGAATCGCGATCGACGTTGCCCACGTAAACACGCCCGGGGTGCTCGACGCCTGCCGACACACGCGGGCACCGGTGCTCTGTACACACACCGGAGTGAAGGGCGTGTGCGACTCGCCGCGCAACATCAGCGACGAGGAGATCGACGCGATCAGCGAGACCGGCGGCGCAATCGGCATTATCCTGGGGCCTGTCTTCCTGGCGAAGCGCCTGCGGGCCGACTCGGAGGCCGCAGCGGACCATATCGAGTATGTCGCGCAGAGAGTGGGTTGGGAACATGTCTGTATCGGCTCGGACTACGACGGTTGGATGCCCTCCGTCTGCTCCGACCACCGGGATTGCCGCGACCTCGTCAAGGTAACAGCGGCGCTGCTGCGTCGCGGTGCCACCCGCGACGAGCTCGCCGGTATGCTGCGCTTCAACGCGGAGCGGGTGATGGTGGACGCCTGGCAGGGGCGCGATCCGGACACAGACACCGAGGGTGACGCACCGTAGACGCGGTCCTATCCGATTGCGCGCGGCGGCGGTTCTGCGCACAGATCCGGAGTTACGGGTCGGCGGCGCGTCCGACTTCCGGGGTGAGCAGCTCTGACAGAGGCAGGGACGGTACTGCGCTCAGACTGCGCGGCGTCAACGGCACCCGCTCGTCCGAACAACCGGGCACCTCTTCGTAACACCGCGCGCGGATGGACGGCGCCCGATCATAGGGCCTGCGACGAAGCCATGTCTCATGGGCCGCCGTGGTCGCCGCAGAGTCCGGATCAAGTCGCTGCAGGGAGAGGTACTGGCTCAGGAGCAGTGCGCCGTTGTGTGGCTGCGCCTCCAGGCCCTGTCGTGCTGCTGCGTACCCCTCGTCGTTGCGCTCCAGACTGCCCAGAGCGCCGGCGTACGCCTGCCACACGGAGTCGTTGCCGGGCTGCAGGGTCGCAGCTTCACTGAAGGCGTCGGCGGCCTGCTCCCATCGCCATACACGGGCCAGGGCCTGTCCGCGCTGATACGCAATGGACGCACCACCGGCCAGACGAGCGGCCTCGTCGAAGTGCTGCATTGCCTGCTCCGTGCGCCCCTGACGACCTTCCAATCGCCCTAACGCCAGGTGGACTCGTGCCCGGTCCCGTCCGGAGCCCTCATCGAGCAGACCCAGAGCTTCAACCAAAGGTGCGCGCGCCTGATCAAGCGACTCCTGCAGGGCATGCAGCAGCCCGAGACCGTATTCGTAGAGTCGCTGCCAACGGGGCCTCTGCAACGACGGTTGCAACGTCCCGATTTGCGCGATCTCGGTAACAGGCTGCGGAGCGCAGGCGTCAATCTCGAAGCCGTTTTCGCGGGCGGCGTAGGCGTCGAGGGCGAGCGCCTGCGGCTCTCGTGACGCTTCGCAGGTCAGCTCCGCGAACCACGGCGCGTGGCGCTGATGCAGCAGCCGCACGCTCAGGCCACGGACCTCTCGGTCCGCGGGCACAGTGAGCGTGTAGCGTACCACCGAGACATCGCGCGGGGCGATGGTGTGATTCCACGCGACCCCTCGCATATCGTGAATGTCGTGGTCGCGCACAGGCACGCCTTCGTCATCGACAACCTCTGCACGCAATCTCCACGTCTGCTGCTCCGCTGCAAACTCACGGGCAACACCCGAGGCCAGGACACCTCGGCGCTCCCCATCAACAGCGACGACCTCGAGCCAGGTACCGTGCAGATCCAGGGCTCCGCCGGGAAAGCGATGCCCGACCCCTACGTTGCGAATCGCAACATCGATCTCTGCGGTCTCACCAGCTGCGAGGTGTATCTCCGTTGGCAGCAGCGTTGTCTCGCCGCCCACGGTCAGCGACACGACATCCATCTGCACGGAGCTCCTCAGAGAACGGTCGACTTCATCGATGTGCGCTTCATGGGCGCCGGCGTGCGCGAGCGGAGTGTGCGCGGCGGCAAAGGCGTGCGAGCGCCGCCCGTCTCGCATCGGCATGTGACAGGCTACGCAGTCCTGCTGCTCGACGTCGTCGACCTGGGCGGTTCCCTGCCCGGCGTACGCGGAGTGTGCCCAATCCGAAGCATCATCCATTCCGAACGCAAAGTGCTCGTGTCCAGTCTCCGGCCCGAGAACACCGCGGTGACAGCTCACACAGACGCCGTTCGCGGCCCCGCGATCGACCTGAAGGCGCTGCAGGTGTGCCGCGAGCGCCGGCCCGGAATCTGCGCCCTCTTCGGGCAGGGGGATCTGTGAGAGCGAGACTGTGAAGCTCGCGTTTCCGATCGGGGTTGCGCCTTCTGCGCCGTGGCACACGGTGCACGAGACACCCGCGTGAGCACGACGATCGTCCGCTACGATGTCCTGTAGCATGCCGCCGCCGACAACGAGCGCGGGGTCATGGCAGCCGCCGCAGAACTGGGACGCGGTGTTGCCCTGCGCGGCCCGAAACCTGTCGACAGCGACGCGATACCAGGGGTTGTTGAAGCTCGCCAGGTGATGAACGCTGCGGTTCCACTCAGAATAGATCTCGCTGTGGCAGCTGCCGCATTCAGCGACACCGGTGAGTACAGACGCATCACCATCTGGGGGCTCGAATCGGATCTCTGAAGGCGCGTGGGGGCCCGGTGCCGGCAGGAGCCGTGGCGGGCCGATCTCTTCGTAGGACGCGACCTGTCGCTGTTCGGAGCTGACCCCACTGTCGTCGCCCTGCTGCGAACGTGTGCACGCACAGGCAATGAGCGACAGCGCGGCCGCGACGACCCACGATCCCCAGCACGGCATCGTGCGAGCGCGGGGCGGGCAATGGACGAAATCAATCACGAGGACTCACAACGCATGGTTTGAGATTCCGTTGTACCCGGCACGACGCAAAAACGACAACGGAGCGCCGGGGCGCTCCGTTCTGATGCGGTTCAATCACTGATCCTCAGCGATCGGGATGTCCGCCGTCCACTTACTGGTTATCGCAGCCGTCGATGAGGAAGTTGAACTCAACGCGGCGATTGCGCTGACGTCCTTCCGTGTTGTCGTTGCTGTCGATGGGACGCGACTCGCCGTAGCCCACTGCCTGCAGTCGACTCGGGTCCACGCCTGCCTCGATGAGGAAGGTGCGTACCGACTCGGCGCGACGCTGCGAGAGGTCGAGGTTGTAGTCGTCCGAACCGCGGTCATCGGTGTGGCCTTCGACGCGAATGGTGTGGATGTCGCCACGAATGTTGAGGACGGACGCAACGCGGTTGAGCATGTCCGTCGAGCGGCTTCGGATACGTGCCGAGTCCGTCGAGAACTCGACCTTCGAGCCCTGCAGGTCGATGTTGCAATCGGTCATGACGATGTCGATGTCCTCGTCCGGGCAACCGTCTTCGTCTTCGACGCCGTTGTAGTTCTCGGCCTCGTTCGGGCAGCCGTCGTCGCCATCAAGGATTGCGTCGCCATCGTTGTCCGGGTCCGGGCAGCCGTCATCGTCGGCCCAGCCGTCCATGTCTTCCGGATCCATCGGGCAGCGGTCGTCAACATCGAGGACGGTGTCCTGATCGTTGTCCGGGTCCGGGCAGCCGTTGAGGTCTTCGAATCCGTCAACGTCTTCGGGATCGTTCGGGCACTCGTCGTCGGAGTCGAGGATTCCGTCGCCGTCAGCGTCGCCCTCTTCTTCCGGGCATCCGTCTTCATCTTCGTCGCCGTCCATGTCCTCAGCGATCATCGGGCAGGCGTCCGCCGCATCGAGGATTCCGTCGCCGTCGTTGTCACGATCCGGGCAGCCGTCTTCGTCCTGGTATCCGTCGTAGTCCTCGGGATCATCCGGGCACTGGTCGTCTTCGTTAAGGATGCGGTCGCCGTCGCGGTCGGGATTGGCGTCCACAGCCGGTGCGTAGGCGAGGCCGGCGAATACACGCCAGTCCGGTGTACCATACCCTTCGATGAAGCCGGTGCCGCCGCCGGCTTCGACGAGGAAGCTCGGAGAGACGAAGTACTTGAGGCCGAGCAGACCTTCGAGAGGCGTATTCTCGCTCAGCTCCTGCTCAGCATTGAGCGGAATCTCTGCGTTGACTTCAGGGATGATGTGCAGCGAGTCGCCGATCTGAACGTCAAGACCGAGGCCTGCCGTGATGGCGTTCGTCGGGCGCAGGTTCTGCACCTGATTCTCGTCCTCACCGCGGAACTGGAAGCCTGCGTTGACGATGATGTCCAGGACATCCTTGATCGCGTATCCGAGCAGCAGTCGCGGCTCGAGAGTGAACACGCCGCCCTGGTATTGCGTCGCGTCACCGGTCGGAAGGTGAAGGTCGACAAGGAGACCGAGGGAGAAGCCGCCCGGCTCCTCTTCGGTGTCCATGTTGATGATCTCAACGGCCGGCACGATGCGCACATCGCCCAGACCGAAGCCGCCCTCTGCAGCCGAGGTCGCGGGAACCCCGGCCTCGCTCTCGTCCTGAAGAACGATCAGAGGAACCGTCACACCGATTTCGAGGAAGCCTGCGATACCAAGCGCAAGATTGATGTCCGTGGTGAGCTGGTTCGGGACAATGTCCGCGAACCGGTCACCGTTGGCTTCGCGGAGCACCAGCGGATCATCTGCGTAGTTCACTACGAGACCGACTTCCCAACGCCAGGCGTCGAGAACTTCGGGCGTCGCGATGTGAAAAAGGTTGGTGTGCTGGCTCGGCTGTGGGTCGAACTGCTGGACCGAGAATCGGTCCGACTGTGCCGACGCAGTGCTCGCCATCGCGACGAGACAAAGACTTACAACCGCAACTGTGCTCACACGTAGAATGCGCATGTCTGCTCCCTTATTCGAGGTTTCCTCAGAATTGTGTCTGGGTGGTCAACCCTGCTACTACATCAAGTCCCGGACAAGCAAGACTCAGGCGAGTCATTGCCGCGCCGTGTCCTGCTACCATCGTGTCTCTGCGATGGATGCCACGGGCACGCGGGCTGTCCCGCGCCCGCAACACATGTCGCAGCAACACCTCGGTTCGCCGGTCCTGTTCATAGCCTGACACCGACTCGACGATCACGGTCACAACTCGACCGGGATCTCCAACATTCATTCAGGCTCGGAAACTCAGAAGCACTGGTCCGCCTCTACGATCACGAAATCCACTCGGCGATTCTGCTGCCGTCCATCCGAGCTCCCGTTGTCCGCGATGGGCCGTGTCTCACCGAAGCCCTGCGACTCAAGCCTGACTTCTTCGACGCCGGCGTCGATCAGGAAGTCCATTACCGACTCCGCGCGCCGCTGCGAGAGGTCCAGGTTGTAGCTGTCTGATCCACGGTCGTCGGTGTGCCCCTCAACGCGCAACCGGCGAATGTAGGGCGCCGCCCGCACCGCCGCAGCGACGGTGTTGAGGAGCTCAAATGAGCGGTCCCGAATCTCTGCACTTCCCGTTCGGAAGTAGATGCTGTCGCTGATCTCGATCCGCTCGCAGGTCACCGTGACCAGGCCTCCGTCGTCGGGACAGCCATCATCGTCATCAACGCCATTTCGCGTCTCAGGCTCCATCGGGCACTGGTCGTTCACATCAAGGAAGCCGTCTCTGTCGTTGTCCGGATCGGGGATTCCATCAGTGTCCTCGAAACCGTCGTGATCCTCGGGGTCCATCGGAGCGCCGTCATAGATGTCGAGTATCCGGTCCTGATCGTTGTCAGGGTCCGGGCAGCCGTCCGAGTCCTGGAAACCGTCCACGTCTTCCGGATGGTCCGGACACTGGTCCGAGAGGTCCGGGATCCCGTCGCGATCCCGATCACCGTCCGCGTCCGGGCACCCGTCGTGGTCATCGACGTTGTTGTAGTTCTCAGGAATGTCAGGACACAGATCGCGTACATCGGGGATGCGGTCACCGTCGTTGTCAGGGTCCGGGCAGCCGTCCTCGTCGCGGAAGTTGTCGAAGTCTTCAGGGTCATCCGGGCACGCGTCCAGCTCGTCCGGAATTCCATCATTGTCACGGTCGCCGTCATCAGCCGGCGCGAACGCAAGTCCGAAAAAGGCGCGCCAGTCCGGGGTACCTGCACCGCGCACAAGGCCGGTGCCGAAACCCGCCTCGAGCATGAAGGAGGGCGAGACGAAGTATCGCAGGCCCAGCAGGGCCTCGATCGGCGTCTCTTCGGCAGCCAGATCGTCGACACCGAGGCTGTACGCGCCCGTCACTTCGGGGATGATGTGGAAAGACTCGCCAATCAACACATCGGCCGCAAGGCCCCAGCTCAGATTGTTCGCAATCTCAACGTTCTCGTATTCGCCTGCGGGGCGAATCTGAAAACCGAGGTTGGCGCCGATTCGGCTGCCGCCGTCGAGCACATACTCAAGGGCAACCCCCGGCTCGGCGCGAAAGCCGCCCTCGCCCTGGAACGATGCGTCGTCGCCGGTTGGAAGCTGCAGATCGACCAGCAGTCCGAGAAGAAAACCGCCGCCGTCGCCGCGGGTGTCGAGGAGCTGAACCGTCGGCACGACACGAATGTCGCCGAGCCCGAAAGAGGCCTCCGACGCATCCAAAGCGGCTTCGCCGGACTCGTCGCCGTTCTGCAGCACAACGAGCGGAATATCGACGCCTACTTGAACTCGATCGAAGAGCGCGAAGGCAAAGAGCAGGTCCAGCGTCAGCTGCGAAGAGACAATCTCAAGCTGACGCTCGTCGTCCCCGTCTACAAGCACCAGCGGGCTGTCGGCATAGTTCGCGAGGATGCCGGCCTCAAACCCGAGGTGACGCAGCAGCTGTGGCGAAGCTACGGTGATGTAATTGGTCGTCTGTGAAGGCTGCGGGTTGAACTGCTGCACATCAAAGCGATCCGTCTGAGCCACTGCCGATCCGGCAGCACACAGGACACAAAAGACGACGGCGCACGTGGAAATAGACCGCACGGGGAGACTCCCTGTTGATTCGAATTGGGCCGCACGGAATCACAGCGCCCTTACCTCGTCAACGCAGGGATGCAGTACTGCTGCACATTTTCCGTGACTCCGACCATGACGCCGTGCTCGCAGTACCGGCCACCTGCTGTCACGTGGCGGGAGCCGCGAATGCGTGGCGACGCTTCAGGTGTCGCCGCGCTCGACGACCTGTACCATCTCTGCTGCCGACTCGAAGCCGCGTGAGGAGTCCACAACGGTCGCATGCAGCTGCAGTTGCACACCGCCGAGGAACTCCTCCGCCTGAATCTCATCCACCAGGCGGGTAGCAAAAACCCGGGCACCATCGGCATCGGTTTCCGGCAGGATTACCGCGAACGCGTCCTGGGCAACCCAGGCTTCAATGTCGGCGCTGCGAAGGCGCACGGCCAGGTAGTCGGCGACGAATTCATACACTTCCAGCATGACGCTCTCACCGTGGGTCTTGAGGATGTCCGCGTGGTTCGTCACACGAAGCCGGCACAATGAGAACACGCGTTCGTAGCGCCTGGCTGCGGCCAGCGCGTCCGTCACCCCGTTCAACAGAAAGCGGCGGTTGTGCAGGCCGGTTCGCAGGTCCACCATCGATATCACTTCGAGGGACTGGCGGGTCAGCGCCAGCTTCTCCTCTCGAATCGCGGCCAGGGTCGAAACCCGCCGCAGCGCCGGCGCCGACTCGAGACGGGTCACAAACTCCGCGCTCGATGCGTTAGCCGAACAACGGGCGACGCCGTCAACGTCAAGGCCACGCCAGTCGTCCAGGCTCGCAGCCTCATCGACCACAAGCAGAATACCCGCGCCCGAGCTCTCAAGCAGGGCTTTGACCGAGTCGACCGCTGCGTCCACTCCGACTTCGGCAGCCGGCACCACGCACAGCACATCAGATTCAGCGGGGCCGGACTCGCCGACCACCTGATGGCCGGCCGCCTCCAGCGCCCCTAGAAATCCCGCCGCGAGCTCTCCGCGGCAGCTGACTCTCAGTGGCGTCGCTTCAGACATCCCTTTCGTCCTTGAGTACGGGTTCGCGCGACCTCTTGGCTCGCACACCGGCGGATCCCGCTGCAGCACCGACAGCAACACAGCGGTCGTAGCAGGATACGGCGAGGCGCTTCGCTGCCGCGTCTCCAGCCGGCGAATTCGGAGTTCTTCCTACAGGATTCGCGGCGCCCTCAAAAGAAGGACAGGCGCGCGGCCATGTTGAAGGACGCAGTCAGGGCGATCGATCGCCGGCGCGCACGATGGTATGCGACGCGCCATGCTGCTCAGCCCACACACCTGCCGGCCACGCCGGCGGCGAACCGGAGAGTGCACGCGTCGGCTTCGCCGCGTGCTCCCGACGCACCACCCGCACGTCGCCGGTCAGCGCCCGGTTCAACGTCTGGTACTCGCGACGATCCTCTCTGTGCTCTGCGCCACCGGAGCCTCCGGGACGGCAGCGGCCGGTGCGGGCGGCGCTGGTGCCGCGCCGGCTACAGCCCGGGCCGTCACCGCCTGGTTTGCGGAGCACGGAATCACAGGCACAGGGCCCGCATGGTGGCGAACCATCGCCGTCGCCTTTGCAGCGGCCCATGACGACGTCGAGACCGGGGTCGCTCACAGCGTCGACGGCATGACCGCGACGCAGGCCTTTGCAGCGGCGCGGATCGCGGCCGCCCGCGGCATGCACCGCCGCGCCGTGGCGCTCGCAACGCACGCCATCGCCGCTGATAACACGCTCAATCCCGAACGCATCTGTGGTCGCGCCACTTGGGAGACGGTGGCCGAGATTCGCGACGTGGCCTACTCCGAACGC
>JAUICO010000051.1 GCA_030427825.1 bacterium | reverse complement strand
ATCGCGCCGTCCATCTGCGCCGCGCCGGTGATCATGTTCTTTACGTAGTCCGCGTGACCCGGGCAGTCGACGTGCGCGTAGTGACGGTTCTCCGTCTCGTACTCCACGTGAGCCGTTGCGATCGTGATACCGCGCTCGCGCTCTTCCGGCGCGTTGTCGATCTCGTCGAACGCCATCACAGCACCGCCACCGGCCTTCTCGGCGAGCACCTTCGTGATCGCTGCCGTCAGCGTCGTCTTGCCATGGTCAACGTGACCGATGGTTCCGATGTTGACGTGGGGCTTGGTTCGTTCGAATTTCTCTTTCGCCATGATCTCGCGGCTCCGTTGCCTCGTCGCCCGTTACCCGGGCTTTTCCCTATCAATCCCAAATTTCGTCCAGCCACTTTCATGGCCGGGGGCGGGGCTCCTAACCTATTCCGCCGAATCGCTCCACAATTTCTTTCTGCACATTGTCAGGAACTTCTGCGTAGCGTGAAAACTCCATCGAGTAGCTCGCACGACCCTGGGTCATCGAGCGCACATCCGTCGCGTATCCGAACATCGCCGCCAGCGGGACGTCCGCGCGCACAACCTTGAAGCCGGCCTCATCGACCATCTCGGTCACCTGTCCGCGCCGGCGGCTGAGGTCTCCGATAACGTCGCCCATGTAGTCCTCGGGTACCTCGACTTCAACCGCAAAGATCGGCTCGAGGATCCGTGGTCCGGCCGCTTTCACACCATCGCGAAAACCCAGTGATCCCGCTATCTTGAACGCCTGCTCGCTGGAGTCGGTGTCGTGAAAAGAACCGCCGACGAGGCGAACCGCGACATCCACTGTCGGGTAGCCCGTGAGGGCGCCGGATTCTGCCGCCTCGCGCACACCCTTTTCCACGGATGGGACGAACTCTTTGGGGACAACACCGCCCGTCGTCGCGTCCTCGAAACTCAACCCGGAGCCGCGCTCGCCCGGTGAGAGCTCGAGCTCGACGTGCCCGTAGTGTCCCTTGCCGCCGCTCTGACGGATGAACTTTCCTTCCACGGTGGCCGGCGAAAGGATCGTCTCGCGATACGCCACCTGCGGCTTGCCCACACCGGCGTCGACCTTGAACTCCCGCAGCAGGCGATCGACGATCACCTCGAGGTGCAGCTCTCCCATGCCGCGGATGATGGTCTGACCGGTCTCCGGATCCACGATCACGCTGAACGAAGGATCTTCCAGGGCCAGCTTGCCCAGACTCGTCGACAGTTTATCGTGATCTGCACGGGTCTTCGGCTCGATCGCGATCGATATGACCGGCTCCGGAAAGCTCATCCGCTCCAGCACAATCGGATTGTCCGGATCGCAGAGTGTATCGCCTGTGCGAGTGAATCGCAGACCCACGGCGGCTCCGATGTCCCCCGCCGAGAGCGTCTTCACATCTTCTCTGGCGTTTGCGTGCATGCGGAGAATTCGTCCGACACGCTCCTTCTTGTCCTGACCCGGGTTGTAGGCCCGTTCGCCGACATTCAGGGTACCGGAGTAGACGCGGAACCAGGTCAGGTTGCCCACAAATGAGTCGTTCATGATCTTGAACGCCAGCGCCGCAAAGGGCTCGTCAGCTTCCGCCCTGCGCGAGATCAACTCGTCCGCTGCAGGCTCTCGCCCCTCTTCATCGAGTCGAATACCCACCTCGGGCGTCACGCCGGTCACCGGCGGTACGTCCAGCGGCGAAGGCATCAGATCAACCACCGCATCGAGCAGGGGCTGCACGCCTTTGTTCTTGAACGCCGAGCCGCAGAGCACCGGGATCGCCTCCCGACGATTGCACACGCGTCGAAGGGCGGTGACAAGCTGCTCCTCGCTGATCTCCTCGCCCTCAAGCCAGAGGGTCGCCAGGTCGTCGTCGAAGTTCGCGATGCCTTCGACCATCGCCTCCCGCGCCGTGTCGGCGGCGTCACGCAGCTCGTCCGGAATCTCACCGACCGTAACGTCCGCACCGAGATCTTCCGAAACCCAGGTCAGCGCCTTCATGCGCACCAGATCGACGACCCCTGTGAAGCGTTCTTCGGAGCCGATCGGTATCTGAATCGCGATCGGGTTCGCCTTCAGGCGACCTCGCAGGGACTGCAGCACCTTGTCAAAGTCCGCGCCGACGCGATCCATCTTGTTGACGAAGGCGATACGCGGCACCCCGTAGCGATCCGCCTGCCTCCAGACCGTCTCGGTCTGGGGCTGCACACCGGCCACCGCGCAAAGCACCGCGACGGCGCCGTCGAGCACCCGCAAGGAGCGCTCGACCTCGATCGTGAAGTCGACGTGGCCGGGGGTGTCGATGATGTTGATCTGGTGATCCCGCCAGAAGCAGGTCGTCGCGGCAGAGGTGATGGTAATTCCACGCTCCTGTTCCTGCGCCATCCAGTCCATGGTCGCAGTTCCATCGTGCACCTCACCGATCTTGTGCGTCCGCCCCGTGTAATAGAGCACACGCTCCGTCGTCGTGGTCTTACCCGCATCAATGTGCGCCATAATCCCAATATTCCGAACGGTCTCTAAACCCACGATCACACCTCAATGACACGTCGCTGTGGTGGGGCTCTGCCCCAAACCCCGGCGGGGGCGCTGCCCCCTGCACCCCTGCAAGGGAACTCGGTTCCCTTGACCCTCGGGGTCTTCCGAAATCGCAGGGGCGTTCCCACAAGAACAGGAAGGTGCAGGAGCAACTGAGCAATCTTGCGAAGGCGGTAGTGAAAGATGCTACAGCATCTTTCCCGCTTCGCGGCAGTTTCCTGCTGGGGTCGAGGGGCGAAGCCCCCGCGGGGATTGGGGCAGAGCCCCAACCACACGAAGCGCGCCTTACAGCGTTGGTGCTACCAGCGGTAGTGGGAAAACGCTTTGTTGGCGTCGGCCATGCGGTGCGTCTCATCGCGACGACGCATGGCGTTGCCGCGGCCATTCGCGGCATCGAGCAGTTCGTTTGCGAGCTTCTCGCGCATGGTGCGCTCTCCGCGAGCTCGTGCCGCGATGATGATCCAGCGCAGCGACAGCGCAAGACGGCGTTCGGTGCGGATTTCGACGGGCACCTGGTAGGTGGATCCGCCGACGCGACGCGACTTCACTTCAACCGCCGGCTTCACGTTCTCAATCGCGGCCTTGAAGATCTCGACCGGGTCTTCGCCCTTCGTTCGGTCCGCGATGATATCGAGGGCGCCGTACATGATCGACTCTGCGGTCGACTTCTTGCCACCGTACATCAGCGCGTTGATGAAGCGTGTGATCAGCTGGTCGTGGAACTTGGCGTCCGGAAGGACCGGGCGTTTCTCGGCTACTCTACGTCGCGGCATCTGGCTAACTCGTGGGTTCGAACACTGAATCGATGTTTGGGTGCGCAGGCACCGTCAGGCCTGCGCGCGGAACAGGTCATGTTGACCGGTTGAATTATTTGGGTCGCTTCGCGCCGTACTTGGAGCGGCCGCGGCGGCGATCCTGAACGCCCATGGCGTCGAGGGCTCCACGGATGATGTGGTAGCGAACACCGGGAAGGTCCTTCACGCGGCCACCGCGAATGAGCACAACACTGTGCTCCTGCAGGTTGTGGCCTTCACCGGGGATGTAGGAGGTGACTTCCATGCCGTTCGTAAGACGAACACGCGCGACTTTGCGAAGCGCCGAGTTCGGCTTCTTCGGCGTTGTGGTGTACACGCGAGTACACACGCCGCGCTTCTGCGGGCAGGACTTCAGCGCGGGCGCCGAGGTTTTCTTGATCTGCTTCTTGCGCGATTTGCGAACGAGCTGGTTGATTGTCGGCATAATTCGTCTGTTCCGTACGTCTGTTCGGTAGAATTTCGTCTGTCGGTGGCCGCGATTTCGGCCAACTTACATGTCTTTCGGTTCTGCAGAGCCGCCTGATCGACCCTCTCTCGGCACAGGATCTCCTGCCTCCAACGCCGCCGAAAACCCTGTAATCATCGATATTCTCGACTCATTATCGGGTGCCCCTGGCGCAGGGAGGCGGCAGTATAGAGATCGGCTTCACACTGTCAAGCGAAGATGCCCACCTCGGAGATCGGCGCGACAGCGGGCTCTACGGGCAGGTGACCGGCGCCGGACTCACTCTCTCTCAAAGTGCACATAAGCCCGGTTGCCCCTGTGCTCGCAGATGAATGAAAGATCGTCGCCGTATCGCTCCCGATACCAGGCGTAGCGACCTTCGCAATCAGACTCGCCGTAGTGCACGATCACCCCGAGCTGACCGGCATCAAGGAATGCGCTCAGGTCGTCACTCTCCCACCAGTTCAGGTCATCCGGGTAGGACTCGAAGGTGCCACCGTCGAAGATCTCTGCGCCCTGCCGCGTGCTCTTCGCCATGCAGCTCATGCCCAGGGAGTGTACGTGCTCGCAGAGGCTGCGGTTGTAGGCGATCGCTTCAGCGGCAGTCGCCGAAAAGCCGTAGGTGCGGCGGTAGTCATCGTCGAAGGCCCAATCCATGTTGTCGAATTCCACCATCTCGCAGCCCCAGGCAGAGAGCTGATCGATGCGCGATTTCATCAGCGGCAGGAGCCCCGTGTCGGTGCGGTCGACAAAGTACTCGCCCTCCCATTCGCCCCACTGGCGCTCCACGCAAAAGGGGCGCATCGCGGCGAAGTCGTCGCGGGCGTCCTCGCAGGTACCGACGCTGATGTAGCACCCGACCGTGTTGCCTCTGTCGATCATTGCCCGGATCGCGTCCCGCGCAGGAGCGCTGTCGAAAGGATCGATCAGCACGTAGCAGTCACGGGCGCTCGCCAGAATCTCGGCGACAGAATCCGCCGCATAGTTTTCCTGATAGGCGGCGTTCCATACGCAGCGCGCAGACGCACCCGGCGCCAGGTCCACCCGCTGGATGGAATCAACCGGGGCGATCGACGCCCCATCGGCGCCGCAACCGGTCGCAGAAGTCCACGCGAACACCCAGGCGATCACGATCATCTGTGGCCGGACTCTTCGCATCGGGCCTCCCGCCGGATGTATGCTGCAGCGAAGAGTCGCCGCCCCGGAATCATGGCACAGGTCCCCGCCGCGATCGAGCCTGCACACATAAGACCACGCGAAGTTTCGCCGCAATGTTGCACGCGCCGTTACCTGCAGGGCCGGGCCGCTCTGTGCACAACCGACCGGGTGGTTCTAAATACTCCTTCGGAGTCCTATTCTTCACCCGAAAGCATGAAAGAGTGGCAACAGGTGGTTTTTATTGCCTTTTTCACTGCTTCACGCAGCATCTCCTGTGCTCCGGAGCGGGCCTGAAAATCGCCGGTTGACGGGTGCGCGATTCAATGGATACCTGCTGCGCGCAAACGATCAGAAGCCGCCCTGAAACATCGGGCCATCCTACGAACGTCGCATGAACGTATCTTCAAAATTCGATCCCGAAACCCGCATCTTTGCCAACGACTTCCTCGAATCGCTGACACGGACGCACCCGGCCGGACCTGCGGTCTTCTGGATCCCGATGAGCATCGCGTGCTGCGTGTTTGCCGTGTGGAAGGGACTGAACCCGCTCTTTCTGCCGCTCTGCGTTGTCGCCGGTGCCTTCGGCTGGACCTTCTTCGAGTATTGGATCCACCGCACGGTGTTTCATTGGATCCCGTCGTCGTCGAAGGTCAGGCGATACTTTTACCTTGCCCACCAGGTACACCACGACAAGGCAGAGAATGACCGCCTGGTCATGCCGGTACCCGGCGCGATCATGCTGGGAACACCCATCTTCCTCGCGCTCTATTTCGCCTTTGGAGAGACCTTCGGCGTGGCCGCTTTCGCCGGGGTCGTCATCGGCTACCTCGCCTATGATTACGTTCACTACTTCTCGCACTTCGGCAAACCGAAGTCGCGGTACATGAAGCGCGTCCGGCGTCGCCACGCACAGCACCACCACGGGTACCCCAACGCCTGGTACGGTCTGAGCAACCACTTCTGGGACCACGTCTTCGGGACGACCGTGAAGAAGGGGATGAAGCCCAAAGCGTATCCCGGAGCCGGTGTGGACTGGGCACGACCCGACTTTGAAGTCGTCGAGAACTGAGCCTGCTTTCGCGTATGGGTGCGAGACTCCGTCTCGCGCTCTACCAAAGGGCTTTCGCCCTCTGGACACCCGGCGGAAAGCTCTGCTTTCCTATTGGGAATTCTTGCGTTCATTGGCTCATTGGACAGCAGCATGCTGGCGAGTTGCGACCGTTCTATCGGCGAGCTGCACTAAGCGGACAGACTGCGCTACGCTCAGCCGATGCCTGAGCTGCCCGAAGTCGAAGTCACCCGCCGCTACATCGACCCGCACGTCGTCGGCCGCACCGTCGTGTCCTTCGATGCACCGGCGCCGCGACAGATCGTGCCCTCCCCCGAGGCGCTGAATCGAATTACCGGTCGCCGAGTCGAGAGCACCCACCGCCGCGGCAAACTGCTCTTCATTTCCTTCGGCGCAACAGAGCTCTCGATTCACCTGCGCATGTCCGGACGCCTGCGTATTGGCGCCCCACACGAGCTCGGCCGCCATACGCGCCTGACCCTGAACCTGGACGACGGACACTGTCTCTTCTTCGACAACGCCCGCCGCTTCGGCCGCGTATACGTGGGACCTCCGTGGACAAAGAGCGTAGCAGGTGTGGCTCCGGACTACCTCGACCCGGACTTCGACCTCGACGCCTACGTTGATCGCCTGGCCGGCACCCGCCGACGAATCAAGAGCGTGCTCCTCGACCAGAGCGTCGCCTCGGGCGCAGGAAACATCTACGTCATCGAAGCGCTCTTTGCTTCGGGGATCCACCCGCGCCAGCCTGCCTGCACGCTCAAGCGCGCCGAGATCGCCCGCCTGGTCGAAGCAACACAACAGACCCTGAGCGAGGCCATCGAACGCGGCGGAAGCAGCATCGACTGGGTGTATCCGGGCGGCGACATGCAGCATCAACATCGAGCGTACGGACGCGGCGGTGAAGCCTGCCTGGAGTGCTCCGACACGATCAGGCACGCCGTCGTCGACACAAGGAGCACCATGTGGTGCCCCACCTGCCAGCCACTGCGACGGCGAAAAGTGCAGCCACTTCGCTAAGCGCGTGAGACAGCGTCCCGCATCCCGGGCGCGCGAACAGTTATGCGACGTGCGCTTCGAGCATGACCGGGGTCATCATGGCGCCGGCGATACGGCGGCGAGCCTTTGCGCGGCTGAGGGAGCAGGCTTGTCGCTTCACCGATTCGAGGTGCCGACTCGGCAGCCCTGCCAACGCGCTCCGATGGATCTCTGCTTCCCCGTGACTGCCACGGGCGTCCTGCACTGTTGCCAGCCAGGAGAGCGTGAGCCCGCGGCGAAAAGGACCGTCTTCGAGCTTCAGGGCAGCTCGCAGCTCGCGCTCGGCGGCCGGCAGATCGCCGCTGCGAGCGAGAGACATGCCGAAGTAGAAGCGGAAATTCGGCTCTTCGGGAGCGAGGCGCACGACCTCGCGGAAGTCTGCGGTCAGAGACTCCACTGAGGCACCGAGCACGGAACGACGGCAGATGTCGGTGTAGAGTCGATACGCGCGCCGATGATCGTCGTCCGGAGGCATCGATGTCTCTTCGTCGGCCGTGAGGTGTCCTATGTCCTGCGCGCCCACAGCGTCGTCCCAGCTCCAGGGGACACGAATCCATGGTCCCCACGCGGTCGGTGCAGCGCCGGTTGAGATGTGAATGCACTGATCGTCGGGCTCGCTGACGATGCTCTGCACGGTGACCGGGCTGAGGATGCAGTTGCCGGCGTGACGCTGGGTTTCGTCGTCCCAGCCGGCGTCGAAGTCGTGCGACGAGGCCAGCAACCGTTTCAGGTCTGCGAGGCTGAGGCCGGCGCCTTCGGCCGCTTCGCGGGCCGTGCGCTGCAGGACGCCGAGGCGATTCTCCAGGTCGATACGGATCGTCGGACTGGCTGCGATCTCGCCTTCGATCAGCTCGGGTGCGATGTAGTTGTTGGTGCAGGCTGCCCACTGCTGACCCGGATCTTCGGTGACAGCGACGCCGCGAGCCGTCGTCTCGATCAACACCGCGCGCCTCTCCGCGGCGGACGAGACGAGGAAGCCCCACCCGGATGCCGCTCCCAGCTTTCGCGCGATGCGTTCGGCGTCAGCGACAGTACGAGCGCAACGGATGATCTCGTGACCGAAGTCGACCACAGCGGTGCCGGCGAAGTTCACGTGTCGGTGAAAACGCGTGTGAGCAGTGAGCGTGATGCCGGCCTCGTTGAATGCCGTGACGCCGGCGATATCGGCACCGCGTGTGGTGACGAAACCGTAGCGCAGACCGTCATCGGGGTCGCAGAAGACGACCGCCGGTGCTCGGTCCCAGAGGCCGGCGCCGGGAAAATCGAAGTTGCGGGCGTGTCGCATCGCACCGTCCGCAGACGCAGACCCCCAGACAGCGAGGCTCGAACACCAGCCGTGTGCAGCGCCGGCGGCGATGTGCTCTCCCGCGATCCCCGCATGCGCGAGGACCCCGAGAAGATTCTGAAACGTGTCCATGCATGCAAAGTTGCGAACCAGATCCGGGTCCTGGCCCGCGGCTTTCAACATCGCTTCGCTGCGCGCGAAGTACTCGGGATGGCGTCGGCGGCGAGCCGCGCTCAGAAGCGACATGGGCAGGCGCGACACGGTCCGCAACAGCTTCCGCGTCGGAACCCGCATTCGCTCCGGCAGACCGCCGCTCAGCAGCAACGCCGGCATCTTCGGGTAGTAGTCGATCAGCCCTTCCCAGCCCGGGAGCGGTCGAAGGGCCTCGCCGTGTTGCTGACCCATCTCGCGTTGGCTGCCACGCAGAGTGACGCGTATCGGGGCTAGCTGCGTCTGCACGCCTGCACTTTTTGCCATGTCGTTGATTCTGAGCACCTGCACCTCCCAGCCGGCTACCTCATCAATATGAGGCGCCTCTAACCGACTGTACAGTCACAACTGTGTAACAGGGGGTAAAAGAGCTGTGTCCGCCTATGTCCGAGAGCTGTGAGCGCGATGCTCGCCCATGGCTGTCCGGGGCTCACGCGCGGCGCACCCGGATGTGGTGACGACGACTCCGTCGGCCCCGGTCCGCGGATCGAGCATGCCGTGATGTGGCAGGCCGAGACCGTCACACCGCGAGCGGAGTCTCAGCGCAGGGGGGCGACAAATCGGGTCCCTACACCACGCCGACGGGTCAATTCGCGGCGCGCCACGCAGCAATCCGCGCCGTCAACAGAGCCCGGCGTTCCGCATACGCTTCCTGCATCTCGGCGACCTTTGCGTCGATCTCCCCGCGGGCGACGAGGGCGTCCGAAGCCGCCGGGTTTGCATCCAGCAGCTCGACCATCGCGGCGCGTACGTCGTCCACCTGCAACCAGTCTCCGATCGTCGCGCCGACGGCCCCCAACACCTCAGCGAACCGGTCTTCGCTGAGCCAGAGCAGCAACTCTTCGAGAGTGTCGACGTAGAGCCCATACACTTCATTGTGTGCAAACATCGCGTGATCGATCAGGCCTTCGCTACAGTAGAGGAGGCCCCACTCGTCATCGATCGCGAAGCGCCTGTCGTGGTGACAATCCGAGAAGAGATCGTCCGGGTCCCACGCCTGCATGCTGAAGAAGTTCGAGGTCCGGCCCTCTGCGTCCACCGTCTCACTCTCGACGAAGTACACTTCGTCCACGTAGTCGCCGTTCTGTAGGAGAGACATCAACGCAATCCAGCGCAGGTAGACATCCAGATCGAAGCGGCTGCGCAGCTGCCCGGCAACGTCCGCGCCCGACAGCGCCCGGACCTCGGCCACCCACGCTTCATAGCGCGCCAGGGCGTCCTCGCGCGCGTCGTCCTCGGCCCACTTCACCTCAGCGACTTTGCCGTCGATGTCGGTGTCGCGGCGAATGACTGCACGGGCTCGAGAGATGCGGCGGGGCAATACGTCTCCCGGATCATCGATGTACATGTAGACGCCGCGGCTCTCGGCATCCAAACGAAGCTCAAGCACGGCGGTCTCAAGCAGCGACGCATGCTGTTGCCGAAGCAGGTCGAAGGCCGTGAGCTGGTTTACGTAACGATCATCCAAACACATCGAGATGAGGAAGAACTCGTCCGATCCCGTCGCCGGCGTGACATAGCGCGGATCGTTCTCGGCAAGGTTCACCGAAAAATTTCGCCGTTCGCATGCCATCGACGACTGGCCTCTGAAGTGCGACGCAGACGGCGCGATGGACCCGTCTTCGTCCAACTCCCAACCTGCCGAGAAGTCCTCCTTCGATGCCTCGCTCCTGCGGCTCTCGTAGACTTCGCGCTCCTCCGGGGTGAAGTGCAGATCAACAACCGCGGCGGGCGGACGCTCCGTCCGTACCGTCTCGAACAGCGCGCAGGAATCGACCCTGTGTTCGACCGCCCCGTCCCCGATGCTCAACGCCGCGACGAATCCGGAATCCGTTTGCAGCCTCAAATCCGCTCCGAGGGCGCCGTCGCAGACTCCAATAACTCCGAGCGTACGATTCGCGTCTCGGGAAACCGCGGCCGCGACATCCGCTGCGAGACCGCCGGGATCCGCCGAATCGAACATGAAGTGGCGCCCCGGCCGCGCGCCGGCACCTGCAAGAATCCAGTAGTTGCGGGTCTCACCGACGGCGGGGTCAATGGGGGGCGCGCTGTTCATCGAAGGATGAACGAACACAACTGCGCGCTGGCCGAGCAGAGAATGACGATCGTAGCGCGACCATTCTTCGGCAGCCTCGACAGACAGAATCCGGATGTCTGTGTCTGTAGGTGCCGGTCCGGCGGCATGTGCCAGGCGGTGCAGTCCGCGCCCCAGCTGCTGCTCGTCGCGTGTCGCGGTCTGCACCTGTCGCAGACCGGCGCCCATCACCCACAGCGCAACCGTGGCCTCTTCCGAGAGCCGGCGCGTCAGCTCGGAGACAAACAGGAGCGTCGCCTCATCTTCGACGGCGTCGGCGCCCACGACGACAAGGACGGCCTGGGCTGCCGGCGCCTCGGCGGATGTAGCGGCAGCGATTGCACCGCCTCCCTCCAGGGTCACCTCGAAACAGGCGGCGAGCTCGCCTTCGAGCGCAACTCCGTCGCTGTCGGCGAGCAGGATATGAAGCTGCTGTCCGCCGGCGACGCTGCGTTTTCGCACCAGGGTGACTTCAGCGATCTGATCGCAGCCCTCGGGGCGCGTGACATCGCCGAGATCACCGCTGTCACCGAGCCAGACGTCGACATCGAGACCGGTCGTGGGCGCCCCGTCGTCGCAGGCAGCGGCGAGCACAAGCAGCAGCGCTGCGAGCATCCATCGGAGGAGCTGCACCGGGCCCTCCGGCGTGGCACGGCGGTCCGACGTGGAGTTGCGAGAGCCGTGGGTGCGCTCAGTCCTCCGCATCATCGCTCCTTGATTCGCTGTCATCGTCGTGTCCGTCGTCGTCATCGTCGAAGAGCTCGCGGGTCTCGTCGAAGCGCTCCGCCACAGCGGCGCGCAACGCATCGAGCTGGGCCACGCTGTCGATGTTCCGCTCCCAGGCTTCGTGGTCGCGAACGACCTGATCGCCGATCACAGCCCAGGTATCATCGACCCAGTCTGCGACCGTCGATTCGAGACCGGTATGCTCATCGACACTGCCGCGCAGGATCGATTCGTACTGCTGCCGGTACTCTGGGATTGAAAAGAGAACCCGTGAAAAGGTGTCCGTTCCAAACAGGCGGGTCCGCGGTTCGACGACCGTACCGTCCCAGCTGATGCCCCAGGTGGCGTCGGCGTCCCAGGAAATGATCTCAAACACCGCCTCCGGATCCTCAACGGCCAGATGCAGGTAGTAGTTCTTCGTAAAGGCGTCCTGATCGCCCGCCAGGGTGTGCATCGCCTGATAGGTCATGAAACCGTCGATCGAGACACGCGAGGCGACCTCCTGCTCAAAAGCGGCCCAGGTGCGCTCGGTATCGGCGATCCGCGCCAGGAGGGTTCCGAGGGCGTCCGTTGGCACTCCGAAGTTGTATTTGACAGAGAATCCATCGAGGGGGTTTTCCTTGTCTGCCCAGTTGGCGTCGTGGTTCTCGGCCTTCAACAGAAGCCCCGATGGGTCGAGTCCGTTGCGCTCCAGGAAGACCCGATCAATGCGCTCGAACACGATATACAGGCCCTGATACGCGCCGTTGAAAGAGAGCTGCGCGTAGGAGCAGCGCGGCGCGTATCCGGATGACGCCAGGACCATGTTCATCGTGGCGCAGTTGCGCATGAAGGTCGGGTCGATCCAGCTGCCGTGCAGCACGATTCGTTCGTGATCCTCATCGGCGCCGGAGTCTGCGGCGGAAAACAGGTCCGTGCTCAGCGGGTCGTCGTCGGCAAAACGCAGCCGATACGAGAGCTTCGGGACCGTCCGCGCAAAGCCGCCATGCAGCTCAATTTCGACGTCGTCGTAGCGATGGCCGTTAACGACTGCGACGACATCATACTCCTCGCGATTGCTCGTAGGGTTGCGATGCAGGTCCGAGAGGGTGGCTGCATCCGCGACGACGTCGATGCAGGTCACACCGTCGGGACACCCGGGCGACACCACAACCACATCCCGCGGCGGCTGAAAGTGCACCAGGTCGAGGGGCTCGTCGCCGTCTTCCTCAGCGCATGCCGCGGCAACCAGCGCGAAGCACAGAATACAGGCCGCCGACACACCTCGCTGGACTGCGGATGAAGGGGCAGAAAGGTGCTGTATCGATGTCTTCAACGCGGCCATTCCTGAACGCGGGCACTGCCGACCATGGCGGGCACGTAAGGGTAGCGGAAAAGGGGCGTTCCGGACAGAGCCGGTGGCATATCGCGATGTGCCACCGACGCCGAAGGGTGCTATGGGAGCATCGCTGTCACGATCGGCCGATGCCGGCGCCGTACAGGCGATGTCCGCAGCGCGGTCCACTCGCCCAAACAGCAAAGAACGCACACTCGCGAGCCACAGCCCAGCTCGCCCGGGAGGTCGCATGTCAATCCGCAACCAACGACTCCGCGCAGCGTCGCTGCCCCTCGCCCTGGCGGCAGCTTTCGCGATCTCTGCCTGCACGGACGACGGAGGCGGCGAGCCCGATACGGGCCTGGATACCGGCTTCGATCTCGGCGACTCCGATGCCACTGACCTGGACACCGGGCCGCGACCCGATGTGCCGATCGAGGTCGTCGATCCGGAGTGCGAAGCGCCCACGGAGGAAACCATCGTCGAGCCGCTGTGGATCGCCGGTCGATCCGGCAGCCGTGACGAGCTCGGCGCCTTCGGCAAGCCGGATGCGATCTTCCTCACCCCCGGGGGCATTCTCATCGCCGGCGACGAAGACAGTGACTACGAAGAGGTGCACCTCTTCGACACCCGCACGGACGACCCGGCGCAACGCAGCGACTTCATCGATCCCCTCGTTGATTGGGGCGCGAACCCGGGGCCCGGCGGATCAGGCGAGTTCGAGTTTCGCGGTGTCTCCGGTTTCGCTGCCGACCCGGACACCGGCGCTCTGTACATCGTCGAGCAGGGCAACGGCCGCATCCAGGTGCTACAGCCTGCCGAAGACCCGAACAGCCCGCCCTACTACGAGTTTGACCGATTCATCGGCGCCTTCGCCCCGGACCGAGACAACCCCGGTGACGGCGAGTTCGTTCGTCTCCAGGCCGCCCGAACCGACCGCCTGCGACGGCTCTTTGTCAGCGATGATGCCAAAGACAACGCACGCGGTGCCCGACGAGACGTGCAGATCTTCGACGAAGAGGGAAACTACCTGGCTCGCTTCGGCGACGGTTCCTATGGCGAGCCCGGTGAAGACGGGAACCTCGACGAACCCGAGAACTTCGTGATCGACGAGGTGCGCGATCGCGTCTACGTCTGCGACGAGGGGCCGAATAACCTGGTCGTGTATCGCTACAGCGACCTGAGCTTTATCACGCGAATCGGCGGCTTTGTCGGCACACCAAACGGCGTCGATATCGACCAGTTCGGGTATGTGTACACGGTCGACGAAGGCGATGACGACGAAACCCGGGTGCGGGTTCTTGAACCCGATCACCTCACCGAGGTGTTTCGCTTCGGAGGCTACAGCAGCTCAAGCGACCTGACGCCGGGTCGCTTCAACTCTCCCGATACACTGATCATCGACATCGGGCAGGACCTGATCATTGTAGCCGACCAGGGGCACGACCGGATTCAGGGGTTCAGCCTCTCTGAGATTCAGGCCCTCGCTTGCGTGCGGCGCATGTATTTGAGCGGCCCGACCCAGGCCGTCGCCGGCACCGGACTCACGGTGCGTATTGAACTCTTCGGCCCGGATGCGCTCGATGTCGCCTCCTTTCGCCAGAGCGGCGAGGTGATCGTCCGCGACGGGAACGGCGACGTAGTGACGGTCGACCGCTCCGCGGTGCTCACACACAATGGGACCGGAAGCGTAACCGTCTACTTCGACGACGCGGGCGAGTACGACGTTGAGGTCGCCTTCGGCGACCTCCGCGAGGTGCATGGTGTCTCGGTCACATCTGCGGCAGACGCTGTATCCGATGCGCGGCAGGTCAGCGGGGTACTGGCCGGCGCAGACCTGGAGTGGGACCGCGACTCGATAATTCACGTCACAGGGCCGACGACAGTCCCGGAAGGCGAGCTGCTGAGCATCTCGGAAGGCACCCTCGTGATGCTGGATGATAGCGCCCGTATCGAGGTACTCGGGTCTGTTGAGGCGCTCGGTACCGAGGCAGAGCCGATCTACTTCTTCGCCTCAGACCCTGGCGACGGTTGGGAGCAGATCGACCACCACGACGGATTCGATCACGGCATCTACCGCAATGTCTTCTTCACCCACGGCGGCGACGCGTTCTGGGAACGAAACGACGAGTTCAGACACTGTTGCGCGTACATCATGCGCAGTCGCGGGGGCGCTCTTGAGATCACGCGATCTCTCATCGCCGACAGCAGGGGCAAAGGTCTGCTCACCTTCGACACCGACCTTACGGTAGCGTCGTCCGCGTACAATCGGTTGGCCTGCGGGCTTGAAGTCGTGCGAGGCGAAGCGCTGATTGCAGACACCACGATCTCAGAAATCCGCGGCGACGACGACAACGACGCGCTCTATCTCTCAAACACCCCTGCCGGTGACATCGCGGAGTTTCGCGTATCCAGACTCTATGTTTCAGGAACGGACGACGACGGAATCGACACCGAGAACTCCAACCCGGAGATTTCAAACACCGTCGTGTACGATCTCTTCGACAAAGGCTTTGCGCTCACAGCAGGCAGCCCGCAGTTCTCGAATGTGCTCGTGTTCAACGCAGACATCGCGGCCCGCATGGATGACAAGTTTCGGGATGCCGATGCGCTGCCCTCATTCAGCAACAGCACGTTCGTGAACAACACGTCGCTGGGCTACTATGCGAGCGATCGTGACGGGGCAGACGCGGACGCCATCGTCCGCACAGCATTTGAACGCAGCATCATCTGGGGAAGCGACACCGCCCTGCAGACGGACTGGGACCCGGCCGATATTCGGGTCGACGAGAGCATCGTGCAGGACCTGCCCGGCGGCGTCTCCGGTTCAAACAACTCTTCGGCGCCGCCCGTGTTCATCGCGCCGGAGCGTGGCGACTACCGCCTGCATCCTCTCTCACCCGGGCCCAACTCCGAGGGCGCGATCGGTTGGCAGGGCTTTCCGAGAGCGGCTCCCTGACGACATGATGCGGCGCAGGGTGGCTGCGTCGGGAAGCAGCGTGCGCAGCTGCCGCCCTCGCCTCGAGGCGAGATCAGTCCGGGGAGACGACCACTTCGTGGCGTCCGGTCACGACATGGCCGAAGAGGTCCGTCGATCGAAGCTCAAGCATGTGTGTGCCGGGCGCCAGATTGCGTGGCATCGTCCAACGCCACAGATGGGTTGAGTTGCGTGGATGGGGGAGGGAACGATACGGCGCTTCGAGCTCGCGATCGCGCTCAAACAGCTCTACATACGCAGGGTCTGCCTGCTGCACCCGGCGCAGACGTCGCCAACGTCCATCGCCGACGCGAAGCTCTACGCGAGAGCGCTCCGAGCCTCCAAACACATTGACGTAGTATTGTGCGGGGTCCTCCCGGGATTGCGATACCTGCGAGGGTCCGTGAATCCGCATCTGATGCTCGGGCCCCTCGTCGGCAGACCGATATTCGTAGCGATACGAGTCCGCTGAGATGGTGAGGACTCCGTATCCATTGGGCGAGCCGTCGTTCATGGTGGCGTGTGGGATTCCTGCGTCATCTGCAGCACCGGACCACCAACTGCCGCTCACAGTGACGTTTACGATGTGATGGTGAGGTTCGGCGCCCTGCCAGCCGTGCTCTTCATCCAGGAAGCGGTGGTCCATGAAATGTGTGTGTCCCGACACCGACACACAGAGGGGGCGATCTTCAATCAATCGAAACAGCTCTGAGCGATTCCCCACCTCGTCCAGCGGAACGTGCATGAAGATGACGAGGGGCCGGTCGGGTGGGATGAGCGCGAGGTCATTGCGAACAAACTCGAGCTGCTCTTCGTCGAGTTGGCCGTCGAATCCCGGCGGGTCGGCTTTCCACGACACGTTATCGAGCACGAGAAAGTGCGCCGGCCCGTAATCGAAGCTGTAGTAGTTTGGTCCGAAATATCGGCGAAAGGTCTCAACAGATTCGTGGTCGCTGCTGACGTCCATGTTCAGGTCGTGGTTGCCGACTACGTTGTACCAGGGGATCCCAATCCCGGCGATCGCGGTGTTCATGCTCTCGAAGAGCGAGAGATCATCGAACATGATATCGCCGAGGGTGATCCCGAATAGCGCCGGGCTGCCGGCGAGGGGTTCGAGCACGTCGCGCCGAACATAGTCCACTTCAAGCTGGTCGCGAGGCTGCGGGTCGGCGAGCAGCAGCACCTGGAAGCTCTCGGGTTGCGCCGAGCGCTGCATCGCGAAATTCAGCGGGTGAGGGATGCGTCCGGTGGGAGCGATGCCCGGGTACTCCGTGTCCGGCGAACCTCCCGGCCGGTGGTGGTAGTAGAATTGGGGAAGGTTCTCGGCGTTGAGGGGTACGGAAAAGCCGGCCGGCTTGATCACGAAGAAGGTCGCGTCCTCGCGCGCGGGCAGGGCATAGCGACCCAGCGCGTCTGTCACGGAGATGTGTCGTCCGTCCGAGACTCCGACACCCGCGATGCCTGCTTCACCGACGCCGCGCCTGCCGTCGCCGTTGTCATCGAGAAACACGACGCCCGCGGCCCAGGGGCGCACACCGGGATGCGCGGCGGTCCTCCAGACCAGGAGCAATAGCGCGCCGACGATGACGATTGCGGCTATCAGCCCTGCGCGTCCTGCGCTCTTTGCGGCCATGGTTACTCCACATCGCGCGGAAGCAGCCACGCGTACCGCCGCGCAATAGCCCAGCGGTGCGGCGCTGTGAACGAACGCTTCCTCGTCCGCACCACTGATTGCATGGCGCGAGCGTGTTCCAGCACTGCGATTGTGCTACCGTACATCCTGAGCAGGGTATGGTGACGCACCCTGCGAGAGGAGCAGATCAAAGCGATGGACGTAGTCAGTGATTCCGGGTCCGAATCCGGAGCAGACAGCGATAAACGCGGTCCCGCGGTGGGGCCGAGGGCTCCCGGGTTCGCCACGATCCTCGCAGCGCTGCAGGATATGGAACCGGCCGACATGGAGCTGGTGCTCAGCCGCGCCCTGCTCAAGCGCGTCGATACCAAGTTCGTCCTGTCAGTGGATCAGGCAGCCGGTCTGCTCGCGTCGCTGAACGATGACTTCAGCGTCGTGCTCTCTGCCGGACAGCGCATTGCCCACTATCTGACGCGCTATCACGATACCGAAGACCTCGCGCTCTACAACATGCACCGGCGCGGTGTGCGGCCACGGCTCAAGTTTCGCGTGCGGCGCTACGTCGAGCGCGACCTCGTATACTGCGAGTTGAAGCGAAAGGACGTGTACGGACGCACGTCGAAGGTGCGCTCTGTGTGCGACGATACGAACGCGAGAATCGGAGATGACGAGGCGGAGGCGCTTCGGAAGTTCAGTGCCGTGGACCCGGAGAACCTGGCGCCGGACGTGGACATCGATTTCTGGCGGGTGACCCTCGTCGGACGCGAGAGCAACGAGCGGATTACGCTCGACTTCGGGTACGCCGCTGCCATCGGAGACAGGTCCGTGTCCTTTCCCGGCGCAGTGATCGCCGAGCTGAAGCAGCCGCGCTTTCAGCCGCGTTCACCGGGAATGCTCGCCTTCCGCGCGCTGCACGTTCGTCCACAGCGCCTCAGTAAGTATTGCGTCGCGATCGCTTCGCTGAGAGAAGACGCCCGTCCCAACCGTTTCAAACCCGTCCTCAGAACCCTGAGTCGATACGCCCATGATTGACGTGCTGCTCGATGTCGTCGGTGTCGACCAACTCATCGACCCCGATGGATTCTTCAAGCTCGTGGTCCGCCTGGGAATCAACCTCCTGGCGGCCTTCGTCGTCGTGCGACTCATCTACGTACGACTTTATCGTTGGAACGAATACGTGTTCACGTACTTCGCGTTCAACATCATCACCTTTCTGACCTGCTTTCTGCTGCGGAAAGTGCCGATTGAGCTCGGTTTTGCGCTGGGCCTTTTCGCTGTGTTCGGCATCCTGCGATACCGCACGGAACCGATACGAATACGCGACCTGACCTACCTGTTCGTCGTTATCGGCCTGGCCATCCTGAACGCCGTCGCAAACAAGAAGATCAGCCTCGCTGAACTCATGTTCGTGAACGTGTCCATCGTCGCCAGCACCTGGGTCCTCGAGTACTCCGCTCGAGGACGTCGATACGAGGAATCGACGATCATCTACGACAACCTGGAGCTGTTGAAGCCCGGCCGCGAAGCTGACCTGGCGGCGGATATCCGGGAGAGAACCGGGCTGCCGATTCAACGCGCCGAGATCTATCAGGTGGATCTGTTGCAGGACACCGCACGCATTCGGGTGTCATGGGCGGAATCGAAGGGTGTGAGGGAGATCTCATGAAGACACTGAAAAGGGTCGTCGTCGCCCTGCTGATGGCGACACTCTGCTCCTCGGCCGCCTACGCCCAGTCCGACGCAGAGCTGTGGCTGGAAGGGACCCTGCAGTTCGAGCCGGTCGACGACCTGCGTGTGTCCATCACACAACACCTGCGCTTCAATGACGATATGTCCCGCCTCGACAAGGCGATGCCCGAGCTTGCCCTCGGCTGGCGCGGACACCGCAGCATTCGGCCTGAGGTCGGCTACCGCTTTATCGCGGAGCACCGTCCCGACGAGTGGCGAATCCACCACCGCCCCTACGCGCAGCTGACCCTGCGACACAGCATCGATGATGTCGTCCTCTCGCTGCGGGTACGCTCGCAGCACACTCTTGTCGAAAAGAAGAAGTCCCACCTGTGGGAGCACGTGTTGCGAAATCGAGCCCGCGTGTCGTGGGAGTTTGCCGACGACTGGGAGGTCAACGGCGACGCAGAACTCTTCGCACTTGCGTCAGAAGAAGAGCGCTTTCACGCCAGCCGCTGGCGCCTCGGCGTGGGACTCGCTCGAGAATTCGACGACCACACCGTGCAAATCGGTTACCAGGTGCGAAGTTCGATTGGCCGCACACCCGTCAGCACGCGACACATCCTCACGCTCGGCTATGAGTTCGACATCTAGCGCGCGGGGCACGCGGCGTCCGTTGGCCGGGGTTGACCCTACTCCGCCAGCTCAAGTCGGTAGAGATTGCTCGGCGGAGGCGACGCGAGGTCCCGTGTTTCGCACTGGCCGAATGAAGTCGCATACAGGTAGCCGTCGGGCCCCAGTCTGACGCTCGAAATGTGCTCTGCGTGCGCAGCGTGCCGGTCTGCAACGACGCCCTGTGCGTCGAAGCTGATGGCGCGCACAAAACCCATGCAGAACTCACCCCACAAAATGGTGTTGTCGAGCCGGCCCTCGTAGGGACCGTCGCCACCGGCGGGATACGCGTCGCTCACCCATACGCTACGCGGACCGGCGGGCACCACGTCCGGGTCATCAAAGAAGATGTCATCGTCGTCGCCGTGGGTGTAGCCGGCGACCGGCGGGGTGGTGGAGCCACAGCTGCCATCGCAGGGCCCCTCGTGTGTGGCCCACCCCAGGTTCTGTCCGGGACGCGAGACCCAATTCACCTCTTCGTAGCGGTCAGCGCCGACGTCCCCTATCCAATAGTTCCCGAAAGGATCGAGGGCAGCGCGCCATGGCGAGCGAAGACCGTAGGCATAGATCGCCGGGTCCCCGCCACCCGCGACAAAGGGGTTGTCGGCTGCCGCTTCGTATCCCCCCAGGCCGGGGACACGTGATGGGATGACGCGCACCAGCGCGCCCAGGAAGTTGTCCGTGTCCTGCGAGTTTGCGCCGACCGTCTTCTCGCCGAACGGGGCCCACAGGTTCCCTTCCCCATCGAATCCGATCGCCCCGACATTGTGCCAGGGCTGTGACGCCGCGGGCTCTTCGGCGGCAATAATCTCTACGGCCGTCGCGTCGATGGCCGACAGGTCATCACGGTCGAAATCGTATCGGTACACTCCACTCGCCGTGTCCGAGGTACAGTACGAGAAATAGACATAGCCGTTGTCTGCGAAGTCCGGGTCGAAGGCACCCGAAAGCAGGCCGCAGTCCAGCCGGGCGTGCACATCACTCAGGTGAAACGAACCGAGAACCGCGCCGTCGGTACGCGCGTGCGTAACGTCTCCACTCAGGTTCAACAGCAGTACTTCGTCATCGGTACCCGGAACAAACACCACCTCTGTCATCGAGACCTGTGCCTCGTCGAGTGTAATCGGGACGAATATCAGCTCTCGCTCGTCGCCGGCGTCCGTCTCTGCGCCGGTGTCCGTATCGACTCCAGGATCGCCGCCAGGCTCGTCGCCGGTGCACGCCACGAATCCGGCGCTGAGAATAACAACTACGGCTACCGGGAACGTGTGTTTGAGGGCTCGCACGTGCAGCGGCAGACGCCGCCCGGCTGTGTACTCATCTCTGCCGCGCATACTTCCTCTTCGCTCTGGTTGCGTTGGACATCAGACTCATCACTACTGCAGCGACTCAATCCACTGGCGCAGAGTCTCGACCCGTTCTTCGTCGACGACCTGCACGCCGATCAGGGGCATGAACTTCAGCTCTGCGTTATCTGAGGCTCGCCGTACCGCCTGGTAGAGAATGCTCGCCTCCGGATCGCCGGGCACAACCCGAATACCACTCGCGCTACCGCTGCTGGCTGTCTCGACCCCCACGATGTTGGCGAGTGCCGTGGCCGGACGAAGATCGAAGGATGACGCCGGCCCGTCACCGTCATTGTGACAGTGCACGCAATCAGCCTGGAAGTATTGGAGCACGCTCTCAGTCAATGCGTCGGGACCGGTGATCGGTTCGGCCTCAGCAAAGGTGTCGCGGTCCACGACACCACGGGCGAAGAGCTCCGACGCAGGTCCCTGTTGGCCCGCAAGCTGTACCTCCGAGAAGCCCAGCACCCGGTCCACGGCGGACTCATGGCACTTGCGACACTGCAGGGTGTTTGGAACCGCATGCTCAATCGTGCCGCGGTTGTCGTCAACACGCAGCTCGTGGATCTGCCGCTCGTCGCTGATTGCAGCGTCCGCGCTTTCAGCGTCCCACACGTATACAGCGAAGTCCCAACCATCGAGGCTCCTGCGCATGACGCGGGTTTCGACGGGACGCAGTCCGCCCGGCCAGTCAGCGTCCATAGCTGCAAAGGTCTTGAAGAGAAGAGTGCCCGTCGGGAACAGCCATCCGGCGCCGCGCTGTGCAATGACTCTCTGTCCCTCGGGCACAACGATGTGCCGCACCTTGACCAGCCCGTTGCTCCAGAGAGGGTAGTTGGGCGCATAGCTGTGGACGCGGGCCGGAACGTGAGAGAGGTCGCCGTTCTGGGGAAAGAGCCCAATCTCACCCAAAGAGGACGGCAACTCGTCGAGCGGGTCGACGAGCAACCCATCTGGGAGGGGCCATGCCTCGACGGCATCGTCCTCACAACCGGACGCTGCAGCCCCGATGAAGCATGAAAGCGCAGCGGCACACACTCGCGCAGCCATCCATACGGGGGCGGAGCGGACACCGGCTGACCGGCGACCGCGCGCAACCGAGTTGATGCTGTGGTCGTCGGCAGAGGCGACGCTACGCGTCGCAGCACACACACACGCGGGCTGGGTACCGCGAGTCGTTCGCTTACTCTGCCGAAACCACTCCATCTGCGATCTCCTCAGCCTCGGGCACAATCTCAAGCCCCAGGTTTCGGTACGCGGGCAGGCCGGTACCGGCGGGGATCAGGCGGCCCATGATGACGTTCTCTTTGAGACCGCGAAGATGGTCGACCTTCGAGAAAAGTACGGCTTCCGTGAGGACCTTTGTGGTCTCCTGGAAGGACGCAGCTGAGATGAAGGACTCCGTCGAGAGCGACGCCTTGGCAATGCCGAGTAGCAGGTCCTCGGCGTGAGCCGGCTGCTTGCCTTCTTCGAGCAGTGCCTGGTTTGTCTCGTTGAAGATCTGACGATCGATGTGCTGCTCGACGAGGAAGTTGGTGTCGCCAACTTCGACGATACGCACGCGTCGCAGCATCTGACGAACGATCGTCTCGATGTGCTTGTCGTGAATACGCACACCCTGCAGTCGGTAGACCTGCTGGATTTCATCTACGAGGTAGTTCGCGAGGTCTTTGCGGCCTGCGATCGCGAGGATGTCGTGCGGGTTGATGCTGCCCTCTGACAGCTCCTCGTTCGCGCGGACGTAGTCGCCGTCCTGAACGATGATGTGCTTGCCCTTCGGGATGGCGTATTTTCGCTTCTCACCGATGTCGGGAATGACCTCGACGTATCGCTTGCCCTTCGTCTCTTTGCCGAACTGCACACGACCATCAATCTCAGAGACGACCGCGAGCTCTTTGGGCTTACGGGCTTCGAAGAGCTCGGCGACACGCGGCAGACCACCGGTGATGTCCTTGTTCTTCTGCGTCTCTCGCGAGATCTTCGCGATGACCTGTCCGGGCTTCACGACGTCCTTTTCGGCGACCTCGATCACAGCACCGGTCGGCAGGTTGTACGAGCCGAGGATCTTGTTCGAGTCCGCGGCCTTGATGTGGATACGGGGACGCTTTGTCGCATCGCGGGTGTCGATGATGACCATACGCGACAGGAAGGTCGTCTGATCGATCGACTCTTCCATCGTCACGCCTTCGTCGATGTCTTCGAAGCGAATGACGCCTTCGTAGCCTGCGAGGAAGGGGTTTGAGTAGGGATCCCACTCGGCGATGGTTGTACCCGGCTCGATGACAGCGCCTTCGTCGAACTTCAGCGCCGCACCGTATACGAGGGGGAAGGTCTCGCGGGTTCGGCGGCTGGTGTCTTCGACGTGTACGCGGCCGTTGCGGTTCATGACGATCCAGCCGGCGTCTGTCTGAATGCGTCGTACGTCCTCGTAGCGAATCGTCCCGCCGTGGCGACACTCCACGCTCGATGACTGTGCCTGCAGAGTACCGATGCCACCAAAGTGGAAGGTACGCATGGTCAGCTGCGTTCCGGGCTCACCGATAGACTGTGCCGCGATGATGCCGACAGCCTCACCGACGTTTACGCGTCGGCCACGAGCCAGATCGCGTCCATAGCACATCGCGCACACACCAATTCGTGCCTGACAGGTCAGGGGTGAACGGGTGGTGATCTGCTCGATGCCGACAGACTCAATCTGCTCGGCGATCTCGTCGGTAATTTCGAGGTCCGACTCAAGCAGGATCTCATCCGTCTCCGGGTGGTAGACCGGCTCAAGAGTCATGCGGCCCGCGATCTTCTCACGCAGGGGCTGCACGATCTCGCCACTCTCGATGAGAGCGGTGACCTCGATGCCGTCGAGAGTTCCACAGTCCTGCTCCGAGATGATTGCGTCCTGCGCAACGTCAACCAGCTTTCGTGTGAGGTATCCCGAGCTGGCGGTCTTCAGCGCCGTGTCCGCGAGTCCCTTTCGGGCACCGTGGGTAGAGATGAAGTACTCCAGACCCGTGAGTCCTTCGCGGAAGTTTGCCTTGATCGGCGTCTCGATGATTTCACCGGATGGCTTGGCCATAAGACCGCGCATTCCCGAGAGCTGCCGCATCTGCTGTGCAGAGCCACGAGCGCCGGAGTCTGCCATGATGAAGATCGAGTTGAACGACGGCTCTTCGAGCTCCGTGCCGTCCGGTCCGACCGCGATGTCGGTCGAGATCTCCTCCATCATGTCCTTCGCGACCTTTTCGGTCGCGGCGGCCCACACGTCGACAACCTTGTTGTAGCGCTCGCCGCTGGTCAGCGCGCCCTGGCGCTGCTCTGCGTCGATCTCTTCAACCTCGGCCTGCGCCGCGTTCAGGATGTCCCACTTCGACGAAGGAATCACCATGTCGTCGAGTCCGATCGTGATGCCTGCGCGCGTCGCGAAGGTGTAACCCATCGTTCGCATACGGTCGGCGAAGAGGACCGTGCCTTTGTCGCCGGCGGCGCGATACGCCACGTCGATCAGTGCGCCGAGATCCTTCTTCTTGAGCGTCTTGTTCACTTCGCTGAAGGGAACATTCTGCGGCATCACGTCGTAGAAGATGACGCGGCCCGGCGTCGTTTCGACGCGCTCGCCCTTGATGCGGCACTTGATCTTTGCCTGCAGGTGAACCTCGCCGGCGTCGTATGCTGCGTTGACCTCTGCGGGGCTCGCGAAGAGGCGACCTTCGCCCTTGGCGAAGGCTCGCTCGCGGGTCATCCAGTAGCAACCGAGGACGATATCCTGCGTCGGCCCGATGACCGGCTTGCCGTTGGCCGGCGACAGGATGTTGTTGGTCGAGAGCAGGAGCACACGCGCTTCCATCTGCGCTTCAAGCGAGAGTGGAAGATGCACGGCCATCTGGTCGCCGTCGAAGTCAGCGTTGTAGGCAGCACACACGAGGGGGTGCACCTGGATCGCCTTGCCTTCGATGAGAGTGGGCTCAAAGGCCTGCATGCCGAGGCGATGCAGGGTGGGCGCGCGGTTGAGCATGACCGGGTGTTCCTTGATGACATCATCGAGGATATCCCAGACCACGGACTCTTCCCGCTCGACCATCTTCTTCGCCGACTTGATCGTCGAGACGTGGCCACGCTTCTCGAGCTGGCTGTAGATGAAGGGCTTGTACAGCTCGAGAGCCATCTTCTTCGGCAGCCCGCACTGATGCAGTCTCAGCTCGGGGCCGGCGACGATGACGGAACGGCCGCTGTAGTCGACGCGCTTGCCGAGGAGATTCTGGCGGAAGCGTCCCTGCTTGCCACGCAGCATGTCGGAGAGCGACTTGAGCGGGCGCTTGTTGGGGCCCGTGATCGTCTTACCGCGACGACCGTTGTCGAAGAGAGCATCGACGGCCTCCTGCAGCATGCGCTTCTCGTTGCGAATGATGATCTCGGGCGCGTTGAGCTCAAGAAGTCGCTTGAGTCGATTGTTTCGGTTGATGACGCGACGGTAGAGATCGTTGAGATCGCTGGTCGCGAAACGACCGCCGTCGAGAGGAACCAGCGGACGCAGGTCCGGCGGCAGCACAGGAATCACCTCAAGGACCATCCACTCCGGCTTGTTGTTGCCGACGCGGAACGCCTCGGCGACTTTCAGCCGCTTCGAGATCTTCTTGCGCTTGGCCTCGCTGGTCGCCTCACGCATTTCAATGCGCAGCATCTCACACAGCGCTTCGATATCGAGTGCACGCAGCAGCTCGCGGATCGCGTCTGCGCCCATGCCGGCGTCGAAACCGTCGTACCCGTAGTCTTCGATGGCCTGCGCGTACTGCGCTTCGGAGAGAATGTCGCCGGGCTCCAGCGCTCCGGTGTTGCCGCCGTCGGTGACAACGTAGGACACGCAGTAGAGAACCTTCTCGAGGTCCTTCAGCGCGATATCCAGAAGGTTTCCGATACGGCTGGGCAGGCTCTTGAGGAACCAGATGTGTGCGACCGGGGTCGCCAGATCGATGTGCGCAAGACGCTCACGGCGAACCTTGGACTGGATCACCTCAACACCGCACTTTTCACACACGATCCCGCGGTGCTTCATGCGCTTGTACTTGCCACACAGGCATTCGTAGTCCTTGATCGGACCGAAGATGCGGGCGCAGAAGAGGCCGTCCTTCTCAGGCTTGAAGGTACGGTAGTTGATCGTTTCCGGCTTTTTCACTTCACCGAATGACCACTCACGAACGCGTTCCGGCGAGGCGAGGCTGATCTGAACTGCGTCGAAGTGGACTGGTTCTTTCGGCTTTTCGAAGAAGCTGAAGATGTCTTTCATGGGACTTACCAGGCTGCGGTCTCTGCGACCGAACAATCAAACAATTTCAAACAATGCATCGGGGCCGAGCTCGAACTACAGTCAGCGACCGCGTCGAGCCCGCGACCGTCGCTCACTCAGCGGCGTCGATGTCGATCAATTCCACATTGAAGCACAGGCTCTGCAGCTCCTTCACGAGAACGTTGAAGGACTCAGGCAGACCTGACTCGTGTGTGTTGTCACCCTTAACAATCGCTTCGTACATCCGCGTTCGTCCCTGCACATCGTCGCTCTTGACGGTGAGGAACTCCTGCAGGGTGTACGCGGCGCCGTAGGCTTCCATCGCCCACACTTCCATCTCGCCGAGGCGCTGACCGCCAAACTGCGCTTTGCCGCCAAGAGGCTGCTGCGTGACGAGACTATAGGGGCCGATCGAGCGCGCGTGCATCTTGTCGTCCACCAGGTGGTGAAGCTTCAGCACGTACATGACGCCGACGGTAACCTTGTTCGAGAAGCGATCTCCACCGCGACCGTCATGCAGCCACACCTTGCCGTCGTGAGTCACCTCACCGACGTCGTAGATGCGCTCAATGTCGGCCTCGCTGGCGCCGTCAAAGACCGGCGTCGCGACGCGCACACCGTCCGTCATCGTCTCACCGACCTCCATGACTTCGTCATCGGATAGTGAGCCGATCAGGTCGGTGATCTTCGGGTTGTCCATGACGTCGACGATCAGCTTGCGCATCGCGTCTGCGTCGTCGCGGTCAATGGCCCGACGTACGAGGCGGCCGACGTTCCACGAGGCCCAACCGAGATGGGTCTCCAGGATCTGGCCGACGTTCATACGGCTGGGAACACCGAGGGGATTCAACACCACGTCGACAGGCGTACCGTCATCCAGGAACGGCATGTCTTCTTCAGGCAGGATGCGCGAGACGACGCCCTTATTGCCGTGACGGCCGGCCATCTTGTCGCCGACCTGCAGCTTGCGCTTCACAGCCACGTAGACCTTGACCATCTTGATGACGCCGGGCCCGAGCTCGTCGCCCTTGTGCAGCTTCTGGATCTTCTCCTGAAACTTCAGACGAATGGCCTGCACCTGATCGTCGAGGAAAGCGAGGATGCGATCCCGCTTCTCTTCGACGTCGTCGCCACCTGCGACAGAGATGTTCTTCCAGAAGCGACGGGGCACTTCCGAGAGATTCTCTGCGCTCAGGGTTGTACCCTTCGCCAGCAGCACCTTCTTGCGATCGTCGATCAGGTCGGTCGCCAGCTTGCGGCCACCGAGCTGCTCAGCGACGCGGCGGAAGGCGGCGTCACGGATGATGCTGATCTCGTCGTTCTCATCCTTCAGAAGAGCCTGTTCCTCCTGCTCGAGGATGGCCTTCGAACGCTCGTCAAGGTCGACGCCCTTACGGGTGAAGACTTTGGCGCCGATGACCACACCACGCTCGCCTGAGGGCATGCGCTTCGAGGTGTCACGTACATCACCGGCTTTCTCGCCGAAGATGGCACGAAGCAGCTTCTCTTCCGGAGAGAGCTGGGTCTCACCCTTGGGCGTGATCTTGCCGACGAGGATGTCCCCGGCGGTGACTTCAGCGCCGATGCGCACGATGCCTGAGTCGTCGAGATTGGCCAGAGCCTCCTCGCCGACGTTCGGAATATCGCGCGTAATCTCCTCCTTGCCGAGCTTCGTGTCGCGAGCGATGGCCTCGTACTCCTCAATGTGAACCGAGGTGTAGATGTCCTGCTTAACAACGCGCTCCGAGATGAGGATGGAGTCCTCAAAGTTGTATCCGTTCCAGGGCATGAACGCGACGAGCACGTTCTGTCCGAGCGCCAGCTCGCCGCGGTCTGTTGAGGGTCCGTCAGCGATGACATCGCCGGCACGTACCCGCTCGCCAGCGCGTACGATGGGGCGCTGGTTGATGCAGGTGTTCTGGTTGGAACGCTGGTACTTGATCAGCTTGTAGATGTCCGGCTTCGCCGCGATCTCATCATCCTCGGAGTCCGCCTTGATGACGATGCGACTCGCGTCGACAGACTCCACGATGCCCGCGTTCTGAGCAACAACGGTAACACCACTGTCACGCGCGACCGCTCGCTCCATGCCCGTACCGATAAGCGGTGACGAAGTACGCAGCAGCGGCACAGCCTGACGCTGCATGTTCGAGCCCATCAGAGCGCGGTTGGCGTCATCGTGCTCAAGGAAGGGAATGAGCGCCGCGGCGATCGACACCAGCTGGTTCGGCGACACGTCCATCAACGAGATCTGCTCTCGCGGCAGGAAGGTCGTCTCACCCTGATGTCGGCACGGAACCACCGCGTCGCGGAACTTGCCGTCATCGCCGATCGGCGTCGCAGCCTGCGCGATCACGTGCTCGGCTTCTTCGAGGGCGGAGTACCAGCGCACGTCCTCTTCAGGCACTGAGTCGATGACACGCCGGTAAGGCGTCTCGATGAAACCGTACTCGTTGACGCGGGCGTAGGTCGCCAGGGACGCGATCAAGCCGATGTTCGGGCCTTCAGGTGTCTCGATCGGACAGATACGTCCGTAGTGTGTGGTGTGGACGTCGCGGACTTCGAAGCCCGCGCGCTCGCGGGTCAGGCCGCCGGGCCCGAGCGCCGAGAGGCGGCGCTTATGGGTCACCTCAGACAGCGGGTTGGTCTGGTCCATGAACTGCGAGAGCTGGCTGCCACCGAAGTACTCCTTCACAACCGCCGTCACCGGCTTGGCGTTGATCAGGTCGTGGGGCATCAGCGTCTCAATCTCCTGGCTCATGCTCATGCGCTCTTTGATCGCGCGCTCCATGCGGACCAGACCGAGGCGGTACTGGTTCTCAAGGAGCTCGCCGACCGCGCGCACACGCCGGTTTCCGAGGTGATCGATGTCGTCGACCGCTCCGGTCTCCGTCTTGAGATTGACGAGGCGACGGACGGTCCGGATGACGTCTTCGCTGGACAGGGTCTGGTAGTCCAAAGGCAGATCGAGCTTGAACTTGTGGTTCAGCTTGAGGCGCCCGACCTTGCTCAGGTCGTAGCGATCCGCCTTGTAGAAGAGGTTCTCGAAGAGCGCCTCTGCAGTGTCCTGCGTGGGAGGATCCCCGGGACGAAGACGCTGGTAGATCTCCATGCGCGCCTGTTCCGGCGAGGCGACCTTGTCGACCGCGAGGGTGTCGCGGAGGAAGGAGCCGACCTTGATGCCGTCGATGAAGAGCACCTCGATGGACTCGACGCCATGCTCGCGCAGGGCTTCGACGTTCTTTTCGGTGAGCTGCTCATTGCACTCTACGATGATCTCACCGGTCTCTTCGTCGAAGATATCGATCGCAGAGTACTTCGCGAGCAGCTCTTCGTCAGAGATTCCAACCTTCTCAATGCCGGCTTTCAGGAGCTTGCGGATCTTGGCACGGGTGAGGCGCTTCTTCGCCCTGACCGTTACGTTTCCGTCGGCGTCTTCGATATCGAGGGACGCAAGGGTGTCCGCGTGCAGCTCTGCGTTGAGCACCTTCTGAGCTGACTTCTTGCCGAGCTGAATCGTCTCGAAGTCGTAGAACATGTCGAGGATTTCTTCCGCCGTGTAGCCGGTACGATCCACCTCTTCGAGGCGGCGGTGCGGATCCGGCGGCGTCTTGTAGAGGGCGCGCAGAAGCACGGTAGCCGGCAGCTTGCGGCGGCGATCGACGCGCACATGCAGGATATCCCGCGCGTCGAACTCAAAGTCGATCCAGGCGCCGCGATAGGGGATGATGCGCGCGGAGTATAGGAGCTTTCCGCTGGAGTGAGACCGGCCCTTGTCGTGGTCGAAGAATGCGCCGGGTGAGCGGTGCAGCTGCGACACGATGACGCGCTCGGTACCGTTGACGATGAAGGTCCCATTGTCGGTCATGACAGGGATCTCGCCGAAGAAGACCTCCTGCTCTTTGACGTCGCGAATCGAGCGGGATTCCGGAGTCTCGCCCTGGTCAAAAACGACCAGTCGAATCACGACTTTGACCGGCGCGGCGAAGGTCATGCCGCGGGCCATGCACTCTTCGACGTCGTACTTCGGTCGATCAAGGTGGTACTCAACGAACTCCAGAGAGCAGGTCTCGTTGAAGTCCTTGATGGGAAATACCGACTTGAAGACCGCGTGAAGGCCTACTTCTTCGCGATCGTCGGGGTCAATTCCGTCCTGCAGAAACAGGTCATACGAGCGCTTCTGGATCGCGATCAGATTCGGAATCTCGATCGCCTCCTGAATACGCGCGAAGGTCTTACGGAGTCGGAAGTTGGTCTGAATGACTGATGCCATTGAGGGTGCTCCTCTTAGGTTCGCCGTGTTCAGTAAAGGGGCTGCACAAAGCTGCGCAGATCGGCCGATGGCCTCGAACCGCTGCCTTCAGGTGGTCATCAGGCGGAGCAGGTGCGTATCCCTTTATCTCTCAGTTGGATGCAGACAATTTGGCTGTGCTGCGGTGCCGCAGGGTGCGTCCTGGACCCGGAATCCATCGCACCCGTTCTTTGAGCGGGAGCGTGGGATAGTGATCGGCAATTTTGCCGTCAAGCTCGAAATCCGATCTTTCCGTGCAAAAACCGTGCAAACGCGGACGCCGAAATTGCGTCCGCGTTGCTCCAGGCCGGGTGGACCTGCACCGATCAGCGCCCTTTGGGGCACCGAATCGGCACCGTCACCTTACTTGAGTGCAGCCTTTGCGCCTGCAGCTTCGAGCTTCTGCTGAATCTCTTCAGCGTCGGCCTTCGCGATCCCTTCCTTGACCGCCGTCGGTGCAGATTCAACGAGTTCCTTGGCTTCTTTGAGGCCAAGACCGGTGATCTCACGGACCGCCTTGATGACGTTGATCTTCTTGGCGCCGATGTCTTCGAGGACGACGTCGAATTCGGTCTTCTCTTCTTCGGGGCCGGCGTCAGCCGCGCCGGGACCGGCGGCAACTGCGACAGCAGCCGCTGCGGAGACGCCCCATTTCTCTTCCAGCTCGCCGATGAGCTCGCTGAGCTCGATGACGTTCATGCCCGAGAGAAACTCGACTACTTCTTCTTTGGTTACTGCCATCTGTCTTCTCCTGCTGATGCCGCGAACGCGGCGGTGTCTGAAAGCGTGCCGCGAACGCGGCGGTGTCTGAAAGCGTGCCGCGAACGCGGCGGTGTCTGAAAGCGTGCCGCGAACGCGGCGGTGTCTGAAAGTGTGCCGCGAACGCGGCGCGTTGTCGGAAATGCGGAATCAGCCGATGCTGTCTTTCCGCGCCGTCAAAAGGGTGAGGAAACTCTGCGGACCGGCGGCGAGTGTGCGGACGAACTTCGTCGGTACGCCGTTGAATACGCTGAGCAGTTTCGCGCGAAGCTCGTCCTTGCCCGGCATCGTAGCGAGCGTGTTTACGTCGCTGACGCTGATCACACCGCCGTTAAGGAATCCGGCTTTGATCTCGAGCTTCTCCTCTTTCTTGCGAAAGTCGACGAGGACTTTGGCCGGCGCGACTGCCTCATCGGGGTGCCATGCGATAGCCGTGGGCCCGACGAAGTGTGCGGCAAGCTCGGCAAGATCCGTGCCTTCGATGGCGCGCTTGGCGAGGGTGTTCTTCACGATGTGGTAGCGGGCGCCGCTCGCGCGAATCTTCGCGCGAAGCTCGTTCATATCGTTGGCACCGATGCCGACGCTGGATGCGAGCACGACCGAAGGCGCCGCGGTGAGAGCTTCACGGAGCTCTTCGACCAGTTTCGCTTTTTCGTCCTTGTTCATGAATGTCGCTCGTTGGTGTGTGAGGTTGGTGTCGGTAGTCTGAAAGTGTTTCGATTCGCCAGGTGTCGCTGTGCCTGCGGGCCGAGAATGTGAAAAGCCCCGCGCGAGGGATCGGACGGGGCGTGAGCAGCGAGGCGCAAACACGAGTTCGCGCTGCCTGACTCCACAACCTCCGCCGGATAATTAAGCCCTCAGCAGTTACTCCGGGGCGCCGACTTCTCTGGTCTGGTTTCAGCGATATGTTGAATACGTACTCTGGAGAGGAATCTCAGGTAGTGGTGCGGTCTCAGGCGATCGATGAAGAGTCGACGCGAACACCGGGACCCATCGTGCTCGAGATGGTCACGCGGCGCATGTAGGTACCTTTGGCCGTCGCCGGCTTCAAGCGAACCAGGGTCTCAAGGAGTGAGTTCAGGTTCTCGGCGAGCTGTGTCGGAGTGAACGACGCCTTGCCGATTGTGGCCTGGATAATACCGGTCTTCTCGACGCGGAATTCCACGCGACCTGCCTTCATCTCGCTGACCGCCTTGCCGATGTCGAATGTCACGGTGCCGACCTTCGGGTTCGGCATCAGACCGCGGGGTCCGAGCACGCGTCCGAGGCGACCGACAACACCCATCATGTCGGGGGTCGCGATCGTGGCGTCGAAGTCGAGCCAGCCTTCCTGGATCTTCGCCGCAAGGTCGTCGGAGCCAACGAAGTCAGCGCCTGCGTCGCGAGCTTCCTGCTCCTTCTCTCCGCGGGCGAAGACGGCCACGCGGATCGTCTTACCGGTTCCGTGAGGCAGTACCACTGCGCCGCGGACCATCTGGTCTGCGTGACGCGGGTCCACACCCAGGTTCACCGAAGCGTCCACGGTCTCGTCGAACTTTGCGCCGGCCATTTTCTTGACCAGCTCACAGGCGTCCGCCGCTGAGTAGTAGGTCTCGCGGTCGTACTGTTCTCGCGCCTTGGTGATGCGCTTTCCTACTTTCGCCATGTTTCAAACCCTCAGTAGTGCGGCGCTCAAGCCGAAATGATGTCGACGCCCATCGAGCGGGCAGTGCCCGCGACGATGCGCTTAGCCATCTCAATGTCGTCCGTGTTCAGATCAGGAAGCTTGATCTCGGCGATGCTCTGCAGCTGCGCCTGAGTAAGCTTGCCGACCTTGTCCCGGTTGGGCACCGCGGATCCGCTCTTCAGCTTCAGTTCCTTCTTGATAAGGACAGCTGCCGGCGGCGTCTTGAGCTCGAACGTGAAGGATCGATCACCGTAGATGGTGATGATCACAGGGATAATCATCCCGGGCTTGTCCGCAGTCTGGGCGTTGTAGGCCTTGCAGAATTCCATCATGTTCACGCCGTGCTGGCCGAGCGCCGGTCCTACGGGTGGTGATGGATTCGCCTTGCCTGCCTCCAACTGCAGCTTGACGATTGCCATTACTTTCTTTGCCATCTCTCCTGTCTCCCATGCGGGACCGCCCGGCGAATGCCGCGTCCCATTGGTCCGAACGACGGAGCGGGCGCTCTAGGGGATCACCGGGCGCGCTGCAAGCTGAAATGCACCGCTGTCTGGAGATCGTCCCGTCGCACCTTCGCCTATTCCGTTGCTGCAGGCTCCACCTGCACGAAATCCAACTCGACCGGCGTGGCGCGACCGAAGATGGACACCAGAACGCGCACCTTGGCTTTGTCCGGGTTTACCTCTTCAACGACACCGCTGAAGTTCTTGAAAGGCCCATCGATAACACGCACCTGGTCGCCTTCCTGGAAGGAGAGCACCGGTGTCGGCGCCTTCATGCCTTCTTCCATCTGGCCGAGGATGCGATTGACCTCGTGCTGCGGGATCGGCGGCGGGTTGGTGCCACCGCCGACGAATCCGATGATCCGCGGGGTGTCCTTGATAACGTGCCACATCTCGTCGGTCAGACGCAGCTGCACGAGCATGTAGCCGGGGAAGAACTTTCGTGCACGCGCCGAGCGCTCGCCCTTCTTCACCTCGACGACAGCTTCCATCGGGATGATGACGTCTCCCAGGTCGTCCTCTTTGCCGGCGAGACGTGCCTGCTCAAGCAGACCCACTTTTGCTCGATTCTCGTAGCTGGAATGCGTCTGCACGAAGTACCAGCTCATGCCCTCCGTATTCTTGACGGGCTCGGCGGGTTCAACGGCGGCTTCAGCGCCTTCGGTCGCTGCTTCAGATTCGGACATCAGATATTGCTCCGGTGCGTCTGCACTCAGTTGCCGAAGATACGGAAGACGAGATCGATGACCGCTCGGCCCATGAGGTCAAATAGCGAGAGCGCCAGGCTGAGAAACACCGCGAAAGCGATCACAACCCAGGTCGAACGCTTCGTGTCTTCCCGATCCGGCCAGGTGACCTTCGAGAGCTCGACGACGACCTCGTTTGCCGTCGTGTAGATCTTGTCGTTACGCCAGCAGTACAGGGCGACGCCGACGCCGAGCGAGAGGCCGACAACCGTCGACACGTTGATGCCGCCGAAGAGGATGCGATCCGCGCCGGGGCCGAAGGAGCCGAGAATCAGCCCGAGGGTCTTCATCAGTACCCAGGCCAGGATTGCTCCTGAGACCAGGTACGTGATGCTTACATATCGTCTGACGTCTTCCATGATTGTCTCGGTGTTGTGCGCCGACAAGGGCGCCAGCACGGCAGGAGAGACTCGAACTCCCGGCCGGTGGATTTGGAATCCACTGCTCTACCAACTGAGCTACTGCCGTTTAGGACAGGACGACGTGAACCGCCCTGTTATTTTTCGATCCTCAGTCGAGGACCTCAGAGACGACGCCGGCGCCGACGGTGCGGCCGCCTTCGCGGATTGCGAAGCGCAGCCCCTTGTCCATGGCGATCGGCTTGGTCATCTCGACCGTCATCTTCACGTTGTCGCC